>CBFHQV010000022.1:0-32984 GCA_965658055.1 Luminiphilus sp. | reverse complement strand
AATAAATTCGGGTCGTCTCTTATACTTTTAACGATGGTGTTGTAGTTGTCGAGCAGCGCACCGGCAACCAGCTTGCCCTCATCAGTGCTCGTATACGCGCCCCCGCCTACTGCACCTACGAGACCACCGAGAGCCCAGTCAGTCTTTTTATAGACCCCAGTCGCAGACGCCACTTGGAGGCTCGAGCGAACATCGGCCAATACCAAGGTCGTTTGCGCTTCCTTGAACTTAATTCCTCCAGCCATAGCGCCGATCACCGATCCTAGGCCGCCAAAAAGGGACCCGACGGCGGCACCCACGCCCACACCTCCGGCATTATTATCCTTAAACAGCACGTCAGGGGTCATCACGAAATCAGCCGATACGATCTGTCCGCCGCCCATGTTTGAACCGCGTTGGAGTAAGCCTGTATCTGCGAGCATACGTTCCTGCTGGATATTCTGCATGGCAACACCTCGCTCGACGACTTGGAAGCAATTAGAATTCTCGACAAATTGTCGTAACAGACCGGTAGGCGCCGGTAGCGAGTACTGCATGAGCACCATAACGACGTGTGTTTGAGGCTCTGCTATGGCAAGCGTGCCTTTTGGCTCCGGACAGGTCTCGACCACGGGCTCAGTGTCCTCACCCGTAATGCTGGCAACATCAGCCTGAGTTAAGCCGGCGCACAATACAATAACTGAGAACAACAATAGCTTAGATAATTTTTGCATGGCGACTGCCTGCCTAGCGGTAAATTTTGGTAATTACGCAGCAAAAAAACCGTTGGTTTACTGGCCCAGGAGCCAGAAATCGCTGGGCTACACCAAATGGAGAACCCTCAAGCTGCAGTCGCCAAACGCTAGTCGTTATCACCAATACCGCCGTCTCTTGCCTGCTGCGCGAGAAGGTCGATATTGGGCGCCCGAAGCGACCCTAAAAACGCTATAAGCGAGGCCTGCTCACTTGCGCTTAGCCCGAGCGGCCGGATACGCGCATCCTGCTCGGGATCGCCCCCGCCCCCCGGATTATAAAAAGCAATGACCGCCTCCAGGGTTGGGATTGAGCCATCGTGCATATAGGGCGCAGTTGCACTCACGTTGCGCAACGTTGGAGTCCGGTAACGCCAGCGGTCCGATTCGTGCCCCGTTACCTCCGACCGCCCCTGATCTGACAGCACCTCGGTCTCTAGTAAAACCGAAGGTTCTACATAAACCCCCGGGGCAAGCTGGACCCGGCGGGGTTGCTGCTCCTTGCGCGTTCGCCTAAATCCCACACCGGTATTGTGAAACTTGCCGTCAGTGAACATCGCCGAACGCGATTCCAGCGTATGGCAAGCGGCGCAGCCAACCTGTAAGAAAATGGCAAATCCTTTTTCCGCCTCCAGAGAAAAATCGGCCCGCGCTAATCCACCCTCATGCTCAGAGCTTTGACGGTTTCCACTGAGGCCAGTTTGCCCACTACCCGATGCCGGTCCAAAGAACCAGAGATCAAAGGGAGACTTACCCGTAATGAGAGACCGCTGATAGGACGCCAGCGCAAGACCAAGCGTTCGTTCCGTAAGCCCCTCTTCATAAAGGCTGGTAAATTGGTGACCATACTCTGGCATCGCGCGGATTCGCGCTATTACCTCGGCACGCGAGCCATTCGCCATTTCGTTTATCGCGAGCAGCGGAGACCAAACTTGATCCTCAAGGGAAGATTCCCGCCCGTCTAGAAACAGATTCTCTCGAAACGCCACGTTGTAAAGCGATGGTGCATTGCGACGAACCGACCGACCTTCATGACCCACCGGTGTGGCGAGTTCGTTTTGGGTAAAACCCTGCTCGGGGATGTGGCACATACCGCAGGAGAGTGTTGCATTGGCCGATAATCGCCGATCAAAAAACAGCGCGCGGCCCAACGAAACCTCCTCGGATCTAAGATCACCTGTGAGGGGCGGAAGCCCCAGGCGATATTCCAAGGTCTCGAACACAGCTACCTGGTTAACGCCGTCTTCTGATTCCGTATTGGGGAGCACCAAAGGCACAATCGCCTTCGATTGCGTGACAAAAGAGGCAGACTCATAATTCTCACGGTTATCGCCTAAGCCCACGCGGTGTCGAGTGTCGCGCTCACCGCCAATGCCTCCACTACTCGCAGTTTGCCCAGCCGTCACTTCCGAGATGACTAAAACTAATAACCCAAACCCGAGGGCACAAAAGACGCGAGATACCGTGGGGGTCGACTTCGCGAGTAAGAGTGCTAGCATAGACTCAGGATAACACCAAACACAGAGGCGACCATCGTGCATAAAACTATCATTGGATTGCTATCATCTTTAGTGCTTTTTTCGTCGGCAGCAGGGCGTGCCGATGAAACCTGCATGTCTCCATACATGGCCAAAATTGTGGGCCAAGAGGACTACGTCTACATCTGGACGCTGGGCATGGAGGGTGTCGGTGATGGCGAGGACAAACTTGTTACTGTCGACGTTAACCCCAACTCGGAAAACTATGCGCAAGTCGTGCACAGCATTTCCATGGGCGGGCGCCATGAAGCACACCATTCAGGCTTGACCGACGATCGCCGCTATCTTTGGGCTTCCGGTCTGGACACCAGCAAAATCTTTATCTTCGATGTACATAGCGACCCTGGCAAACCGCGACTGCACCGCACAATTGATGATTTTGTCGCGACGACCGACGGCATCGTGGGACCACACACGAACTATGCCCTCCCCGGCCGTATGCTTATTACCGGCTTATCCAATAATCGCGACCACGGTGGTCGCACCGGTATGGCGGAGTACACCAACTCGGGAGATTTTATCTCCAGCGTCTGGATGCCAACAGATGACAATCTGCAAGGCGCCATAAAAAGCGGCAATTATGCCGATGGTTATGGTTACGACGCGCGCGCCCTGCCCCGTCGCAATGCATTGGTTACGTCGTCATTCACGGGCTGGAACAATTACATGATGAACCTTGGGAAAATGATGGGTGACGCTGAGGCCATGAAGCGCTTCGGCAATACCGTCGTGATTTGGGATTTGCATGCTCGAACCCCCAAGAAGATTCTCGATGTACCCGGCGCCCCCTTGGAAATTCGTTGCGCCTGGGGTTCCCAGTCGAACTACTGCTTTACCACGACCGCATTGACCTCAAAAATCTGGCTGATCTATGAAGACGACGAAGGTGAATGGCAAGCGAAGGCAGTCGCCGACATTGGAGACGCGAGCAAAATCCCTCTTCCCGTTGATATTTCGATCTCGGCTGATGATGATCATTTATGGGTCAACACGTGGAACGATGGCAAAGTGCGCCTGTTTGACATCTCTGACCCCCATGCACCCAGCCAGGTCTTCGAGCAACAGATTGGGGAACAAATCAACATGGTGTCACAGAGCTGGGACGGTGAGCGCGTCTATTTCACATCGTCTTTGCTGGCCAACTGGGACAAGACTGCTTCCGCGGAGGGCAATGATCTGCAATATTTCAAGCTCTTTTCGTGGGATGGCAAAACACTGACCCCCGAATTCAGCCTGGACTTTGTCGAAATGGGGCTGGGGGCGCCCCATCAGATGCGATTCGGCGCGCACGCCCTCTACGCCAGTCAGGCAGTGCCGAGCAAGACTATCGCCCGAACTGAGTAATAAAGTTTGAGATCGGCATCCTTGAGGCCTGCAGTTGCCCTGATTGCAGGCCTTCACCTGTTATCTCTCCCCATCGCTTCGTTGGCGGCTGAAGAGCATAGGACCCCACACCACCTGCCAGAACCCTCGATGCATGAGGCCTTGCATACTTCGCCCCCTGAGAAGCCCGCAATTCTAGCGCCGGGGTACGGTCCCCTGTCCTTCATCGCACCACAAGCCGGTAGCTACCGGTTGCCTAGCTTCGGTGAGGCTCCTAACGGTGAGATCTTGGGTGAGGATGGCGAGCTCTCGTCTCTGCACGATGCCTACGGCGATAAAGTCGTCGTGCTGAGCTTTATCTTTACCACCTGTCACGATATCAACGGCTGCCCCCTCGCGACCTATGTCATGCAGCAAGTTCAAACCGCACTGCAGAGCGATCCCAACATTGAGGATAGCGTTCGCTTGGTCAGCTTCAGTTTTGATCCTCAGCTGGATACGCCAGAGGTCATCACTGCCTACGGCAACCATTTTAGATCCCAAGACTCCGACTGGCTGTTTCTGACAACTACCGGAACTGAAATGCTTCAGCCGACCCTTGATGCCTACGGCCAGTGGGTCATCCGCGACTATGACGATAGCGGCAACTATCTTGGGACCATGTCCCATATCCTGCGGGTCTTTCTCATTGACAAGCAAAAGCGTATTCGCAACATCTACAGCACCTCATTTCTCCACGCGGATACCGTTTTCAACGACATTCAAACCGTACTCATGCAACCTGACCCTTAACGATCATCCGGCATTCCTTCGCCTCTCAAACGTTGATCATGCTACTCTGTGCGTCGAGTAAACTCGACCGGGCGCTGGCGGTCCTCGCCAATAACCCCAGTGCCTCAAACACCACTCTGAAACTCACGCAGGCGGACGGAATCCTTAGTGGGGTAAAACCCAACGGAGCACGACATGGCAGGACCAGACTACCCAAAACTCGACACACTAGCGCTGCACGCGGGCGCACAGCCTGACCCCAGCACCGGCGCGCGCGCCACCCCCATTTATCAGTCCGCCTCTTTTTGCTTCCCGGACTCTGACTACGCCGCCTCGCTGTTCAATATTGAGCGTGCCGGGCATGTGTATTCTCGCTTGAGCAACCCCACTAACGCCGTGCTTGAAGAGCGCATCGCCGCACTTGAGGATGGCGTAGGTGCCATTGCCACGGCGAGCGGTCAGGCCGCACTGCATCTCGCCATCATGACGCTGATGGGCACCGGGTCACATATCGTGGCCTCCGCTGCCCTGTATGGGGGCAGCCACAATTTAATGGCTTATACCCTCCCGCGCTTTGGCATCGAAACCACCTTTGTTGACCCGAGAGATCCCCAAGCGTTCAAGAGCGCTATCCGGGACAACACCCGCTTGGTATTCGCGGAAACCGTGGGTAATCCGGGGCTTGATGTCCTTAACATTCCTGAGGTGGCTGAGGTGGCGCACGCCGCCGGGTTGCCGCTTATGGTCGATTCAACCTTTACAACGCCCTATCTCATCAAACCGTTTTCACTTGGCGCCGACATCATCATGCACTCGGCGACAAAATTTTTGAGCGGGCACGGTATTGTCATTGGCGGGCTGCTGGTCGACGGCGGTCGATTTGACTGGGATGGGTCAGGAAAGTTTCCGACCCTGACCGAACCCTATGTTGGCTTCCACAATTTGGTGTTCAGCGAGGAATTTGGACCGGCAGCCTTTATCCAGCGCGCGCGCAAAGAGGGGCTCCGGGACATGGGAGCCTGTATGAGCCCCACGACGGCTTTTCATATTCTTCAAGGCATCGAGACGCTTGGGGTAAGAATGGCTCGTCACGTCGAAAACACACGCAAGATAGTCGAATTCCTCTCGTCCCATGAGATGGTCTCACGAGTGGGCTACCCCGAGCTGCCTGGACACCCCGACCAAGAGCTTGCGCAGCAGCTACTACCCAAAGGCTGCGGCGCCGTGTTCAGCTTTGATCTACGTGGTGACCGGAGCGCCGGTATCGCCTTTGTCGATGCCCTCAATCTTTTCTCTCATTTGGCCAACGTGGGCGATGCGAAGTCTCTGGTAATTCATCCTGCCAGCACCACGCATCACCGTATGGATTCCGATGCATTAGCCGCCGGGGGGATTGGTGAAGGTACTATCCGCCTCTCTATTGGTCTCGAGGATCCCGCAGATCTCATTGGCGATCTGAAGCAAGGCTTACGCGCAGCGGCCAAAACAATGCAGGCAAAGGGTTGATCCGATGAAATTCGACTTGAACAACGAAACCGTTTACGCCTACACCAATTCCAAGGCCTATGATCCTGCACTACCGACGGTTATCTTTGTTCACGGTTCCGGCATGGACCATACCGTCTGGACGCTCGCCTCCAGGCACTTCGCGCGTCATAAAAACAATGTCCTCGCATTGGACCTGCCCGGCCACGGTCGATCGGGGGGTGATCCACTCGCCTCTGTCGAAGCCATGGCGGATTGGGTTCATAACGTCATGAATAAACTCGGCGTTGCAACAGCCAAGGTGGTAGGTCACAGTCTGGGGAGCTTGATTGCCCTAGAGCTGGCCGCTAAGCATCCGGACCGGGTTGATGCGATTGCACTCGTGGGCACAACCGCTCCCATGCCTGTATCAGACGCCATACTCAATGCGGCGGAGGCCAATGACCACGCGGCTTTTGATATGTTGACCCAGTGGGGATTCAGCAAGCGACATCAATTTGGCGGCAATCGAAATTCGGGGATGTGGATGATTGGCAACACCCTCAGACTTTATGAGCGCTCAAAGCCGGGCGTGCTATTCCACGATATGGCCGCCTGCAACAACTACCTTGACGGCTTAACAAAAGCGTCGGACATCCGCTGCCCCGTCCTGATGGTGCTCGGCGCCGAGGACCGACTGACCCCGGCACGGTCAACCAGCGGCTTACAGAGCGCCCTGCCACACGCCGATATCTGCGTATTGGAAGGCGCAGGGCACACCATCATGGTGGAAGCCCCCAATGCCATGCTGGATGCGCTGCATCGAATACTGTAATTACAACCAATCCGTATCTATAGCCCCACCCTCTTTGCTTCATTACGAGGCCAAGATTGCTATGTCAGGTGAAATTAGGATTGGCGAATGACGACAGGGGCTTGTCATTTGACGCCTAGCGCGCCTGTTGACTCCTGGGCGTGATCGCTAGGAACCGTTAATCGACTTCCCGCCAACCCCAATCCGAGAGGCCGCTGTTCGCTGCTATCCACGCAAAGACCACGTAGGCGGCCACGCTTTGATCGAGATTAGCTGCTGATACTTTGTCGAGGGTGTCATCCGGCGTGTGATGAAGGTCGAAATAGTCCCGTCCATCCTGAACAAAGCGAAAGGCCGGCATACCCTCGGCCATCATGGGTGTTAAATCGGGCCCTGAACTGGACACGCTGTTGGCTCCGGGCGCGATACCAAGAGGTTCGACCAAACCCGCGATGAGCGCTACCAAGGGCTCTGCCTCTGCACTGACGCGACTCGTGATTTGCCATATTTTGCCCGCACCAAAATCACTCTCGGTGCCCATGACATGATCTCTAAGCCGGCTACGATGACGCTCAACGTAGGCCTTTCCTCCCAATAGACCGACCTCCTCCGCGCCCCATAAGATGAGCCGAATCGTGCGCTTGGGGCGCTGCCCGCTTGCCAGGATCATCCTCGCTGCCTCCAAAGTGATCGCGACGCCTGCTCCGTCATCAATCGCTCCAGTCCCCAGATCCCAGGAATCCAAATGCCCTCCGATTACAACCATTTCATCGGGGAGCTCGGATCCTGTGATGTCAGCTATGACGTTGCCAGATTCGACCTCGCCCGTGAATTTCGGCTGCAACGTTAGTCGCACGCTGATGGCCTCTTGTCTGCTCAGCATCCGCTCAATCTGATCGGCATCGGGGTTCGACAGTGCTGCGGCTGGAATCTGCTTGATCCCGGCCGCGTAGGTCATTGAGCCGGTGTGCGGCATACGATGGCTGTCAGTACCGATTGAGCGAATCAGTAGCGCACTTGCCCCTTTGGCGGCCGCTATACTCGCGCCCTCGCGTCGAAGCCGACCGAAGTACCCATAATGCGATCCATCCTGGGTCGACCGCATGGCGTGACCGACATAAACAATATCGCCACCTAAGGAATTATCGGGGAGAGACTCCAGCTCGGCGAGGGTTGCAAATCCCATGACTCGGCCGCTGATACCCTCGGTTGGCGTGGCCACAGAGCCTCCCAAAGTGGTCACGACCAGCGGTTGCGGATAAGGTGCCAAGACCTCAGCAACCTCGACCCCGCGCTCCCACCCTGAAATGCTGAAAGGTTCAATCCGCACATCATCAAAGCCCAGCGAGCTCAGTTTTTCCACAGCCCAATCGCGGGCCCGCGCCTCCTGCGTCGACCCGGCCAGCCTTGGGCCAACCTCCGTGGTCAGGCTCTCCAACCATGTGTAAGCCTCGGTTCCTTCACGCGCTAGATCGCGCATTTCCCGCGCCGAATCAATGACCCTGGTATCCACCAAGGGCTCCGAATCAGCCATCCCATAAAAAGAAAATAACGATAAAAAACATACAGTTAATGGGTTACTTTTAAGCAATTTAGACATGTGTGTTAACTCAGTATGGACTCTGTGGGGGCGAAGTGTGAGATGGGGCGCCGGTTTAGGCAAGCGAAAAAGCCGCCGCCAAACATCCCTTTGGCGAGCACCCCCTTACCAAGCACCGAAATGCTAGGCGCTCCCTCGCTAAGTGCTGCACCAAGGGAATGTTTGGCCAAAATGGCAATATGGCAACACACTGGAACTCTGTGGGCTGCACCCCACTCCAACTGTCTGGACTATCTTGTCGATCGACCCTAGTGGCGTTCACCAACAACGGAGACCCTAACCATGAAGATGATTACAGGAACAACCGAAGGCAGCAGGATTCGATCCCCCAGCCTTACGAGTTGGAGGGGCGTCCTTGTCACGCTGATGTTGAGCTTCTGGCTGATAGCACCTGCACAAGCCCAAGAGTCGCCCGTTATCACAATGCAAGGCGCAGGCGAAGTGCCTGTGACACCCGACACCGCGGAGCTCGCGGTGGGGTTTGCCGAGCGTGGTTGGGACATCGCCGCCCTTGAAAAGGTACTCGACGGGCGGGTCACGGCGCTGGTCGAGGCATTATTGGCATTGGGGATCGAGAGCGACTCGATAAACACTGCCCACCTTAGCATCAACCCCGCCTCGCGCTACGACCAGAATACCCGCCAGGTAGTACAGGAAGGGTTCGATGTCACACGAAACGTCACTTTCACCGTACACGCCATCGATCAACTCGGCGCAGCGCTGTCAGCCGTTACCGCGCAAAAGGTAACGCAGGTCAACCCACCCCGGTTGCTCGCTTCTGGCTATGAGGCGGCCTATCGAGAGGCGCTGTCCCTCGCCGTTGCACAGGCGCGAGAAAGAGCTACCGCCGTCGCGGCGGCAGGCGGATTTCAACTGGGTGATATTGTCAGGGTCAACCCTACCGCCACACTGAGCAGGCCAATGCCCGAGGGCAGGATGGCTTTAGCGGCGGCCGATAGCAGCACCTATAGCCCCGGGGAGATGGTGGCTGGAGCACAGCTCACAGTCACATTTAGCATCGTTCACCCGGCAGAAACCGCCGACTGAGGCTTTTACCCGGCGGTGCGCGGGCCTAATTAGCCCTGAAGCATTCGGAAATAGCGCATGGATGAGACTTGGAAAGTGGGGGCAGTGACCCTATTATTAAGGTATCGGAAGTAACCAATCTTAGAAGAGGCAGACGAATGACCGATAAACAATTGTACGGTGCTCAGGTAGCCACCCATTCAGGGCAAGGCGTTGTTAGCACCAATAAGGTACTCAAAAACACCTATATGTTGTTGGGCATGACACTGGCGTTCAGCGCCCTTACGGCCGGCGGGGCTATGGCTCTCAACCTGTCTCACGGCGTTGCTCTGGTATTAATGTTGGTGGGCTTTGGCTTGCTCTTTGTCGTGAATCGCATGGCCGATACCGCCAAAGGACTGCCCGCTATCTTTGCCTTCACCGGCGTGATGGGCGCATCCCTGGGTCCCATGCTGAACTATTACCTCGCGCTGCCAGGCGGTCCGAGTATGGTCATGCAGGCGCTGGGCGGCACGGCGCTCGTCTTTTTTGGGCTGTCAGCCTATGCACTCAACAGTCGCAAGGACTTCTCCTATCTCGGCGGCTTCTTGATGACGGGCTTAATCGTCGCAATCGTCGCGGGCATTGCCAATATTTTTCTGGGCATTCCTGCGCTATCGCTGACCCTCTCAGCGGCTGTCGTCATGATCATGTCGGGTCTGATTCTGTTTGACACCAGCCGTATCGTGAATGGCGGAGAAACCAACTACATTCGCGCGACGGTGTCGCTGTATTTGAACATCTACAATTTGTTCATCAATCTGCTGCACTTGATAACCGCATTCACCGGCGGCGATGACTAAGACGCCGGACCACTTCGAGACCCCGGCACTGCCGGGGTTTTTTATGGGAGCAGTACGTTGAAGTACGCTCTCATCGTTTTACACAGCCCAGATATTCCAGCGAGCCAGCAAAGAACCGAGAGGCTTGCCGCTGCACTTTGCGCGGCTGGACACACGCTACAGCGGGTGTTCTTTTACGGTGAGGGCACCCGGATTGGCCTGCCAGAAGCGAGCGCAGCGCAGCACACCTGGGTCACGCTTGCTGACACCGGCAAAACAGAACTGGCGGTGTGCAGCGCTTCGGCTGAAAGACACGGCATACACCAGTCACCTGCGCCCTTTGTATTCGCCGGACTGGGTGCACTGATGGAAGCGGGCTTTGAGTGCGACAGGATTATCACCTGTGTCTAAGCCAACTATGTGGCTCGTTCAGCTTACACACGGTCTTGAGGGGAGCAACACCCTCGCCCTGGGACTGGACTGCATCCTTGCCTGCGGTGCTTTTGGCCAATCTGTAAGCGTTGTCCTGCGCCACAACGCTGCATCGTTAGTGCACGAAAAAGCGTACGACCAAACGACGGGCAGAAACTTTTTCCGCGAGTTGCACTCCCTACCCCTTTACGAGATTGATCGCATTTTTGTGCTTGCAGAGGATGTGGCTACCGATACCCCAAAAATCGAACAACTCGAAGATCTCGCTGTCGACTACATCAGCCACAGAGATTTGCAGTTGATGATCAGCAGCAGTAAACACGTGGTGTCATTCTGATGGCCCTGCACCTTGTGTACACCATGGACGTGCTACCAGCCTGTTTGTCGACATGCGGTGCCACGGACGCCATCCTGATCCTCGCGGATCCCGGCACTCACATGGGTGGTCACGCGGAGAGCGCTCCGCCCTGCACGGTCTATGTCCTTGCAGACTCCGCGCAGGAAACCTCCGCCAAACTGAACGACTGGCCCCGTATAAGCACCGATCAGTGGGTACAGCTCACAGTCGCCCATCCACAGATCGTTAGCTGGTACTGACAATGGCCAAGCCAACACTTGACTCGCTCTGCGACCAACACGGCTATCTCAAAGACTGGACGTCATGGGATGCGCCTCTAGCTGAGTCATTCGCTGCACTCGAGGGCATCACACTGACAGAGGCGCACTGGGAAATCCTGCGCTTATTGCGCGACTATTTTGCCTGTTATCAAGCATCTCCCGCCAACCGCGCGCTGGTTAACTGGGTGAAAAAACAAACGGGTCCGAGCAAAGGCAATTCCATCTACCTGATGACCCTCTTCCCAGGAAGTCCGACGCGGGTGGCGAGTCGCATCGCCGGCCTACCAAAACCCAAAAACTGTCTGTAATCCATCGATGCCACTTCGTCATATTCAGCCAGAGCTTTACGACCATCTGCTCTCAGAGAAAGTCAATCACTGGCAGTCGACCCTGTCTGCTCTGGGTGCGCCAGCAGCTGAGGTCTTTCCGTCCCCCCCGACAGGCTATCGACTCCGCGCCGAATTCAGAATCTGGCACGATGGCGATGACTTGAACTACGTCATGTTCTCGCCCGATCGACCCAAGGATCCGGTAGCTGTCTCCAACTTCAGCATTGCAAGCCCGGTAATACAGGCCACCATGGAGCCCCTTCGGCTCAAGCTGCAGTCCCGGGACGTACTCCGGAAAAAGCTTTTTCAGGTTGAGTTTTTGAGCACGCTGGCGGGCGAACTTCTGGTCTCGCTGATTTACCACCGCCGACTGGATGACGCGTGGGAAGACGCAGCGCGGCAGCTAGCAGCGGACATCAATGCGTCAATTATTGGGCGCAGTCGCAAACAAAAGCGCGTGATCGGTCGAGATTGGGTACGTGAAACTCTCTGTGTTGACGACAGGTCCTTCCACTACAACCAACCGGAGGGTGCATTTACTCAACCCAACGGATGGGTCAATCAACATATGCTCGAGTGGGTCACGTCTCAGACCCATGATCAAAATGCCGACCTACTTGAGCTGTACTGCGGCGTTGGCAACTTCACGCTACCGCTTTCAAATTATTACCGGCGAGTGCTCGCAACGGAGCTGTCAAAATCCGCCACCCACGCGGCGGCAGAAAATCTTGCTCTGAACGACATCACCAATGTGGAATTCGCCCGGCTGTCTGCCGAGGAGGTGACGCAGGCGATACGAGGCGATCGAGAGTTCCGGCGTTTGGAACACCTGAAACATCCACTTCGCGACTACCGATTTACTACCCTTTTTGTTGACCCCCCAAGAGCCGGCCTGGACCCCGATACCCTGGCGCTGGCCAGTCGCTTACCGCTGCTAATCTATATCTCATGCAACCCCACTACCCTGAGCCGCGACATCGAGATGCTCAATCAGAGCCACGCAGTGAGCCATCTCGCTTTTTTCGATCAATTTCCCTACACCCATCATTTAGAGGTGGGCACCGTCCTGAGGAGGAAAAGTCTATGAGTCTGTTACCGGAAGAAAAAGTAAGCCACTGGCTCACCAATCACACGGCTTGGCGGCTCGAAGACGGCAAGCTTTTTTTGAGCCTAAAGTTTCAGGATTTCAGTATGGCCTGGGGATTTATGTCTCGTGTGGCCCTTTTAGCCGAGCAACAGGATCATCACCCTGAATGGGTTAACGTCTATAACCGGGTCGATATCGCCCTGGTTACCCACGACGCAGGGGGTATTACCGACAAGGATCTCGCGTTGGCTGAGAGCATCTCCGGACTTCTGGGATAATCAGCTGTTGATGAACTCGCCAACAGCCTCGGCCACCCCGGGCTCGTTGAGCATGGGCGCGTGCCCAATACCGGGCACCTCCAAGTAGACTAGCCCAGGGTGGCGTGCCCGCATCTTGGCAGCACACGCTTCATCGAGAAGATCACTGGTTCCCCCTCTTATCAACATTACAGGGAGATCCCTCAACCCGTCATACAAGGGCCAAAGATCCGATAATGCGTCATCGCCGCCTGCTGCCTTCATGGGAGCAGAGATAAGCGGGTCATAATCGAGGCAAACTTCACCATTTCGCTCGGAGCACATGCGATGAGCGAAGGCCTCCCAGTCCGCTCGCGTGTAATGGGGAAACACAGTCTGATTACCCCTTTGAATGTAATCGGTCGCCGCCGACCAGTCAGGAAAGCACATCGAGGACCCCACGTACTGCTTAATCCTATCCAGCCCCTCCTTGGCTATTTCCGGACCGATGTCATTGATTACCACATGGGTCAGGAGCGAAGGAGCTAAGGCGTGCAAGCCGAAGGCCATAAGACCGCCCATTGAGGTGCCCACCAGCGCAGAGGAGTGGATGCCCAGATGCCCCAGCAGAAAGATCATGTCGGCGATGTAGGTCGGCGGGGTGTACCGACTGGGGTCCGGGTCCCAGGCGGAGTTTCCGCGCCCGCGCTGTTCGGGCACAACCACGCGATGCGTTCTTTGCAGTAAGGGCGCCAGGTCGGCAAAGTCACGGCTATTGCGGCTGAGGCCGTGTAAACAAAGCACCACGGGTGCGTCCGCAACAGGGCCGGGATAGTCCCGCGCATACAAGGTGAGTCCGTCGGGGACTTCGTAAAAAACATCGTTAAAGTTTTCTGTCACCTGTCTACCCTATTTCGGTGGTTGCTCGTAGACTTTTTCCTTGCCCATGCTTATTTTGATGCCGATGTCGTTATCGATACTCATTAGGCAACTGACTCGGCTTTCGCTCACGCCACACCTGGATACCGCTCGCTAAGCGCCTGGTATACGTCGTCGGGAAAGGACGGTGAATCCGCATCAAGCGAGGCCATGAGCTCGGTCAAATGCTCGTTGTCCTCACGACCGCCCCACTCCTTGACGTAAGTCCCCTCTTTATAGCCGTGATCTTGTCGAAAAAAATTGAGCACGTTTTTACCGACATAGTGGCGATAGAGATCCTCAAAGCTGAGACCACAAGCCAGCATAAGCTGAGCGAAGCAGGGGACTGAAAACGACTTTGTATGCAACGAATCAAGGGCGAGCGCCTCGGTGGCCAAGCGCACATCGCTGATCTCGGGTTCCGCGTGATACAAATCCAATTCGATGTGATGCGCCAAGGTATCCAGGTCGGTAGTGCCATCAAACAAGGCGGACATGCCGAAGTGCCAAATATCGATCACTTCTAACCGAACCTGATCCATATCGGCTTCTTGCTTTTTCCACCACTTATAACCGACGTGGTCGATGAGTTCACCACATTCAATCCAAACCGCCCGGTACCATTCAAACTGCTGGTTAATCCAATCTGCATGTACCCGGGAATTCATCCGGTCCTGCATGCTCAACATGGTTTTCAGTGCTACCTGCATGAATACGTCGCTCTTCTAAAAACAGTTATCGACTCCAGATCGAACATGGTTATGTCCAAATCAGACGCCGCGGTAGCACCGTCGGGCGCCCCACTCGGTTACAATACACCCGTCAGCGGGCCAAACCAACGCGAACCGACCCTACTCGTCTCCAGTTAGATGAAGGGGTCCCGCTTTGTAGCCACGCTGTGTAGTCACGCCAACCAGCTCACATACCCCCTCAGGTAGCCACACTACTATGTCTAATCAGCGGATTATTGATCACCTAAATGCCCACAAGCCGGGGTTCTTAAAACTGCTTGGCGGTGAAATCACCGACTTCGACAGTGACAGGCAAGTCTGCACCTTCACCTTTCGCGTGCCTTTTGATTTTTGCCATACCGGCGATGTCGTGCAGGGTGGCTTTGTGACCGCCATGCTGGACGCCGCCATGGCCCACGCGATCTTCGGATCGGACCCTAGCGTGGCCCGACTCTCAAGTCTCGAGATCAGTACTCGGTATGAGAACGCAACCCGGGGCCAAACGCCGCTCACCGTAAAAGGCTGGGTCACCAAGTCAACCAAAAGTATCGCCTTCATGTCAGGCGAAATCCGCGCGGCGGATGGGCAGCTGTGTGCGTCAGCCCAGTCTGTTGCCAAAATCAGTCGTAAAGACTGATGGGTAACGCCTAACAGAATCAGTGATGACCCGACTATTGGCGCCTACCCAGTTTTGTCCTATCAGGTTTGTCGTATTTAAAGTCCCCCTCATCTCATGTCGGCTCCGTCCCGGTGCCGTGGGTAAGGTATGTTTATATTCCATCCAAGTGGCCAAGCAATCGGCCGCTACAATAACGCGCCTAAAACGCCGCGCCCATGACACTCGGAGAGCATTTATGAAACGCTTTGTCTCGCTAGTCGGCTGTTGCTTCGCTCTAGCTCTAACCAACACCACGCAGGCCCAAACCGAATGCGGCGGCGCCGTAACTGTAGGGGGTAGCACGATCTCGGTCGCGAGCGAGGCGGGTAATGACACTGCCAACCTGCAATGCGCCCTTGATGCTGCGGTCGAAAACAGCATTTCAAGCATTCAGCTATCAGGCAACGCCTACAGTATTGACAGCGTGAGTGCTGTCGGCTTTAGGGGGTCAATCTCTGGTGTGAGTAAGGCCAATACGGTGGTAACGCTAAACGCCGCTGGCGTCGATTGTGCCGACAATGATCCTAGTGCACTTCGGTTTTATGTCGGCGCGCCTACTGTTGAGCGCATGACGATTAATGCTGAAGAGCTCTGCGGGAGCACCGGTGGACAGGCTTCCGCGATTGGTTTTTACAGCAACGCAAACAGTTGCTCGGATGATCGCACCGTATTTGGCAACGTTGACCGAGTCGTGATTAACGGCCCCGGAGCTAGCGCGACAGACTTGATCAGCGCCGTGAGCATGACCAAAGCCAACGCGTGCGATGACATCGTCTTGGGCACTTTGAAGGTGAACCGATCAGAAATTTCAGGCCTGGCCCATGGTGTGCTCACGAGTATTGGTGGCGAGGGTCAGGTAGACATCAACTTCAACACCTTCTCCAGCATGGGCACGTCCATTGCGATTGCCAACGCCAACCAAGGCTCATCAATCGCGAGTAACACCATCAATTTTAATGACACCGAGAACTTTGCCGGCGTGGCTGGCTTCGGTGCAACCGGAATTTTGGTGGGCGGGGACACTAATGCGCCGTCTTTGAACCTCACCAGCATCAAGAAAAATACCTTCAAGAATGGCAATGCGGGAGCAGCGGGCTACGCGGTACTTGTGGGCCAAGAAGGTAACAAAGTTGCCCACAGCATGTGGGTATCGAGCAACCGATTCGAGGGGGTTGAGTTCGCAACGGTGCGCTCACCCTATCGTGGCAATAGCGTCAGCGTATCAGCCGATTTGCCCAGAGATCCGCTGAGCTATGATACCGACTTTGAATCATTCACCAGCCTCGAAGGGTGGAGTGCCTACATAAATGTGTTTGATGAGGATTGCAGCAGCTTTCGTTATGGCTATGCCTACGAAATTGGCGCAGGTGATCCGGTCCAGGTCGCCGTAAGAGCCGATGGGAGTGACGGTAAAGCGCTCAATGTCTTTAGCGACTACAACAACGCCGAGGGCGCTACTGCTTGTATTGAAGCCAACGTGTTTAGAGAAGTTACATTGACCAGCGGCATGATCGGCGACTATCGCTGGAGCTATAACGTTGAAGAGCCAGAGCTCGTGGGCTCAAAAACCTTTGCCCAATTCCGTTTAATTGATCCCAGTAACAACTACGCCTTAGCCGCGGAATCTATCGTCCCCACTGCAGGGAGTGAAGAGGTCCAAAGTGTCGAAATTTCCTTGGACGACTCCCACATAGGCATGCTCTTTCAGTATGGCTTCTCCAACAAGGCCGTGGATCAAGAAGATTCGGGCATGCTATACGACAACGTGGTGCTTGAGGCCATCACCGACTTCGGTCAGGGCGGCGGCGATGGCAACACGGGCGGTGGTGATAATGGCTCTGGCAGTGGCGGCGCTGAGCCAACCGGTGGTGGCACTGGTTATGGTATCGCCGTTATCGACACTGATGGCGCGATTGTAAGCGGCAATCGCTTTGTCGGCGGTGCAAGCGCATGGGTTGCAGCCAATGGTGCATCGCTGGGCGCGATCACGGGCATGTCGATCGTCGATAACACCTTCGCGGGATCAACTGCCGGGACAGACATTGCGCTAGGAGTTGATACGGCTAGCGGCGTCGTTGGTACTGGCCAAGATAACCCCAACTACGCAGACGCCGGAAGTAACGATGTGTTGGAAGGCACACCCGTGAATACCGATACGGATGCACTAACGACGGAAGTAAGCGCCCAATTCGTGCTGGAATGGGGCTTGATTACAGGTCAATAACCAAGAGTGCTAAAGAAAAAGGCTGCCAGAGTCACCTCTCGCAGCCTTTTTTTTGATGTGAATCTGCAGATTTATAACGCTACGCCAATTGCATTTATGCTCAGCCCCTACCCAGGGACTGTTAACGCTCTATGGCTATCACCTCGGGGCCTAGACCACGGATAACCCTGTTGTCTGATGCCCTAACTGGGGCATTAGCTCGCTGCAGTCCTGGCGATGCCTCGATAGCTCGGTACCGTACTCTTTTAAGAGGGAAGTAGTGAATGGAACCCCTAACACTAGCCGCAATCTTCTTGATGTTGTTTGCCTTTTCACTCATTTCAAAGCGCACCGAAGGCACGATCATCACAGCGCCCATTCTATTCGCTGGGGCCGGGTTCCTCGCGAGTAAGGACTACTTCGGCGTTATGCACATTAATGTTGAGCACCACACCATACACACCATCGCCGAGCTTACGCTCATCCTGCTGCTGTTTGCCGACGCGTCACGCATCAAATTCAAGCTGCTGGGGCGTCAGCACAACCTCGCGCTTCGTATGCTTGTAATCGGTTTACCGCTGACCATTTTGTTTGGCACCGGCATCGCGAACGCCTTTTTTCCCCATTTATCCATCTGGGAGGCTGGCCTTCTGGCCGCCCTACTCGCCCCCACAGACGCGGCGCTAGGCCAGACGGTTGTTACCGCCAAAGCGGTGCCGTTGCGTATGCGCCAAACGGTGAACGTTGAAAGCGGCCTCAATGACGGGATCGCGCTTCCGGTTGTGCTGATGATGGCCGCCTTGAGTGCCACTGAAAACGCATCGCTAGGCGGTGGTGAGTGGCTCTGGTTCGCGTTTCAGCAAATCGGCCTGGGCCCCATCGCTGGCGTGGCTATTGGCTGGATTGGCGCCAAAGCGCTCGATAGCGCTATCGCAAATGGCTGGGCGTCAACGCCTTTTGAGGGCGTCGCCACACTATCTCTTGCCATCCTCGCTTACG
This sequence comes from Luminiphilus sp., assembly GCA_965658055.1. GTDB lineage: Bacteria > Pseudomonadota > Gammaproteobacteria > Pseudomonadales > Halieaceae > Luminiphilus. The sequence goes on along the minus strand of CBFHQV010000022.1, from coordinate 14,685 downwards.
TCATTGCAGAGCTTATTGGCGGCAACGGTTTTATCGCCGCCTTTATCGCGGGCATGACTTTTGGTAACACCCTGAAAGCTAACCCCACCTTTCTTCTGGAATTCATGGAGAGCGAGGGGTCGCTTCTCATGCTGCTCACCTTCCTAGTTTATGGCGCAACGTTACTGCCGGAAGGGCTGGCGCTGTTTAAGCCCGAATACTTGGTTTTTGCGCTGCTTAGCCTCACTGTCATTCGTATGTTACCTATTGCTATCTCGCTACTTGGCTCAGGCATACGCCCCCCTACCTACTTATTTTTGGGATGGTTTGGGCCCCGAGGGCTGGCTTCCATTCTGTTTCTGCTGCTCATTATCGAGGAAGAAAATATCGCTCACCGTGAGGAGCTATTCGCCATCACAATCCTGACGGTTGGCCTAAGCATTATTCTTCACGGGGTCAGCGCCGCGCCGTTATCGGAGCGATACGGGCGCTACTTAGCGCGCAAACCAGAGAGCATTGAGAATGGTGTCGTCAGTGATATTCCATTGCGACAAGGCAACGAAAAGCACTAATTCCCGCCATACAAAAATGGACAAGGCGAGCTAAAAACGAAGCTCCCCCCTCTAAAGCAGTGTTAGTGACGATAATTGCCCAGATGGCTTTGCCGTGAAACCTGTCACAACTCTCGCTCCCATGGGAACGATGACGGCTTAATTAGGCGATCAAATAGAGTAGCGCCTTCTCCACTCTCTGGAGGATATGGAGTCATCTACGACCCGACATCGTCTTAATCGCAGAAAGTCAGCGTACTGAAAGTCTCACCTATTCACTCCACTGCGGTGTGGTGCGCGATCCTTGCTGGCCTCTTTGCGCTGCTTCTCAGGCTTTGACCAAGCTGGCGTCTAAGCTTGATTTGAAGTGGTGCCCGGAGCCGGACTTGAACCGGCACGCTTGCAATAAGCGGGAGATTTTAAGTCTCCTGTGTCTACCAATTTCACCACCCGGGCAGCGGGCGAGAGAATACCACGTTCAGTCACATTTTGGTGGCACTGCGCCCTTGAAGCAGTGTTAAAGTAGCGGCTCCACTGCACTGAAGATCGATAACAATGGCAACCCGTGGGCAATTTGGATCTCGACTAGGCTTCATCCTCGCCGCTGCGGGGTCTGCTGTAGGACTGGGCAATATATGGGGCTTCCCTACCCAAGCCGCGAGCAACGGTGGAGCGGCGTTCCTGCTTGTCTATCTGGTGCTGGCCTTCGCCCTCGCCTACCCGATCTTGATGGCCGAACTGATCCTGGGCAGGCATGCCCACGGTAACTCTGTTGTCGCCCTGACTCGCATTGCCGAGCGCCCTGTCACGAAGGCAGTTGGGGCTCTTACCGGGCTGGCTGGCATTCTTGTCGCCAGCTCAATTTTGAGCTTCTACAGTATCGTGTCCGGCTGGATGCTCGGTTTTACCGTTTCTTATCCGCTTGATGCGATGGGGTATGACACCCAGGCAGCATGGCTCACTGGTTTCAGCCTTAGCCGCAACGTGATTTTAATGGCACTCTTTAGCGTCATGACCGTCGGAATCGTTATGGGCGGTGTGCAAGGCGGTATCGAGCGCTGGTCGAGGCGACTCATGCCAACACTGATCATTACCCTAATCGTGCTCGCTGCCTATGTATTGTCGCTGGAGGGTGCCAGCGAGGGTTTGAGGGTCTATCTGGTACCCGACTTCTCGAAAATCCTCTCGGCCGATCTGATACTTCGAGCTCTTGGGTCAGCTTTCTTTTCGCTTTCTCTGGGCGTAGGCACGATGCTGATTTATGGCTCTTACATATCCGATGAAGAACACCTCCCCTCCATCGGCGTTCAGGTTGCTTTAATCGACGTGGGTATTGCTGTGCTCGCGGGGTTTCTGATTCTCCCTGCCATGTATGTCGCTTTGGCCCGGGGTGTGGAAATCTTCGACGCAACAGGCGCACTGCTATCGGAAGACACGCTCATTTTTACAGTCTTACCTGAGCTCTTCGCGACCTTGGGCACTGCGGGCCTCGTCGTCGCAACCGCGTTTTTCTTCCTAATGAGTGTCGCTGCGCTCACCTCCTCAATTTCCATGCTAGAAGTTCCCGTCGCCTTTCTTACCGAAAGATTTGCCTGGAGCCGGGCGCGGGCTGCCATCACCGCCGGCATCTGCATTGCATTACTCTCGGGAGTTATCGCGCTGAACTTTGAGAGCCTCTTCGGTTTCGTTATCGCCGCAAGCACGCGCTACGGCCAGCCTCTGTTAGGCTTGATGCTGTGCATCTACACCGGCTGGATCTGGCGGCGAGACAGCGTGCTCGGAGAATTGAAGAAAAATGATCCCGACGTCGCATCCGGTCTGTTCTGGAAAATTTGGCCCTGGTATCTGCGACTGGTCTGCCCCCTCGTTATCGGCACCATTCTGTGGCGCTCGCTGGGCTAATCGCCGCGACGCCCTTTTATACCGCTCGCAAAGTAAGCCCCATAGGCCAGTGACCCAAGCGCAAAAACTAACGCGACCCAGTCACCAGTCTCAAGATACATCCAAACGCTGAAAGCAAACATTCCCGCACTGAGAAATAGTGCCACGAGCTTCATACGCTTAAACACCGATCACGATATACTGTGCCAAGCACAAACCAACAAAAGAAATCTCTACGCACTGGGCCCACCACTTCGTTACTAACGCTATGTCCAAATTTCTGATCATTTTCCTGGTTGCATTATCGGTGCTGTTCACAGTCGAACTGTTGATTCCGGTACAGCAACACGTCATTCAACCGTTTACCACCGGGTTGGCAACCGTCTCGGCAGCCATTATCACGCCTTTTGATGACAATGTGATCAGTAGCGGCAGGGTGCTGCGCGATGCTCTCGGAGGCTTTGCGGTATCCATTGAGTCCGGCTGTAATGGTGTCGAGGCGACTATTGTGTTGATTGCGGGAGTGCTGGCCTTTCCCGCCTCGCTGCGGCAAAAATTAACGGCCATTTTATTGGGGTTTGTCGCGATTCAGGCCCTAAACATCGTCCGAATCATCAGCCTTTTTTACCTTGGACAATGGAATTACACGATCTTTGAGTGGTTCCATTTATACCTATGGCCAATCCTCATTATGGTCGATGTGCTGATTGTATTTGCGCTTTATCTGCGCTGGCTCTCCGGGCCAAACAACGAATCACAGCCTACTGTTGATAGCCATGCGTGACGTTGCCTTTCGTCAGCAGCTGCTAACGACTGTTGTGCTGCTGCCGCTAACATTTCTGCTCTGGTATGCCGCTGGGCCTGCGCTGACCTACCCGGCCACACTTGTCGCGGGGTTTATGCTTGAATTCTGGGTTCCCTCGGTCGTCGCTGAGGTCTTCACCGAAGGTGTTGAGCTTTATGTGGTGACTCATTTTGGCGACGCCAACGGGACGGTAGTACCGGCAACTCAGGCAGATCATGAGATTGCCTTTAAGATCAACACGCGGCTGGTGTCCTACGGTGTGCCCTTCTACGCGGCTCTTCTGTGGAGCTCCCGCGTTGACAGCCTTGTCGGGCGCTTCAGCGTCGGACTCTTCGGACTTTGGGCGCTAATGGCCTTGGGGTTAGTCGCCATCGCAGCCAAGGATCTTATGCTGGTTGTCGGCGACCCGTTTCTATCCCTCGGGGTCGTCCCTCCAATGCCAATCATTGGCCTTGGATATCAGACGAGCGTTCTTCTCATCCCCTCGCTGGCACCGGTGATGATCTGGCTTTTTCAGCTGCGGGACACGCCGCTTTGGCGACAGCTTGCCGATCAGTTGGAGAGCTCACGCAGTAGTGAGTGATACTCAAGGCCACGCTCATCAAGCACACTCTTGAGTGCCTTCTCCATCAGATAACGCGCCTGGTTGGTATACGCGTATATACACGAATGCACGGCAGCATCAGACCAGCTCTCTACCGCGCAGCTTGTGCTGTATTCCTCAAAGTGATTGAGCATAGAAACCAGCTCAACAATGTGGTTGGGGCACTCACAATTTAGCACTCGCTTTAGCTTACCGGCGGCCGCAAGCTCGCTGTCCGAGTACATACGCGGCTTGGCCTTCACCAACTCTCCAAGATCATACTCGCCCTGCTTCGTTTCCATCTCCACGGCAACGCGACCCATTTCATAGGCGAGCCGTGCGGGCTCCATCGGGAACTCGAGGGCATTCGCACCACGCCGGGTCAGCTCCGCCAACCAACGCTCATTCGCCATTCGATAGGTCACCATCACCCCCGGCGAGCCCAAGCGCTCTGCCAGAGTCTCAATCGCCTTAATGTGAGCCATCGAAACGGCTGGGCAATCAACCACCAGTAACGACACGGCTTCCGTCCCGGGATCCAAACTTTCGGCTACCTCGGTTAGGGATTGCCGTACCAGCAAAGCGCTGACACTGGAAATACATCCTTGGTGTCCATCGAGCCACGCGCAAAGTTCACTGCCGACAAACAGCACCCGCGGCTTGGTTGCCGGGAGTGCCCTCTCAAGATGCTTTCCTCGGCCTTTGACCAACAATTCAAGGGTCTTGCGCTCGGACGCGGCGATTTCACCAATACGGGCACCGTCTCCCACCAGCGCTGAGATGAGCTGGAGGTGTTCCAAATCGGCTTGGGTATATTGGCGTCGGCCAGATGGCGACTTGTAACTTGCCCCTAGACCATAGCGGCGCTCCCAAACCCTCAGCGTATCGGGCTTCAGGCCGGTCAAACGGGCCACCGTGCCGATGCCATAGAGGGGTCTGGGTTCAAGTGCTGGGAGATCTTTTATCGGCGCGTTCATTCTATTCTTGTTCCCATTTGTTCTCTCTTTGTCCAAGGTTACGCGACGAATAGCGCAATAGATCTCCCGATATCGACTTGCCCGGCTTTTTGTCTGGTTTTTGACCAGAAACAACCTGAACAAGACCCTGATCCACAGCGATCTCTTTCCTCAATCTGCCCCGTATACCTAACGACACGGGGGAAATGCTTATGGCCAGCAAAGACAACCATGAAGACCGGGATCTGGAGCTAATGTTCGCAGAAGCCCGGCGCTATGACTTACTCACCGCCGAGCAGGAACGCGAGATTGATGGGCGTAAATGGCGAGCAGTGCAGGCACTTCAGCAGCTTTTTATCGCAGAGCAAGAATTACTCGACTACACCACCCGATTCATCGCCCAGTGCAGTATCAGCCCCCCGGAAATAAAACGTTTCACCAACAGAGATCAACATTTCGTCCTGCGCCGTGAACTCGCCGCCTACTTCGACGACGGGGAGCTCGCCGGGCCCGCCAAGGAATTCACGCGAAAAGCCAGCAAGCTAAAGACCGATAAAGCGCGCTTGGCTCGACTCGAGGCGTTGTCGCTCCCGGCCAGCCTGACCGTGGGCATGGCGGTCGCCATGCTGCGTAGAGCCGGTGGCCAGTTTTCTGATTCTGTCGCAGACGCCATCGCGAGCTGGGAACGTCAGTGGGCCCCCAGCATGAGCGGGTTTTCTCTTGATCCCAACTGCTTAAAGGAAATACGAAAACAATTGCGTCTGTACACCGACGCTAGAGATCGTCTGGTTATGCACAACCTTCGGCTGGTGTACTCGATCGCTGCCAGATATAAAGGCCGCGGCGTCTCCTACCTTGACCTAGTGCAGGAAGGTACGCTCGGCCTGATTCGCGCTGCCGAGAAATTCGAATTCGAAAAAGGATTTCGCTTCAGTACCTACTGCTTCAACTGGATTACCCAGGCCATCCGACGCTACGTCGGTGATGTCGGCACCCTTATTCGCCTGCCAACCCATGTCCAGGAGCAGCTGGGCCGATTGTACAAAGAGCGTGCGATCGAGACGGCGCGCACCGGCGCCGAACCCGACGAGGAAACCCTGGCGACCAATTTGGGTATGGATCTGGAAAAAACCCGGCAGCTCTTGCAGCTGCGCAATTTGGGTGTATCACTCGACGCGCCCCGCTTTGATGACGATGAGGGCACGCTCCTCGACACCTTGAGCACGGAAGAATTCGGGGACACCGAAGACACCGCTGAACAGGCATCACTGCACCGCTTCCTCGAGGGTGCAGTCGACGGGCTCGAACAGTCGGAACGACGAGTCGTCATCGCACGCTGGGGACTTCACCAGGGTCCTCCACTCTCCCGGGCAGAGATTGCTGAAAGCATGGGTGTCAGCCGGGAATGGGTGAGGCAGCTGGAGCGCTCTGCGCTTCGCAAACTCAAACAGCAAGACTCGGTTCGCTCGGCCTATGAAGACTACAGCGAGGTAGGCAATTTTTAGATCAAAGGGTGGCCGCGCCCTCTAACACCGCACTAGCGCCCTAGAATGTTCTCGAACGCATCACGCAGCTGAGGGTACTCAAAAACGAAGCCTAGCTGTTGCAGTCGTTGGGGCTCAACCCGCTGGCCGTTGAGCAGCAACTCATCCGCCATCTCCCCCACCAACAGGCGCATTACGGGGGACGGCACACCAGCAGAGAACAGTGTCCACCTGAATTCTTTTGCGACACTGCACAGCTCCCCATGGGTCACCGGCCTGGGAGCAGTAAGGTTAAGTGGGCCCTGAATACCGGGGGTTTCAAGAAGAAAGCAAATTGCATTCACCACATCTCGGCGATGGATCCAACTCAACCATTGATTGCCCGATCCCAGCCAACTGCCAATACCAAATTGGAAGGACTTCAGCATCTCCTGCAACGCCCCGCCCCCGTGATCGAGAACGACTCCCAGGCGTAACAAAGCCACCTGAGGGATGAAGGACTCGGCCGTCAGGGCGGCAGCCTCCCACTGGCGACAAAGCTCCGCCGAGAAACCCTCTCCGGGACCGCTATCCTCAGTGAATACCTGCGTGAGACTTTGCCCGTAAAAACCTACGGCGCTGCCACTGATCAGCAATTGGGGTCTGCTTTGTTGGCGCTCGAGCCACGCCACTAAATGCTGAGTCAACCCAACCCGGCTGTCGACAATTTCACGCTTGTAGCTTTTGCTCCAACGGCGCGCGGCAAGGCCAGCTCCAGCCAAATTAATCACCGCATCCACCTTGCCCTCGACCGCGTCGAGATCATTGACATAGCGTACTGCTGCGCTGTCACAATACGACCCTCGCGTGAGCACCGTCATGCGGTAGCCGCGACTTAAAAGTTCGGGTAGCAATGCGCCGCCAATAAAGCCGGTGCCTCCAGTAACAAGAATGTGCATGTTCGCTGCTCTCCCGGACAACCAACCTGATCTCTATCACGTATACGCAGCATGACGGATCTGGTTGACACTCTTGAACACATTCTTGATCGGCACGCTCGCTGGTTGGTCTTGACTGGTGCCGGGATCAGTGCGGATTCTGGCATCCCAACCTATCGCGACAGCGGCGGTAAGTGGCTGGGCGCTGATCCAATCCTCCATCAGGAGTTCATACAATCACCCGCAAAGCGCCAGCGATATTGGGGCCGCTCCATGTTGGGGTGGCCCGGGGTGAGAGACGCGGCCCCCAACCGACACCACCGTGCGCTAACGCGCCTCGAGCAGGCAGATAAAATCGAAGCACTTATTACGCAAAACGTCGACCGGCTGCATCAGCGCGCAGGAAGCCAGCGTGTAGTCGATCTTCACGGGCGGCTCGATCGCGTTCGTTGCCTTGACTGCGGCGCTGGCTTTGAGCGCGACGCCATCCAGCAACGCTTGCTGGCCCTCAATCCCCACAATACCCAACCGTTACAAGCGCTGCGCCCCGATGGCGACGCCGATTTATCGGATGAGCTGGTGGCGAGTATTCAAGTACCGCACTGTTCGGCGTGTGGCGGGCTGCTGATGCCCGATGTGGTGTTTTTTGGCGGTACCATACCCCGTGAGCGGGTTAGCGCTTGCGAAGCGGCCCTATCTCGGGCCGATGCCCTGCTCGTGGTGGGCAGCTCTCTCCAAGTTTATTCCGGTTTTAGAATCTGCCGTCAAGCAATTGACCAAGGAAAGCCACTGGTCATAGCCAACGAAGGCACGACCCGGGCGGACGACATCGCCACCCTGAAAATCCACAGCCATGCGCTCACCACGCTGTCTTGCGTCCTAGAAGATCACGCGTGGTCTGATCCAACGCACTCACCAAACAACAACAGGATTTCCCATGCCTAAACCTGTCATCTATTGGTTTCGCGCAGACCTCCGCCTGTCCGACCTGCCGGGACTCGTCGCTGCCTGCAACGCAGGGCCGGTAATTCCGGTCTATATCCTTGACGACCAGCTGGGAGATGACTGGAATTTTGGGGGCGCAACGCGATGGTGGCTTCACCATAGTCTCGATCGCCTCAACACAGACCTGATGGCTCGAGGTGGCAAGCTCATCCTGCGCCGCGGTGAAACGACTGCAACACTCGCGACACTTATGCAGGAAACCGGCGCCACGCATATCTACGCCAGTCGGCAATACCAGCCTTGGGCGCAACAGAGCGAGAATAAGGTAAAAGACCTCACTGAACGGCATGGGGGAGACTTCAAACGCTACCCCGGCACGCTGATTTTTGAACCCGAGGAAATCAAGACCGGTGGTGGCACGCCCTTCAAAGTATTTACACCGTTTTGGCGCGCTTGCCTCAAAGGTCGAGACCCCAGCCAACCCGCCCCTATCCCCACCTTGTCCTTCAGCGAATCAATGCCGAAAAGCCTCGAACTCGAAGAGCTTGGATTGCTCCCCACCCGACCCAATTGGGCTGAGGGCTGGGAGACACTTTGGTGTCCGGGAGAGGTGGGCGCGGAGGCCGCGCTTCAGGCTTTTCTCGCGAGCCATGTGAGCGACTACGGCGAGGGCCGAGACTTTCCGGCGCAACCCAATACGTCGCGGCTGTCACCGCACCTCAAGTTTGGCGAAATCTCTCCGCGCCAGATTTGGGCCGCCGCTCAGCACTTGAAGCATGCTGAACCCGCGACCGCAGCGTCAGTGGATAAATTTTTAGCCGAAATTGGGTGGCGTGAATTTTGTAACCACCTAGTGGCGCAGTTTCCCGCCATGCCCGATCGAGCTTTTAATTCGAAGTTTGATCACTTCCCTTGGGGCAACAATGCAGAGTACTTAAGCGCCTGGCAGCAAGGCATGACGGGCTACCCGATCGTCGATGCCGGCATGCGTGAGCTATGGCAGACCGGCTTTATGCACAACCGTGTTCGCATGGTCGTCGCATCGTTTTTAACGAAACATCTGCTGACTCACTGGCGTCGCGGTGAGGAGTGGTTCTGGGACTGTCTTCTTGACGCCGATCTCGCCTCTAATGCCTGCTCGTGGCAATGGGTTGGCGGGTCAGGCGCGGATGCCTCTCCTTACTTTCGAATATTTAACCCCATCGCCCAAGGTGAAAAATTCGACAAGACCGGCGAGTACACCCGGAAGTGGGTACCCGAGATCGCAGAGCTTCCCGATAAGTATTTACACAAGCCCTGGGAGGCCCCCGCGCTCACGCTGGAAGCGGCCGGCATTATCCTCGGCGAGACGTATCCCCAGCCCATTGTGGATCACAAAGCTGCGCGCGAGGCAGCCTTAACCGCTTACGCCAACCTGAGGGCTCAATTCAGCGACTGACGGTCGATCAATCATCGACAATAGCGACCGCCCGCGTCCAGCCGGCCGAGGCTCCCTTAATCTTGTGCGGAAAGCAGCTTAGGGTAAATCCGGTGGCGGGCAGCGACTCTAGGTTATGGAGTTTCTCGAGGTGGCAATAACCGATGTCCCGACCCGCTTTGTGCCCCTCCCAGATAATGCTGGCATCTTTCTCCTTGGCGAAGCGCTCAGCCGTGTAACTAAAGGGTGCGTCCCAGCTCCAAGCATCTGTGCCGGTCACTCGAATCCCACGCTCTAGCAAATACATAGTGGCTTCATAGCCCATACCACAGCCACGATTGACATAATCGGGTTGCCCATACGCCGCTCCTGCAGCTGTATTTACTACGACTATTTCAAGGGGCTTGAGCGTATGACCGATGCGCTCAAGTTCAGCGGCCACGTCCTCTGCAGTGACGACATAGCCATCGGCCTTATCGCGAAAATCTAATTTGACCCCGGGCTGAAAACACCACTCTAGGGGCACCTCATCGATCGTAATAGCGCGCTCACGGCCACCGGCTTGCTCATTCATCGTGCTGTGAAAATGATAAGGCGCATCGAGGTGCGTACCGTTGTGTGTGCTGAGCTGCACAAATTCAACCGCCCAGCCCTCGGCATCGGGCAGCTCAGTGGCGTCCAGTCCCTCAAAAAACAGTTTGACCTGTTCGGCGCCCTCCTCATGGCGAATATAATCGATGTGGGGCTGCATCATGGGTGGATCACTGATCACGTCATTTTCAAGATAGATGGATAAATCAATAAAGCGCCGCATGCGGTTCTCTCGTATGATGGGAGAGCTAATAGCCTAACGCTATTTAGAGGAGACAGCGAAACAAGTTATGACGGTGAAAACCGGGTTAATCCTTGCAGGTGGAGGCGCCAGGGCGGCCTATCAGGTTGGTGTTTTGCGTGCCGTGGCCAATATTCTGCCCAAGGACAGCGAACAACCCTTCCCAATCATTAGCGGCACTTCTGCCGGGGCGATCAATGCACTGGGGCTGGCGGGTCGGCCGGGTGCCTTTCGCAACCGAGTCCGAACGCTGGCAGCCATTTGGGGATCCCTCGCCAGTGAGGATATTTATAGAACTGACGTCTTCGGTGTCGCCCGAAACGCCGCCAAAATTGCCTGGTCTCTTCTCAGAACAGCTCAACACAGACAGCAAGCGCTGGCGCTTCTCGATAACGGGCCGCTGCGGCAGCTGCTCACTGAAGTCGTAAAGTTTGCTTACATCGATGATGCCATCGCCTCGGGCGAACTTGAGGCCATCGCGGTGACAGCGATGAACTACTCCAACGGGCACTCCACGACGTTTTACCAAGGACAGGCGCATTTGGTTCCCTGGCAGCGGACTCACCGCCGCAGTGAATCCTGTCGTTTGACCGTTGACCACCTGCTCGCCTCGTCAGCTCTCCCAACGCTGTTCCCCGCCACTGCTCTGGGTGATGATTTTTATGGCGACGGTGCCCTGCGCCAAACCAGACCCTTGAGCGCCGCCATCCGGCTCGGCGCCGATAAGCTATTCATTATCGGCGTCAGCGAGCAAGGAGGGGCGTTTTCTCAAGACCAAGAGTCCGGTATTCCGCCGACCATTCCCCAGGTACTCGGGCAACTGCTTAACGCCGTTTTCCTCGATTCAATCGACAATGACCTGGAAACGCTGCAACGGGTTAATTCATTAGTGGGTAGTTTAAGCGCCAAACAGTTAGCCGAGGCCGGACTGCCTTCAATGCGAGTTATCAATGCCTTGACGATCTCTCCAAGCCGCTCGTTAGGTGCACTTGCGCGGGAATATATTCATGAACTGCCGACATCAACACGCTGGTTTTTGGAGAGGACGGGCTCAATCAAACCCAGTGGTTCGGGTGGCGCCCTGTCCTATATCCTGTTCGAGCAGGGTTACTGCCAGCGACTGATGGCACTCGGTTATGAGGATGCAATCGCCAAGACCGAGCAGATCAGAGACTTTTTCGAACTGAGCGAAAGCCGATTACGGGTTAACCCGCCACCCTTCAAGGCACACCGGCGTCCCGGCCAGAGCCTGAGAGAGAAATTTCCGCTGAGCTTCATGAAAACGATTGGCAGGAAACCCAAAAAACGCTAACGTCCTCCGCCAAAAGTTCGCCCCCGAGGACTCAAAAGCATGTTTCGAAAAGCATTCATCGCAGGTTTGGCATTTTGCACCCAGGTTGGCATCGCTAGTGACAGCGCCTTTCCATCCACATATAAACCATTGGCCTCAGAGCCCACCATCATCCGGAATGCCACTATCCTCACCGGCGACGGCAAGCGCTTGGAAAACGCGGATTTGTATTTTGACGAGGGCCGCATAGTCTGGGTTGGCTCAGGCGAGGCGGCGGACAATAGTCGGGTCATTGATGCCGAGGGCCGTTGGGTCACCCCGGGCATCATCGACGTGCACTCGCACCTGGGTGTCTACCCAAGCCCCGACGTTGATGCCCACTCAGACGGCAATGAAGCCACCGCGCCCGTTACCGCAGAGGTCTGGGCGGAGCACAGCGTCTGGCCGCAGGACCCGGGTTTCAGTCGTGCGTTGGCGGGCGGTATTACGTCTCTGCAGATCCTACCCGGCTCGGCGAATCTTTTCGGCGGACGCAGTGTGACCCTCAAGAACGTGCCCGCTGGCACCTACCAAGCCATGAAATTCCCGAGCGCCCCCTACGGCCTCAAAATGGCGTGTGGCGAAAACCCCAAGCGCGTCTACGGCCAACGTAACACAGCTCCGTCAACACGTATGGGAAACGTCGCCGCGTACCGATCTTCATGGATACAAGCGCAACGTTACATCGAAGACTGGAAAGACTATGAGCGCAAGGTAGCCGAGCAAGAAGCAAAGGCCGGCGAAGCTGAGGGTAACGCCGCGCTCGCCGCTGCACTCAACAAGCCGCCAAAGCGAGATCTCGAACTTGAAACCCTTGCCGGCGTACTCCTGGGAGACATCATCGTACACATGCATTGTTATCGTGCCGACGAAATGGTCACCATCATGGATATGGCTGACGAATTTGGCTATCAAGTTGGCACCTTCCACCATGGAGTGGAGGCATACAAGATTGCCGATCAACTTGCTCAAAACGGGGTTTGCGGCGCCCTGTGGGCGGACTGGTGGGGCTTCAAAATGGAAGCCTATGACGGTATTCAAGAAAACATTGCACTGGTTGATCGACCCGAGGGCGGATGCGCCATCGTTCACTCGGATTCTGATGAGGGTATCCAGCGACTCAATCAGGAAGCCGCGAAAGCAATGGCGCGCGGTCGGGCGGCGGGCCTAACCATTTCCGAAGAGCGCGCGATTGCATGGATTACCTCAAACGCGGCCAAGTCGCTTGGCATTGAGGATCAAACCGGCACCCTCGCGCCCAACATGATGGCGGACGTGGTCATTTGGAATCAAAACCCCTTTAGCGTGTATGCCAAAGCAGACCAGGTTTTTGTGGATGGTGCTCAGGTCTATGATCGCTTCGACGCTAAACTACAGCCGATATCGGACTTTGAGCTCGGTCAGCTGATGGAGGTGACGCCATGAGACAGACCATTCTACTGTTGGTTGTTGGTTTCCTCGCTTCGACATCGCTAGCGCAGGACTTGTTAATTAGCCAGGCGACCCTTCACGTCGGCGATGGCGAGACGGTTATTGAAAATACCGACATCCTAATCGCCAACGGGCGCATCGCTAAAATTGCACCCCAAATTCCCACCAACAAAATGATTCAGGTGGTCAATGCCAATGGCCGACACCTGACCCCTGCCTTTTTTGCTGGCATCACAGCGAGCGGGCTCACCGACGTGGAGGCAGTATCGGAATCGGTTGACAGCGGATACCGAGCGCTTTTTACCGGGCTCATGCACCCCGAAATCGACGTCCGACGGGCCTACAACCCGCTTTCTAGCGTCGTGCCAGTAACTCGGATCGAAGGCTTTGGCTACGCGCTGCTGGCTGCCAGCCGAAGTGATCGCGGCATCGGTGGTCAGGGTGGCTTGGTTCGCTTTGACGGTGGCTTCAGCAGCTTTGAGGGCAGCGACGTAGTCTTCATCGACCTCTCGGGTCATGCGGCAAAAAACTTTGGCGGCTCTCGCAGCGCACAGTGGGCGCTGATCGAACAGGCGTTTGATGAATCGCTTGAAAGCGATGCTGACGACCGCGAACTTCTCTCTGCAGCGGGTGCAAGAGCACTTAAAGAAACTCGCCGCGCAGGCACCTTTGTTTTTCATGTAAACCGTGCAGCCGACATTATTCGACTGATTGACTTTGCCAAGGCTCAGAAAATCAATGCCGTGGTGCATGGCGGGCGCGAGGCCTGGATTGTGGCGGACCAATTAAAGGGAGCAAACATCCCCGTGGTGTTGAACGCACTCGACAACTTACCTGCTGATTTCGATTCCCTGGGTTCGCGCTTAGACAACGCCGCACTTCTTGATCAGGCCGGCGTTACCGTGATGTTCAGCAGCGGTGAAACCCATAACGCACGGAAGGTAAGACAGGTAGCCGGCAATGCGGTCGCTAACGGGCTCTCCCACGAGGTGGCGATTCAAGCGATGACCACCACACCCGCAAAGATTTTCGGGGGCGAATCACGACTTGCCACAGTCGGCGCGAGGGCTGATTTCGTGGTGTGGAGTGGCGACCCCCTCGACGTCACAAGTCTGGCGGAGGCGGTTGTCATCGGCGGCATTCCCGACCCGATGACCAGTCGACAAACACTGCTACGGGATCGCTATCTACCCGCGCAGCCTGACTTACCGAGGAGCTATATCAAGCCTTGAAGTAGCGCCGTGACGTGAGCAAAAGTGGACGCGGCGCGTGATTACGAGGACAGCTTATCGATAATCGCCGTGGTGGAAAATCCGTCGACGAAATCCAGCACACGAACTTCGCCCCCCGCCGCTATCACAGCGTCACCGCCGGCGATCTCCTCGGGACGATAATCTCCGCCTTTGACAAGAACGTCCGGCAGAATCTTGGCAATGAATTCTGCCGGGGTATCGGTATCGAATACGGTCACCCAATCAACGCAGCGAAGCGCCGACAAAATACTGGCGCGAGATTCAACATCGGTGACCGGTCGCGAGTCACCCTTAAGGCGCTTTACCGACGCATCACTGTTA
>CBFHQV010000021.1:0-36085 GCA_965658055.1 Luminiphilus sp. | reverse complement strand
AGGTAGGAAGCCTCGCCGACATCATTATGCTTGATACTCGCCTCGTGGGTCGCGATGAGCAGCTTGATTATCGACGTGACTTGATGGAAGCCAGGCTTTCACCGGCGCAGTTTCGAGAGGCTCGCTTAAATGATCCAGCGAGGACGATGTTGGGAGCAGACCAGTATCACTGGTTCAGTAATCAGCTCGCTGCGAGTAAAAGTCGGGGTGCAACCTGGCAGTTTGTGGGTCAGCAGGTGCTAATGGGTAAGCTCATCATGCCAGAACTCTCGCAGGAGATGCTCGACCAAGTTGATCTGCCCGAATGGAGCAGGGACTACATAGGCAACATGGTAAAACTCTCGGGCTATCAGTTGCCCATGAATCTCGACGCCTGGGATGGTTATCCTGCCAGTCGAGATCGAGTCTTTACCCGCTTGCTGGAGGACGCCAGCAATCCCGTCATCGTGGCGGGGGACACCCATAATGGCTGGGCCTTCAACTTACGTGATGCAGCAGGACTTCCTGTGGGTGTTGAGGTTGGCTGTCCGGGCATCTCCAGTCCGGGGATTGAAAATTACTTTCCCCTGCCCGCCGAGCAGCTTCAAGCTTTGCTGTTGGCGAGCAGCAGCGAGCTGGTGGCAATGGAGTCAGAACATCGGGGGTGGGCGCGGGTGACCTTGACTCCCGACGCGATGGAGAGCCGTTGGCGCACTGTCAGTACAATCCTTAGTCGAGATTTTGCGGTAACTGAGAGCGACCCGCTGATCTGTCGAGTGGGTCAAAGACAGTTTGCGTAGAAATGGATTGGATTATGTGCCAACACATCGAGACGCGTCGACAGTGCGGTTACAGGTGTCCGCCGGGACAGATTTGCAACAGTGCGCCGGCCCGAGCCGATAAGCTTTGTAGGATGGATTTCTTTTGCAAGGAGTAAAGCGATGAACGTCAGTGGCAAAGTTGCCGTGATCACAGGTGCAAGCTCCGGGGTGGGTGCGGCACTGGCCATGAAACTAGCGAGTGCGGGAGCCAGTGTTGTCATCAACTACAACACATCCGAACAAGGTGCAATCGAGACACAGGATGCGATTGTATCGGCGGGAGGACGCGCTATTACTGTTCAGGGTGATGTCAGTGACGACGCTGCTTGTGCTCGTATCGTGGCGGCGGCCATTGCCGACTTCGGAGGTATCGACATCTTAGCGAATAACGCCGGCTGCACGACCTTTGTTCCCCACCACGATTTAGCGGGCCTCAGCGCAGAGATTTGGGAACGGACGCTGCGGGTAAATTTAATGGGCGCTTTCTTTATGTCCCGTGCGGCGATTCCTCATCTGCAAAAAGCCGGCGGCGGGGAGATTGTGATGACATCGAGTATTGCCAGCCAGAGTGCGAGCGGTAGTTCCATCGCCTACTGTGCTTCCAAGGCGGGCATGAATAGCTTGACTCGATCCCTAGCCAAGGCCTTTGGCAGGGACAACATCCGCGTCAACGCGGTATTACCCGGGTTGATCGATGGGGACTGGGCATTCTCAACCTGGGGAGGCAGTGACGCGGAGCGCTACGAAGCACTGAAAGATCAGTTCAAGGCCCAAGCGCCTTTACAGCACGTGGTGCAGCCGGCGGATGTGGCGGATAGCATCATGTCGATCATTCAGGGTTCTGACTACGTGACGGGACAGCTCATGACCATCGATGGAGGCTTTACCCTCTGAGACAGCAAGCGATTATCAAGGACTGATTAGGCGGAGAGGGCTACGCCAGGAATGCTCGCAAGCAGCGACTGCGTATAGGCCTCTCTTGGGTGTCCAAAGATCTCCTCCGTATCTCCTTGCTCAACGAGTTTGCCCTGGTACATCACCATTACCCGATCGGCAATTTGTCGAATGACGGCCATATCATGAGAAACAAACAGCATCGTCAATCCATGCTCACGGCCGAGCGCAACCAGTAACTCCAAGATCTGTGCCTGAATGGTAACGTCCAGCGCCGATACTGGCTCATCCGCAACAATGAATTCCGGTTTGGTGGCCAACGCTCTACCAATGGCGATCCGCTGACGTTGGCCGCCCGAAAATTCATGGGGGTATTTTCGAATGAAGGCTCTCGCCAGCCCTACATCATCCATCAGCGTCGCGATCGCTGCATCGAGATTCTTGCGGTCGCAAATTTTGTGGAGCAGTAGGGGCTCGGCCAGCGTGTCATAGACCGTCATGCGCGGATTCAGAGAGGCAAAGGGGTCTTGAAAAATCATCTGCATGCGGCGACGAAATGCTTTAAGTGGATTGCCTTCAAGTTGCGTCAAATCGGTTCCATCAAACACCACTGATCCCTCGGTGATGGGAGCGAGTCGAAGTAGCGACCGCCCCAGCGTCGACTTGCCGCTACCACTTTCGCCCACAAGCCCGAGGACTTCGCCGCGATGAATCTGCAGTGATACATCATCCACAGCTTTTACAGGTTCTCGAGCGTTGCTCGGATAGAACCACGTTCTCAGATGAGTCACTGCAATCAGCGGGTCCGGCTTAATGCGTTCAGCGGTGCGATGGCCTGAGGGAATCGCAGCGAGCAGTTTTTGTGTATAGGGATGTTGCGCGTGATTGAAGATAGCGTCGGGCGAGCCGTGTTCCACCATGACGCCTTGCTCCATCACGATGATTTGATCGGCGATATCGGCGACCACCGCGAGGTCGTGGGAGATAAAAAGAACGCCGATGTCGCGATTTTTTTGAAGATCTGCAATCAGCCGAAGTATTTGCGCTTGAATCGTGACGTCCAGAGCGGTGGTGGGTTCATCAGCGATCAGCAGCTTGGGCTCGTTGATGAGCGCCATCGCGATCATCACCCGTTGGCGCATACCGCCAGAAAATTCGTGCGGGTAGCTGTCAAAGGTGTCAGCAGGACTGCGGATACCGACCTCGTCGAGTAATTGGATAGCCCGGACCTTCGCGTCTTTGGCCGTGAGTCCCTTGTGCAATCGGAGCGGCTCAATCAGCTGCTGTCCAATAGTCATAAAAGGGTTAAGGCAAGTCATCGGGTCCTGAAAGATCATGGCAATATCACGACCGCGAATTGCCCGCAGCTCCCGCTCGCTAAGTGCCAGCAGGTCTGCGCCCTCGAACAGGGCGCTCCCGCCATCAATACGGCCGGGCGGTGAGGGGACCAGCCCCAGCATGGCGTAACAGGAAACTGATTTTCCCGAGCCGGATTCACCAATGATCGCGGTAATTTCCCTTGGCTCTACCGTAAAACTGACGTTTTTGACTGCCTGATGACTGCCATTGCGGGTGTGAAAACTCACCGATAAGTTATCGACTTTAAGTAAGCTCATGATCAGTCCTTTGACCCTCTCACATCAAGGGCGTCGCGCAAGCCGTCACCGAGAAAGTTTAGCGAAAACAGGGTGATGGTGAGGGCAAGCCCGGGGAACAGCAGAAGCCACGGATACTCCTCCATGGTTTCGGCCCCGTAGCTGATCAGCAGGCCCCAGGAGGTTTGCGGGGGTTGAATACCTAATCCGAGGAAACTCAGGAATGCTTCGAGCAGCATGACCGAGGGAATGGTCAAGGTGGTGTAGACGATGATAGGGCCAAGGGCATTGGGTATCACATGACGTCTGATGATCGTCGCGGGGGAGAGCCCCAACGACACTGCGGCTTCGACAAATTCCTGTTGGCGCAGGGATTGGACTTGCGAGCGCATGATCCTTGCCATAGTTAACCATTCCACTGCGCCGATTGCGAGGAACAGTAGCAGCACGTTGCGTCCAAAGATCACCATCAGGAGCACGATAAAAATCATAAAGGGCAGCGCATAAAGAATATCGACAAGGCGCATCATGACCGCATCGATCCGCCCACCAACGTAGCCCGCAACGGCTCCCCAGGTGACGCCGATAATGAGTGCGACGCCTGTAGCAATAAAGCCGACGGCAAGGGAGACTCTCCCCCCATACATGATTTGGGTTAGCACATCCCTGCCGAAAATATCGGTACCCAGCCAATGAGCCGATGACGGAGGGGTGGCGCCTAAATCGAGATTCTGCGTTTCATAGCTGTAGGGAGCGATCCATGGTGTGAGCAGCGCGACCAGAATGAATGTCAGAAGAATACATCCGCCGCCAACGGCCATTTTGTTTTTACTGAGGCGTATCCAAGCGTCGTGCCAGAGCGAAGAACCCTGCTCGGCATCGGTCAGGCTAAGCGAGGTTTCGCTGCTCATCGGCTTCCTCCCTTGAACTGGGCGCGAAGACGCGGATTGAGCCACGCAGCGGTAATATCACTGACCAAATTAAAGAACACGATCAGGGTTGATAGGAAGACGGTCGTTCCCAAAATCATGGTGTAGTCGCGATTAAACGCCGCCTGCACATAAAAACGTCCGAGTCCTGGGATCTGAAAAATGGTTTCCACCACGAAGGAGCCAGCAAGCAAACCTGCAAAGGCGGGCCCCAAGAACGCAATGACGGGAATGAGCCCGCCCCGAAGTGCGTGCCGCGTGACGACCAGCCATTCGGGTAGGCCCTTTGCCCGCGCCGTGCGAATATAATCTTGGGAGAGAATCTCTAGCATGCCGGCACGAGAGAGGCGCGCGATGTACGCTGCATAAGCCGAGCCGAGGGTGATAGAAGGTAGTATTTTATCACCCGGGATATCGCCCCAACCGGTAATGGGGAGCCAATCGAGCCAGATGCCAAAAACCAGCACCAACAAAGGCCCAAGCAAAAACGAGGGCATGCAAATCCCGATCATGGCAAAGCTCATGGGAATATAGTCCTGCGCCGTATTGGGTCTCAGCGAGGCAAAGACGCCTGCAGTCACGCCAATGCATAGCGCAATCAGCAGAGCATAGAACCCCAGCTCAGCCGTCACGGGCAATCCCGAGAACAAAATCTCGTTGACGCTGCGGCCGGGGTATTTAAATGAGGGCCCCAAATCGCCCTGTGCCAAGTCCCCCAGATACGCGAAATATTGTTCATGCAGTGGCAAGTCGAGCTTGTACTGTGCCTCAAGCGCCTTTTTGACCTCGGGGATCACTACCTTTTCCTGATCGAAGGGGCCGCCCGGTGCTGAGCGGACCAGAAAAAACGTGGCGGTAATGACCACAAAAATGACGGGTAATGCTTGGAGAATCCGGATCAACATAAAGCGCAGCATTACTGGTCACTCCCCGGCAAGCGCCGTCCTGGCACCAAGCGCACATACTTAAGGTTAAGCGAGTCCATCAAGTTCGAATAGAGGCCTTCAACGCTAGGGTGGATCAGGTGTTTGCTGGTGTAGGTATAGATGGGGATGATGGGCATCTCTTCCATCAGCATGGTTTCAGCCTCCGCAAACAGGCGGTAACGTTCTTCACGTGTTTCTGCTTTGGGCGCGCGATATAGGATTAGATCGTCGTAGACCGGATCGCTATAGTGAGTATTGTTGTTGCCGCCTTCGGTAATGAAAAGATCAAGAAAGTTATTGGCGTCAACGTAGTCGCCAATCCAGCCTCGTCTAGCCACTTGAAAATCGATTTGGGTGACTGAATCCAGATACACCTTCCATTCCTGATTGGACAGAGTGACATCAATGTTTAACTCCTTCTTCCACATTTGCTGGATTGCCACCGCGATTTTTCGGTGGGCTTCCTGCGTGTTGTAGAGGATCTCAAGACCTGGCCAGCCCTCGCCGTTAGGATAGCCACCTTCGGCGAGCAGTCGCCGCGCTTCTTCGGGGTCGTAGTCAAAGAGTTTTGGTGGAAAGTAACCGAGGGTATCGGGTGGTGTGATGGAGTAAGCGGGCACCGCCGTCTCTTGTAAAACAGTTCTGACCAAGGTCTCTCGGTCGAGTGCCATCGACAAGGCCTTGCGGACCCGTGCGTCATCAACGGGTGGGCGTTTGGTGTTAATCAAATAGTAGTAGGTGCCTAAGTAGGGGGCCTGTACATACGGCGTGTCGGGCATTCGGCGATAGGCGGGGATTTTGTCTAGGGGCACAACTTGGGTGTAGTGCAGTTGCTCGACCCGGAACATGCGTTCCTCGCTCACGACATTTTCAGTGGGGTAAAAAATCACCGAGTTGAGTGCGACCTTATCCCTGTCCCAGTAGTGCTCGCTTTTCTCAACCACAATACGCCGATTCAAAGACCACTCGGTCAGGGTGAAAGCGCCGTTACTGACGATGTTGCCGACCCGAGTCCAGGGAGTGTAGCGGTCGGTCATTTCCCCGAACTGCAGGAGTGTCTCTGGATGCACCGCAAAGGTGCTGTAGTGATCCATCAGTTGCACAAAATAAGGCGTCGGGGCATTGAGAGTGACTTCCAGCGTTGTGTCATCAAGCGCCTTGACGCCGACCTCATTAAAATCGGAAATCTCTCCTTTGAGGTAGGCCTCGGCATTTACCAGCGGGAAAAGCATGTAGGAATATTCGTTACCCGTACCCGGATGCAGGGCACGATTCCAACTCCAGACATAGTCGCTCGCGGTCACTTGCTCGCCATTGGACCATTTGGCCTCGGGGTTTAGAAAAAAGGTGATAACCCGGCCGCCATCGCTAAATTCCCAGCGCTCGGCGACACCGGGTTCGGGTTCCAGGGTTTGCGGGTTTTTTACGGCGAGGCCTTCAAACAATGCTCGAATGATGTGATTTTCGGGGACCCCGGTCACGACGTGGGGATCGAGGCCCTGGGGTTCCGCACCGTTGCCGTAATGAAGCACTCCGTCACGGTTACCTTGAACCACATTGCTCTCACCGCGGCCGCAGGCGACCAGCAGAAGCGCGAGCGCACCGATAAAGAAGCGGCGAAAAATTAAATCTGTGGGAGTTAACAGCACGTTGGGTCAGTCCATTGATAACCAGCGCTCATCCTACCGAATTTCTCGCGCCAGTGAGAGGGATTTCAGACAAATTGCCCGGGTTGAGCGAAGGCCGGCGAGGTTGACACGTCATCATCCAAGTTGGATTACCGGTGATCCTGCCCCGTGGTTCTAATCTTCGCTCGGGGTCCTATTAGTGCCAATTTAGCCGCGACTAGTACCAATTTAGCCGCGACTGCTACTTCGGTGGGCGGGCTTTGATAAACTCTGGACTCCACCGTATTTTGGAGCACCAAGCCAATGAGCGTGCGCACCCGCGTCGCCCCGTCACCTACCGGGGATCCTCATGTTGGTACAGCGTATATGGCGTTGTTCAATCGCTGTTTTGCCCGCGCTCATGGGGGGCAGTTCATCTTGCGCATCGAGGATACCGATCGGGCACGGAGCACGCCCGAAGCGGAGCAAGCCATTTTAGATTCGCTGACTTGGCTTGGCCTTTCCTGGGACGAGGGTCCCGACGTCGGCGGCCCTCATGGCCCTTATCGACAGAGTGAGCGCGGGGAAGCCTACGCAGAATATGCATGGCAGTTAGTTGAGGCGGGTCACGCTTTCGTCTGTTATCGCACCGCAGAAGAGCTCGACGCCTTGAGGGAGGCCCGTCGCGAGGCGGGTAACAGCACCGCACTGAAGCCTTCAGACCTAACGCTACCTGATGATGAGCAGGCGCGTCGGAAGGAGCGTGGGGATGCTTTTGTGATTAGGATGATGGTCCCTGAAGAAGAGGGCGTTTGCGTCATTGATGACATGCTGCGCGGCTCGATCGAGCTCGACTGGGGGATGGTCGACGCTCAAATCCTCCTAAAGTCAGATGGCATGCCCACTTACCATTTGGCGAATGTGGTCGACGATCACTTAATGGAAATCACCCATGTCATCCGGGGGGAGGAGTGGATCAACTCGGCGCCAAAGCATCAGCTCCTTTACAGCTACTTTGGTTGGGAGATGCCTGTACTGTGCCATCTGCCGCTCTTGCGCAATCCCGATAAGTCAAAGCTTTCAAAACGCAAGAATCCAACGAGCATTCTTTATTACCAACAAATGGGTTACTTGCCCGAGGCGCTGCTTAACTACCTCGGAAGGATGGGCTGGTCCATGCCCGATGAGCGCGAGAAGTTTTCGCTGGCAGACATGGAGTCAGCGTTTGATATTTCCCGCGTATCCTTGGGCGGGCCAATTTTCGACACCGAGAAACTCAAGTGGTTGAATGGGCTGTGGATCCGGGAGGATCTGGATCTTGAGTCACTTGCCCAGCGCCTTCGCGATTGGGCATTGAATAAAGACAAGCTGATGCAAATCCTGCCTCATGCCCAGGGCCGGATGGAGGTGCTCTCGGATCTCATTCCATTGTCCGCGTATTTGTTGTCGGGGGAAGTGGCCGTCACAGAGGCATCTTTTTCGGACCTAACGGAGTCTTCGGAGGAGACTGTTAGGCGATTGCAATTCGTGTTGTGGCGTTTGGAGGCACAGCAAAATTGGGAGCGAGGTGCACTGTTTGATTGCTTGAAATCCCTCGCGGCTAGCATGGCGCTAAAACCGAAGGATTTGTTTGCGCCCTTGTTTATTGCCATCGCCGGCAGTAACGCAGCCTATTCTATGCCGGATTCCATGTCGATTCTCGGCGCGGACATTACCCGAGCCCGATTGAGGCATGGGATCGACGTGTTGGGGGGCGTTTCCAAGAAAGCCGCCAAGCGGCTCGAGAAAGAGTACGCCGCGCTCGACTAGGCTGTTTGCGGTCTCAAGGCTCGACCGCCTGTCGTCTGCAGCGTGAATGGACCAGCCACGGAAAACGATTCGGCTTAGTCGTCGAAACTGGGACGTGACCGAAGGGCCTATTTTTTGCGAGTTGCTAGCAGGGCGAGACCCGCCCAGAGCGCGACAAAAGTCTCGAAAGCCAAAGCACCCCAGGTGTAGGCAGTGAAGCTCGAGCTCATGTCGATACCCAAAGAGCTGTTGGCCACCTGGAAGCTGGAGTCAAGATCTCCAAGCGCCACGCTGCCCCGAGCGACCGCGACCGCGCCCACGCAGATCAGAATCAGCCATACGCCAGCGCGCTCGTAGGGCTTTAAAAAGCCCGAGGCGATCAGGATGGCGCCAAACCCACTCTGCAAGCCGCCATAGACTGAGGCCATTTCTGCATAGCCATCGTGGGTTGCAATAAAGAGTCCCGCATATTCAGCGGGCAGTTCGGGGTTTATCCAGGATAAGACGCCGTAGCCCAGAAAAACGGCTCCCGATAGTACAAGTAATACGCGTGAGTACATGTTCGCTCCCAGGGCCTGATTGCAGGCTCATTGTTGGTTTACAGGGGTAAGGATACGCTCATTCGGCGGAAAAACACCTGTTGGTTGGCGGAGCCCGTGAAAGTTGACACGAGGGGATGATCTGCATAGCATGCGCATCCCTTGTCGTCCCAGACAAGACTTGTGGGGCTATAGCTCAGCTGGGAGAGCGCAACACTGGCAGTGTTGAGGTCGGCGGTTCGATCCCGCCTAGCTCCACCAAACAACCAACCCTCACGCGCAAGCGTGGGGGTTTTTTGTTTGCGGATTGAGACCGGGTGAGAACCGCCGAAGGCGGTCGATGGCCAACAGGATGTTGGTCTGCCGCGGAGGCCATGGATGGCCGAGAGCGGCCGAGCCTAATGTTGGTCTGCCGCGGAGGCCATGGATGGCCGAGAGCGGCCGAGCCTAGCTCACTGTTTCTGATCAGCTTTGCGTTGCAAATTCTTTGCTTGCTGTTTGATGGTCTTTTTCTCGGCAATGGTTTGCGCCACGGAGTGCCCCATATGGGCTTCACCCCGCCGCTTGGCGAGCTCGATTTGGCGCTCGCGCTCTTGATAGCGCTGCCTTTGCTGCACTGAGTGGCTCTGATAGCAGTGGTGGCAGCTGACCCCCTTCTTGTAGTGAGGACTCAGCTTGTCATCTTCGGTGATCGGTCGCCGGCAGGCATGGCACTGATCGTACTGGCCCTTCTCCAATTGGTGATTGACCGTGACGCGGTTGTCAAAAACAAAGCACTCACCACGCCATTTGCTCTCCGTTTCCGGTACCTCCTCCAAATATTTCAGGATGCCGCCTTTCAAGTGATAGACCTCACTGAACCCCTGCTGTTTGAGGAATGCGGTGGACTTCTCACAGCGAATGCCGCCCGTACAAAACATGGCTACCTTCTTGTGTTTTACGGGGTCTAAATGCTTTTCAACGTAAGCAGGTAATTCCCGGAAGGATTCTGTTTCCGGGTTGATAGCATTTTCGAACGAACCAATATCGACCTCGTATTTATTGCGCGTGTCCAGCACAAGCACCTCGGGGTCGGCAATCAGGGCGTTCCAGTCAGCGGGCTCGACATAAGTGCCCACGATGTCGTTAGGATCGATGCCCTCAACCCCCATGGTCACAATTTCTTTTTTTAGCTTGACCTTGGTTCGGTAGAAGGGTGGAGTGTCAACGTAGGACTCCTTAGCCTCCAGATCGGCGAACCGGGAGTCGCTTTTGAGCCAACCCATAATCCGGTCAATCCCTTGGCGGGAGCCTGCAATGGTGCCATTAATGCCTTCTTTTGCCAGCAACAGCGTGCCCCGCACCTCATGTTCAATCATGAGTTCGTATAGGGGGTCCCTGAGTGCTTCAAAGTCGGGCAGGGTGGCAAAACGGTAGAGCGCAGCCACAACCACATCTGGAGATGCGTTGGTCATCTATATCCTCAGCTCATACCAGCCCGTAAAGCTGGCGCTACATGAAAAATGCCATGATACACAACTGACGGCGGCGGTTCTTCAGCAAAAATACGGAACGCAGGGCATCGAGTGGCTGGCTAATAGGCGCTCAGCGTTTTCGTGGGCATGGCATCAGCGATGTTGTCCGGCACAAAAAAGTCTCGAAACAGGGTGGCTCCTGGTTCGACTGCGTATTGCTCAAAATCTGTCACGCCCGCTTCGCGCAGGACTTCCTCATCGATGTAGAAATTGCCGGTGCAGCTGCCAGCATCACGACACAGGATGGCGTAGGCAGCATCGGCCATGATGGATACCAAACGACAGCCTTTCACCATCTCATCGTCACCCAGCACATTGCGAATGGCCGCCGTATCGATGGCGGTCAGGGGCCAGAGCGAGTTGACAGCGATATTGTCAGGTGCGAGCTCTTTGCTCATACCCAGGGTGCAGAGGCTCATGCCCATCTTGGCAATCGTATAGGCCACATGGGGCGCAAACCACTTAGCATCCATATCAAGCGGTGGGGCGAGATTCAGAATGTGCGCGTTGTCACTTTGCTTCAGATGGGGGATACAGGTTTTTGAGACGAGAAACGTCCCGCGGGTGTTTATTTCATTCATCAAATCATAGCGCTTCATCTCGGTGTCAAGCGTGGCCGTTGGGCTAATCGCGCTGGCGTTGTTGACGCAGATGTCGAGTCCGCCAAAGGCGTCGACGGTTTGTTTTACGGCCGCCTGAACCTGATCCTCGAAGCGGATATCGCACAGAATAGGGAGTGCTTTACCCCCGGCTTCATTAATTTCGTCTGCCGCGGTATAGATGGTTCCCGGCAGTTTAGGATGTGGTTCCGCGGTCTTGGCGGCTATTGCCACATTCGCGCCATCCTGTGCAGCGCGTTTAGCGATAGCGAGGCCGATACCGCGGCTGGCGCCGCTAATAAAGAGGGTTTTGCCCTGTAAGCTCATGTTCGTTGTTCCTTGGTTAAGAGGCTGCAGATAGAAATTGACGGCGAAGAGGGTAACAGAAAAGCGCGCGAAATCTCATGCTGCGCAGATCGCTGCGTTATCCGGTGTATCACGTTATTGGAGCGGTGGATCGGGAGGATTTTTGATTGCAGTGGATGGCCAGTAAGCTACTACAGCAATTTTTCCAACGTGTTACCGCGCACAAATTGGATAAACGGTGTTGAGTGGCGATGACGCTCCCGAGCATTGAGGGTAATCCGATGGCCGACTTCATCGATGACCCATCGAGTAACACCTGGAAGATCAAGTTCCCGGGTTTGCGGCAGTGGAATCCAGCAGAGTTCTTCAAGCTCACCGCTCGCTTTCGCAAAACCGTCTTGATTTTTATAGATCGACTCATCATCGGTCATAAAAAACCGCGTGTCGAAGCGTCGAACCCGATAGGTGGGGGTAATTGCCCGCGCAACAAAATCGAGTTGCTCCAGCGGGGGAGCCACGCTGTGTGAAAAATAGCGCGCCCAACTGGTGTTTTTGCTTGCGAGTGGGGTGCTGACAGGCTTCCCAATCACCAAGCCCGTCTCCTCAAAGGTTTCCCTGATGGCTGCGAGGGCAAGCCCCGTTAGCTTTTGATCAGTGGTCGTTGCCTTGGTGTGCTTTCTGAGTCGATTCAATACCTCGGGTGCCAGTGAGGTCTTGAGGTTTAAGCGCTGGTCAGCCACATCGAGCCGACCGCCGGGAAAGACGAACTTGTTGGGCATGAACTTGTGTGACGCGGCTCGCCTGCCCATCAGTATTTCGGGGGTTTCCCGGTATCGCACGACAATGAGCGTGGCGGCATCGCGGGGCCGGGCAGCGCGCGCACGGGCTTCCCGATATTCACTGGGAAGTGGTGGTGTGGGATCGTAGTGGCGGTTGGTCATGACTGTGACGATTGTGAATGCAGGAAAGTGCTAGGCTTGCAGTATAAGTCACTTTCCTACAGCGGTTGTTGTACTGGGTTATTATCAGGACACTATTGAACCCGCTCACTGAGCATTGGAAACATTGAGCCCTATGTCCTCACCGATGGTAGCAACAACGCAAGCTGACGGGGTCGGCTGGCTGTGTCTCAACCGCCCCGACCAGCGAAACCCGCTCTCTCTTGCCATGATCCAGGCCTTAACCAGTGCCTTGGAGTCTGCCTATATCAATAGCAGTGTCCGGGTGATCGTGATTTCCGCGGAAGGCCCCGTATTCAGTGCGGGCCACGATTTGAAAGAGATGGAGCGGGGAGCTGACGAAGGGCAGGAGGATTTCGCGGGTCGAATTGAGAATATCCTCGCACACTGTGCCGCCATGATGACCGGCATTGTGAGGGCACCCAAGCCAGTAATTGCCTGCGTGCAGGGCACCGCGACGGCGGCTGGATGCCAGCTCGTGTCCGCCTGCGACCTTGCCATCGCGGCATCCGATGCCCGATTTTGCACGCCCGGCGTCAACATAGGCGCCTTTTGTACGACGCCGTTGGTGGGCATAGGGCGCAACCTGTCGCGCAAGCACGCGATGGAAATGGCGCTTACGGGCGATATGTTTTCTGCCGAGGACGCAGTCAATTTCGGCTTAATCAATAGGCATGTTTCACCTGAGGATCTGCGACCTGAGACCCAAGCGCTTGCGGAAAAAATTGCATCGCGATCTCCCCAAAGCATTCGCGATGGCAAGGTGGCCTTCTACACGCAGGTTGAAATGCCCCTGGACGAGGCCTTTGCTCATGCCAATCGTGTCATGCGTGACGCATTAACTGCGACAGAAGATGGCGTTGAGGGGCGTCGAGCTTTTATCGAAAAGCGGGAACCAACCTGGTCCGACTCATAAGATGCGTATCGAAACAGATGGCGAGTTACTCGCCTTATTTGCATCAGTCAAGACGGTTGCTGTTGTTGGAGTTAGTGCGACTAAAACGCGAGCGAGCTATGGTGTTTTTGAATTTTGGTGTAAGCAGGGTGTCCATGCCATCCCCGTCAATCCGAAGCTAGCAGGTCAAAAAATACTGGATAGAGAGGTGGTTTCTTGTTTGGCTGACATCAGCGAAACCATAGATTTGGTCGATGTCTTCAGGGCGAGCGAGCATTTGCCGGCCTTGGTCGAGGAGTTGCTTCCGGTAGGTGTTGGGGCGCTTTGGACGCAACTAGAGGTGCGCCATCCGCAGGCGGAGGAAAGGGTCCTCAGCGCGGGCATGCCTCTGGTAGTTGACCGTTGTCCTGCGATTGAGGTGCCGCGTCTCAGGAAGCTTGGGTACGAAGTGCTGTTTGGGTGCTAGGCAGCTCGATAGTAAAGCGCGCCCCATGCTGCGTGTTTTCGACGGTGAGCTCTCCGCCCGAATCCTTGATGATATTGTAAGAGATGGAGAGCCCGAGCCCGGTTCCCTTGCCGACTTCTTTGGTGGTAAAAAAGGGTTCAAATATTCGCTGTATGACATTTTCAGGTATGCCGCCCGCTGAGTCCTCAATGCTCAGCGATACAGTATCGCGCTCTCCTTGATGCGCTTCCACCCTGATCCACTTCTGATCAGCCTTCGTTGACGCAATGGCGTCTATGGCATTGCCCATGAGGTTAAGTAGTACCTGTTCGAGACGCAGCGGATGAATTGCGGCTGGAGGCAGTGGTTCTTCGCACGCTACCAGCCACTCAATGTCCTCGAGGCGCATGCGGGATGCCAGCATGGTTTGACACCCGGCGACTGTGTCGGGGATTTCAGAAAATAAATCTTCCTCAGTGGCATTTCGAGCAGATTTTCGCATATGGGTTGTGATCGTTGCAGCCCGATCAATCTGAGCGATGATTTGTTGCATCTTGTCGGCGACTCGCCCTTGGGTTTTTTCGCTGTTGATTTCCATGCCCCGCCGAATATTTTCTGCCATAAGCTTGACCGCATGGAGTGGCTGGTTAATCTCATGCGCAATGCCCGTGGCCATTTCGCCTAGGGTTGCAAGCTTGGTCGCCTGTTCGAGTTGAGCGCGTTGATGCTGCATCTCAGTAATATCGGAGAAGATGAATATGGAATGCGCGCCAACCAGCTTCTGCCCCTCTAGACGCAGCGTTTTATCATCATTGGTTTGAAGTTCTATAGGTTTTTGGGGTGCATAAAAAAAGCTAAGAATGCCTCTAAAAGCTGACGAGCCATTCCCGCTCAGGTGTGAGATTGATGAGTGGCTCGCAATATGTCGCGCAAAAGTCGCGTAATGCATTCCCATTATGTCACTACCATCGTGAAGCTGGATGAGGGATTGTAGCTTGTCATTGCTGTAGATAAGGGAGTCATTCTCGTTAAACAATGCAATGCCGGCGTTTAGCTGCTCCACCGCTGCGCCCAAGGCGGCGATGCGATTCTGGTATGCTATTTCTTGAGATACATCGGTTATAACCGCCATGAAAACCCGCTGGTTGGTTGGCTCTAGTTCGATGATTTTTACGCGGGCATTGAACCACCCCGACAATCGCTTCCGCAATGGCAGTGAATAGGAAAAACCGTTACGGCGCGATTCCGCTGGCTGGGTATGCGCAAAGTCAGTTGTGGCTATTCGGTGAAAGTCATCGGCGGATAAGAACACCTCAATCTTCTCTATAACGGCTTGATCATCATGCTCAAACGTGGAAAGAGCGGCGCTGTTTAGTGATACGACTTCCCCATCTTCTGTGAAGGTAATAATCGCCTGATTGACCTCATTAAGCGTTGCCTTCAGGAGTTCTTCGGAATTTTTCATTTCTGTAACGTCACTTCGAAAGCCGGCTAAATAGCCCAGCGAGGTCCGCGACTCCTGGACGCGCACCCAGCGGTTGGTGCCGAATCGAACAATCCGCATGCTTTGGTCTTCTCGGTGGCTCGCCAAGCGTTGTGCGATCCACGCTTCCTCGTTACCGTGGGATTCGGGGTACAGACCGTGTTTTATACCTGCGCGCAGCGTTTCTTCGAAAGTGACACCAGGGACTAAATGGGGCGCCAGGGCGGAGTCGATGTTGCGGTATTTCTCGTTGCACATGACCAGCTGATCGTTCTCATCCCACACCACGAAGGCGTCAGGTGCTTCCTCTATCGCTGAAAGCAAAAGGTCGAGGCGTGTTTTTTGCGCTACCACCTCGCGCACAAAAAGTGCGAGCAGGTCCATCATCATGGTGCTAATAACCAGTAAATAGCAGACGCCAAGAGCCCATCCCGATCGCGTCGCAAGTAAAAAGCCCCGCGGCTCGATGGGATCTAATACGCCAAGATGTCGAAGTGAGAGCGCGCCGATGATGATGCTGATCATGACAAGCAGTTGAAGCGCCGCTACTCGAAAATTAAACATTAAAACCGCGGTCAGGGTGGCTGGCAGAGCGTTGATGAGATACATCGCGCCAATATTTCCCGATGCTACACCGATGAGAAGGCCAATTGACCACAAGAGCTGTGCGATGACTCGGCGTGATTGCTGCGTCCAGGGCCAGCGGACGACCCTCAGCGTTAGGCAGAGGACTGCAAATGGAGTCAAGGTTAGTACAACGGGGGGGGGTGATACCTCGCGGTTTTGGCTGGCAACCAGTACCATGACGGCAACCATAAAAAACAGTGCGCCCACGTAAACGAATACACGGTCACATATCTTATTGAGCGCGACAGTATGAAGCGGAAGATGAGCGTTCTCGAGATGTTTTCGCCCGCGTAGCGTGCTCAACCACTTTGCCACTATACCCCCTCTAGGTGACGCCTCGTCAGCAGAGCCCCACTGTTGTTTGATCTTCCCTGATTGCGAGAGCTGGAGCAACTTTATCAAAACAAGTATGCTCTCGATCATCTTAAAGAACTATTCCACAGTGAGCCGCCAAAAGAAAACATGAAACAGCAGCGAGCTTTCAGGCGCTGGCACCGCTGGTTGGCAGTTATCACCGCTTTACAGTTGCTCGCTTGGACTGCCAGCGGTGTTTTTTTTGCGTTTGTTGATATCAACTACGTGCGAGGGGAAGGGCGCGTCATTCCGATCGATGGCCAGTACTTTCAGCCAGCGAGCCTAACACTTGAAGCTGGGGAGATTAGCGGTCTGCGTATTATTCCTCGGTTGCCGGGTGAGTGGGTGCTGGAGGTGCGTCCTCACGATGCTGATATCAAGTGGCTATCCCTGTCAGGCGACCCATTGCCTGCGCTTACTCGAGACCAAGCGCTCGCGGTGGGATCACTGCGTACCGACTTGGCGCCCGATACCGCCGAATGGGTTGATTCTGGGCCTCTCGCTGCGGAGTACCGCGGCAGGCCGCTTCCTCTTTGGAGGGTTTACTCTTCTTCAGATGCGTCGACGGTCGCCTATTTGCATGCAAGCAGTGGCGAGGTGGTGGCTATCAGAAATACCGCCTGGCGCTGGTGGGATTTTCTTTGGTCGTTGCACATCATGGACTACGATGATCGCGATACGATTGGTACTTTGTTGCTAAAGGTGTTTTCAGTGCTTGCGCTTGTTACCGCTGTTGCGGGTATTGTGCTTTTTGTGTTGCTACCCAAAAAGTTCTCATGAGCTGGTCTAGCGGTTCGCGTCGTCTAGGGCAGCAGGTCGATATCGCCTGTGTTTGTGACACGTGGATGGGAGCATTAAGTGTTTAAACATCCCGGTCGGGGTACGGCAAAAGGACTGTCGGCGGGAGCGTTTATTAAGGAGTGGTTGGTTTGACAAATCGTGCTGATATTTTTTCCCAAATCGCCACCGAGCGGCGCTCCATTAGAGGTTTTCGCTCAGAGCCACTGTCCGAGGACCTTATTCGAAGAATATTTTCGGATGCTTTGCGCGCCCCCAGCAACTGCAACACCCAGCCCTGGTTCGTACACATCGCCACCGGGCTGGCGTTGGAAGCACTTCGCGCTGAACTGCCTCGAAGATTCGCGGCGGGAGACATGTCTCTAGATTATCCCTATGACGGAAAATACGAAGGGGTCTACAGAGAGCGACAATATGCCTCAGCGACCGCGCTTTATGACGCACTGGGTATCCCAAGGGAAGAAAAGGCTAAACGACAAACCTGGTTCCTTCGAAATTTCAGCTTCTTCAATGCACCTGCCGTTGCGTTTTTTACGCTGCCAGATGAATTCGGACTGCGCGAGGCGTGCGATTTGGGGATGTTTGCACAGACCGTCATGCTGGGTATCACGGCCCATGGTCTCGGGTCCTGTCCCCAAACCGCGCTGGGTTTTATGGCGCATGTAATCAAGCCGGCGCTGAACATCCCGGAGGATCAAAAACTGCTCTTTGGCTTGTCTTTTGGTTATCCGGATGAGGAAGATCCGGCCAATAACGCGATCACTGACCGGGCTCCTCTCGAGGATCTTGTGCGGTTCAACGCCTAGGATTAGTCAGGGTGCGAGATGAATTCGCACACTTCGAGGTTAAATCCTGACAGCGCATTGAAGCGAATGGGCGCAGAAAGGAGGTTCATCTTGCTTACCCCTAAGTGGCGGAGTATCTGCGCACCGGTGCCAATAAGTCGATAATTCTGAGGCTGGGCCGGCTGTGTCTTGGCACCCAGAAAGTGATTGATCTCATTTAGCGTTTGATCTGCGGAGTGATGTTGACCTATCAGCACTACCACGCCGCTATTGTGGGTAGCCAAATACGACATCGCCGAGCGATAAGACCAGCCTGCCTCGGTGTCAGGTAGCTGATTCCCGATAACATCGCGCAGCAGACTGATGGGTTGGACCCTCACCGGGATAGGCGTATCAGGCGCGATGGTGCCTCGTTGCAGCGCTAAGTGGGTAACATCGTCAATATCGTCACGAAACGTGTGCAGGGTGAACTCACCCCATTCGGTGGTGATTTGGTGCACCTCCATGGGCGAGATTGAATGCTCGTGAAGTGATCGGTATTCGATAAGGTCGGCGATTGTGCCCATCTTTAAATCGTGCTGAGCGGCAAAACGTTCCAATTCTGGTCGGCGCGCCATGGTGCCATCGGGGTTCATAATCTCCACGATCACCGCGGCGGGTGCACAACCCGCCATCCTCGCGAGGTCTACGCCTGCTTCAGTATGACCCGCACGTCGCAGCACGCCGCCGGGTTTTGCTACTAGCGGGAATATGTGACCGGGCTGACGAATGTCGGCGGGGCCCGCGTCTTCGGCAATCGCCTTTAAGATGGTGTGCGATCGCTGTCGAGCGCTGACGCCCGGGGCGATCTGTTCGGTGGCATCGATTGAGATCGTGAAGTTTGTCTCGTGCTGTGATCGGTTATCACGAACCATTAGCGGGATACGCAATAAGCGCGCTCGCTCGGGTGTGATCGGCATGCAGATTAAACCGCAGGCTTCAGTGGCCATAAAATTAATGATTTCTGGCGTCACCTTCTCGGCGGCGATGATAAGGTCGCCCTCGTTCTCGCGATCCTCATCATCCATGAGCACCACCATTTTACCGGCGCGGATGTCATCAATAATGTCGGGGATTGATGCTAGAGCCATAAGCTGATTACACGCGCTCGATGGCGACGGCGGTGGCTTCGCCGCCCCCAATACACAGAGCGGCGATGCCGCGACGCTTACCATAACGCGCCAAGGCATGTGCGAGGGTCACCATAATGCGCGACCCGGTTGAGCCGATGGGGTGACCCTGCGCACACGCTCCACCATGAACGTTAACTCTGTCATGGGGGAGATCAAACTCCCGCATCGCGAGCATCGTTACCATGGCAAACGCTTCGTTGATTTCCCACAGATCGACATCGTCAATTTGCCATCCGGTTTTCTCAAGCAACTGCTGAATAGCGCCGACGGGCGCCAGCGTGAACTCGCTTGGCGCGCGACTAAACCTGGCGTGATCGACGATACGCGCCAAGGGTTTCAACCCGTGGCTGGCGACCGCATCGGCCGAGGCGAGACAGAGGGCGCTGGCGCCGTCTGATATCGAGCTGGAGTTGGCGGCGGTGATTGTTCCCTCTTTGGCGAACGCCGGTCTCAGGGAAGGGATTTTCTCGGGGTTACCTTTTAGTGGCTGCTCGTCGTGGATGACGATGTGCTCGCCTTTTCGGGTTTTCACTGTTACCGGAGCGATTTCTGTCGTCAGCAGTCCATCCTCAATAGCGCGTTTGGCGCGGCTCAGACTTTCGATGGCAAAGGCGTCCATGTCTTCACGGGTCAACCCATGTTCATCGGCAGTTTGCTGTGCGAAAGCACCCATAGCGCCGCCGGTGTAGGCGTCTTCAAGGCCATCGAGAAACATGTGATCGTAGGTGGTGCCATGCCCCAGTCGGACACCGCGACGACCGGATAAAAGCAACTGCGGCGCATTGGTCATACTCTCGAGTCCGCCAGCTATCACCATCGTATTGGTCCCGGCGCGGAGACTGTCGATGCCATAGATAGCGGCTTGCATACCGCTCCCACAGGCTTTATTCACGGTGACGGCGCCGGTGCTGGTCGGAATACCCGCGCCAATCATGGCTTGTCTCGCGGGGCATTGCTTTAGCCCTGCCGGTAAGACGCAGCCCATAAATACTTCGTCGATGGCATCAGGAGTCACTGCGCCTTGCTCGAGGGCGGCGCGGATAGACACGCTGCCAAGCTCCGTCGCGGCCATATCCGCAAGATCGCCCAGCAGGCCCCCCATTGGGGTTCTCGCTCCCGATACCATAAAAATATCTTTTGACACTGTTTGACACCCCTCCGGAGGCTGACCTTAGGCCGCGCATTTAGCCATATCGAGAGCCGATAGTCACTTCACGGATTACTCTCTATGAGGTAGCTGTGAGCATGAGCGAGCTTGCATGGAGGTGATGCCGACAACGTAGTCTCCTCAGGGGTAACTACGCCTCAATGAGAGTGCCATCAGCAATGAGAGTGCCATCAGCAATGCGAGGACCATCTGATGCCCTTAGCGTGGGTGTTTCGGAGTAGACGCCGGGGAATCCAGTTCGGGTAATTCAAAACGTTTGCCCCTTACGGCTTCTCGATACTGACGCGGATTTACTCCCGCATGACGCTTAAAGTGCTGGGCAAACCGGGACGGATCACGGTAACCGACTTGCCAGCCTACTTCTGCGACCGGCAAGTTGGTTTCCATTAATAAACTGCGCGCTTCTTCGATGCGGCGCTGGGTGAGGTAGGTGCCCGGTGACATACCCGACGCTTGTTTAAAGCGCCGATTCAAGTTGCGGACTGATAGCCCGGACGCGGCTGCCAGTGCGGAGAGGTTCAGGGGTTGGTCCAATTGGTTGGCGAGCATCAACTGCGCGTCGAGTATTTTTTCATCTGCGTGTGAGTCGCCTCCGCGACCGAGCTCGTGCGGGGCGAATCGTCTTCGGATCTCGGGGGAAAATTGGTTTTCAATCTGTCGAGCTGTCGCGGGGGAGAACAGCTGAGCGCACAGATACACCATCAAGTCGGCCACCGAGTTTACGGAACCGACGCAAAAAATGCGGCCTGCCTGCGTAATTAGCTGGTCGCGTCGGAGACGGACCGATGGGAACAGCTGTTTGAACTTATCAAACCAGTGCCAGTGAGTGGTGGCTTCTTTATGATCCAGCGCCCCTGCTGCAGCAAGCAGGAAACTGCCCGAGCCTACGCAGGCCACCCAGCTACCGTGGTCCACGCAGGCTTTTATAACCTCCAGCTGCCAGGCTTCGTGGTGGAGGACCCAGCGTGGATTGCGCCAAATGGCGGGTATGATCAGCACATCGGGTAATACGAACTGTTTATGACTCGCGGTCTGTAGCTTTAGCCCATCGACCAACTCCAGCAGGCCGGCCTTTTTGGCGGCGATCTGAATTACCACCTTTGACCGCGCTCGCGACGGGCTCGACTCCGCCGCTGCCCGTAGAATCTCTAGAGGCAGTGATATGGAAGTCGCCAACATCCGCGGATGCGCCAGCGCAGCAACCCTTAGGCTGTCGCTGTGGACATCTGGACTTCGTCGAGAGTTTCTCATGAGACCGGCCTAAAAAGCATATTAAATGGCTATTTAAGCATAAAATAGGCCGCCGCCGTCACTACACTTGGCGGCCTGATAGCACCGGGCCTTTGCGCGGCGCGCTCACCCTAAAGTCCACTGAGAGAGCGTTCATCATGTTACATCTTCCCATCCTCGTGGCCGCCGGCGGCATTAACAGTGCGGGACGAACCTCTCACCGCCATGGTTTTAAACGCCTGGTGATCGGGCAACTCTCTCAAGTAGATCAGCGTAATACGCGTAGTGCCTTGTCCAACCTGATGGGGGTGAGTGAGGCGCAGCAACAGGATGCGGGTACGCTTATTAGAGCCATTGAATCCAACCACTTCTCTCCTGACGCACTCCCATGGGCGAGGCGGATAAATCTCGAGGGGTCCATCAGTGCCACAATGTCTGCAACCCAGGTAATGAGTGGTGTGTCGCCGGATTTGGCGCCCTCGCTGGTCGATGATCGACGCACTCGTGTGACGCTGCCCCAAAACGCGGAGCTTTTACTTCCGGGAACCCGGGCTTTTGACGTTGGCGCGGCCGGGCAGTTGCCAACCGGGTTTCACCCCGGGGAATTGTATCCGTCGCGAAGTCACCCAAGAGCGTTACAAATGGGTATCTATGCCGCCTCGGATGCGCTTGCCGACCTCGGGCTGTCCTGGGAAGACATTGCCGCACGGGTCGCCCCCGATGCCATCAGCGTTTACGTCAGCAGCGCGATGGGTCAGCTTGATGAGGAGGGCTCAGGCGGGATGTTGCGAGGCCGCGCCCTGGGCAAGCGAGTGACGTCAAAGCAATGTCCCTTTGGTTTTGCCGAAATGGCAGGCGACTTCATCAGTGCTTACGTGCTTCGCTCGATGGGCAACACCGGACCCGCACTGGGAGCTTGCGCCACCTTTCTCTACAACCTCCAACTCGCGGTTCAAGACATCAGAGCAGGTCGGGCTCGGGTCGCGATCATCGGCGCTGCCGAGGCGCCGATAGTCCCCGAGGTGATGGAGGGCTATGCAGCCATGGGCGCACTGGCCACCGATAAAGGGTTGCGGGCACTCGACGGCTTGAGCGCTGACGACATGCCGAATTGGCGTAACGCCTGCCGACCTTTTGGAGACAATTGTGGCTTCACTATGGCGGAATCTGCGCAGGTTGTGGTGCTGTTCGATGATGCCTTGGCGATGGAGATGGGTGCACCCATGCTTGCTGCGGTACCTGATGTTGCGGTGAGTGCAGACGGTGCTAAAAAATCGATTAGCGGACCGGGTGCCGGCAATTACATCACGGTTGCGAAAGCCGCATCGGTCGCAGCGGCAATATTGGGCGAACAGCGTTTTCAACGTGGCGGTATGGTGCAGGCCCACGGCACCGGGACCCCCCAAAACAGAGTGACTGAGTCGACCATCCTGTCTCGGGTGGCACAGGCCTTCGGGGTTGAAGCTTGGTCTGTCGGGGCCATCAAGAGCTTTATTGGCCATTCGTTGGGAGCCGCAGCGGGGGATCAGTTGTCGGCGATGCTCGGGGTATGGGAGACAGGGGTTTTACCGGGTATTAACACCATTGGTGCCATCGCCGACGACGTGGCTACCGAGCGCTTGATGTTTCCGCTTCAGACCGAGACCTGTGAACAGCCCGCCTATGCCCTTATCAACAGCAAAGGGTTTGGCGGCAACAACGCGACGGCGACCTTGTTGAGCCCAAGCGTCACCCAAGAGCTGGTGCGCCGGCATTACGGTCAGGGCGCACACACCGCTTGGGCAAGCGCCCACGAGCAGACGGAGCGGGCGAGACAGGAGATTGAAAGCACGCGTCTGGCGGGAACCTGGACGCCGACTTACCGGTTTAACCAAGGCGTTTTAACCGACGAAGATGTAGAGGTTAGCCGCACCGATCTGCGCATGTCAGGACGGGTGATACCCCTGGCGCCGGATCTGCCAGCCGACTGGCTGAATGGGCAGACCGCTGACTGATACCCTGAGCATAATCCCAATCCGGTGCTGGTATTCGATCAATGGGTTGCTTATGCTTCTCGTCGAATGAACTACCCCGTGCAGGCTTATGTCTCTCCTTAAGGCGCTCCAATTGCGTAATTCTCATCCGCGCCTGACCGAACCGGGTCCGTCAAAGGATGAGCTAGACCATATTTTATTGGCGGGTCTGCGAGCACCCGACCATGGACGGTTGCGGCCTTGGCGCTTTGTGGCGGTGAGCGGCGCTCGCCGCGAAGCACTGGGGGGCGTTTTCGAACGCACTTTGCTGATGTCAAAGCCTGAAGCCACGGAAGCGGAGCTGGCCAAAGCCCGCAATGCGCCGTTGCGAGCACCACTGGTCCTTGTGGGTTTTCTCACGCCTCAGAGTCACCCAAAGGTGCCGCGGATAGAGCAAGCAGCTTCCGCAGCCTGCGCGCTGCACGCAATGCTGTTGGCGGCGGAGGCGCTCGGTTTCGGCGCCGTTTGGCGAACCGGCAGTTACGCGCGTGAACCCGCTGTGATTCGGGAATTAGGGGGTGCGTCCAGCGATGAAATTATGGGTTTTTTGTACATCGGCACCCGCGACGGTGACCCCAAGCCGCTTCCCGAGGAGTCGATCGCAACGTATCTGAGTCATTATTAGATACCCGGCGATTGTTCAATGATTCGCTGCGTTGCTTTATGCTGTCGCGCATGTGCTTGGCCGGTTGCCGGTTTGTCCGTTTGCGGGCAGTCGTCACCGTACGCAGATATCTGATCTCAGATGATCGCGCACCGCTCATAGCGGCATTCCCAGGCAGGGAGCCAACGTCTGAATCAACCTTATCGGGTTTATACGCACTCAGGAGATAGCCGTTATGGCACAGGTACCGCAGTATTCAACATTAGCGCTTTGCCTTGATGGGCATGTGTTGGATATTTGCCTCAACCGTCCAAGCAGTGCCAACGCACTAAGCGCAGAGATGTGGGTTGAGTTGCAGCAGGCCTTTGAGTGGGCTGACGCGACGCCGGAGGTACGCGTGGTTGTTTTGAGCGGGGAGGGTAAGCATTTCTGCGCGGGCATTGATTTGAGCATGTTTGGCGCAATCCATGCCGAGCACCCCGACCCAGCGATTGTTGCGGAACAGTTTGTCGCGCATGTACGCGGACTCCAGCGCAACCTTCAGTCCTTGCAGGCATGCCGGAAGCCGGTGTTGGCGGCCATTCACGGTGCTTGCGTCGGTGCTGGTATCGATATGGTCTGCTACGCCGACATGCGCTACAGCGAGGCGAGCGCCAAATTTTGCGTCAAGGAGATTGATATCGGGATTGTTGCAGACGTGGGCACCCTGCAGAATCTGCCGGCCCTCATGCCGGAGGGTCTAGTGCGGGAATTGGCGTATACCGGTCGCAATATGTCGGCGGAAGAGGCAAGAGGCGCGGGCTTTATCAACGCGGTTTACCCCGACCGCGATGCCATGATGGCGGGGGTGAGGGAGATCGCACAGACGATTGCCTCGAAAGCACCGCTTGCGATGCGTGGTACCAAGCAGGTGATTACCTTCACCCGTGATCATTCCGTTGAGGAGGGATTGGAGTACGTGGCGCTCTGGAATGCATCGATGATGAGTAAGCTTGAGGTGCAGGAGGCTATGACGGCAACCATGGAGAAGCGCGCTCCAAAGTTTAATGACTAACTCTCTGCCTGTGTTTTTTACCAAACGCTTCCTACCGGGCCCTGTTTGGGTCCATTTCTTGGTGCTGGGTTTGCTCTTGCACCTTGCGCTTGCCTGGCTCTTTCCTGAACCGATGCCGACTCTGGGTCCCCCGAGTACGGCGCGGCTTGATTTGGTGGCAAAGAGCTTTTCTCAGCTGACGGGGAGAGCGCCAGCCCGCGAGGATATGGATCGCTTCATCGACATGGAGCTTCAGGATGAGCTGTTGTTCATGGAAGGGCTTAAACTCGGGCTTCACGAGCGTGACCCCACCATCGAGCAACGCTTGATACGCAACATGCGCTTTCTGGACCCAGCGAGTGATGCGACGGACGCTGAGTTGGTCGAGCGCGCTATGGCCCTGAATCAACATCTGACCGATGAGGTTATACGAAGGCGAATCGTGCAAGTAATGAGCCAACTTATTACTGCCGGCGTGTCTCAGAAAACAATGACCGAAAGCGATTTGCGTGAAGCTTATACGCGCCGTCAAAATGAGTTTGTGGCGCCGGCCCGCGTCAGTTTTAGCCATGTTTTTTTGCGGGATGTTTCGAGTGACCAGGCAGCAGAGATTTTGGCGCTTGTTCGCTCTGAAGGATTGTCGCCGCAAGTAGCGTTGCAATACGGCACCGCCTTCCTGTCTGGCTTTGACTTTATGCAAGTACGATGGGGTGAGGTGGATTCCCGGTTCGGGAGTGAATTCACCGACGCGTTAAGGTTACGGGTAGAGCAGGGCGCAGTTTCCCCGTCTTGGATCGGTGTCGTGGCCTCGGTATTTGGCCAGCATCTGATTTACCTCCAAAACTACGAGGGGGAACGACCTCAACAGTTTGATGAGGTTGTTGATCAGCTTCGTTGGGATCTTAAAACCGCACGAGAGCAGGAAGCGCTCGACGCCGCTGTTCGGGCCATGATGACCCGCTATGAGGTGCGTCGCCAATGAGGGTTTGGTTGCTATTAATTGCCGCTTTGAGCGCCTTCGATGTACAGGCGCATCGCTTCGCTCCGTCGCTTTTGCAAATTCAGCAGATGACAGAAGACAACTTTGCGGTTACTTGGAAAACACCTATTCAATCTGCGAGCGACGTAGCGCTCGAACCTGTGTTGCCCGAAAATTGTCGTAACGAGGAAATATCTCCGTGGATACAAGAGGGTACCGGCAAGCTGCAGCAACGCCGGGTACGCTGCGAAGACGGGCTGATCGAGAGGGTCATCGCTGTTAGGGGTATACCCGAGAATCAAAGCTCGGTGATGCTCAATATCTCATTGCTGGAGGGTGTGTCCCATCAAGCTGTGCTCAATCCTGAGGCCACTTCCTTCCGAGTGCCAAGAGAGCCCAATTCTCGTCAAGTCATTGGTCGTTATACGGTGTTGGGGGCAGAACACATCTGGGCGGGCATTGATCATCTGCTGTTTGTGCTGGGTCTGCTGCTGTTAGTTGGGGGAGGCACCCGGCTGATTTGGACTATTACCGCGTTTACGGCTGGGCACAGCGTGACCTTGGCGATGGTGACGTTAGGGGTCTTTGACTACCCGGTTGCGCTTATCGAATTTCTTATCGCGTTTTCTATTTTTGTGCTGGCGATTGAGCTCACCCGCGAAAGGGGGCAGTCAAAGTTGTGGCGACACCCCTGGTGGTTGGCGGGTGGCTTTGGACTGCTTCACGGCATGGGCTTTGCCGGAGCGCTGGCCGATACGGGGCTGCCACAGGCAAATGTGCCGCTGGCACTTTTGTTTTTCAATATTGGCATAGAGGCTGGGCAGCTCGCTTTTATTGCGGTGCTGCTCGGGTTGGGGTTTTTGGCGCGGCGCCTGTCGCCTGCGTATTCAGCATCCTGGGTACAGCTACCCGTGGCGGTGCTGGGTATCGCCAGTGCTATGTGGTGTATCGAGCGTGGCCTCGAGGTGCTGGGCTGAATCGGGACTTAGTGGCCCCGCCGATGTCAGCTCACCTGAGTTTTGCTACTTGGCGTTGGGGTCGCTGCCGGGCCAGTTAGCCATAGGGATTAACGGGTGCAGTGCCAGCGCAATCCCCTCATCAATAAAGTCCTCGTTTTCCAGCACATCTTTACGACGGACAAAGCCGGTACCCGAGCGGGTATCAATCGCATCGGTAAGATCGATTCCTCCGAGCCCCATAAAGACTTGATCAAGATCCATGTTGTACAGGCTCACCTGAAGCGATACCGCTGAGACCGGTGCCCCCCAGTCAAAATCCGCTGAGACGCCATCACCGGGTCCTTTCAGTGAGGGCTTTCGGGTCACACCGTTAAAGCGGGCGACATGATCCATGCCACCTGATACCACTGCATCGTGCTCCATAAGATCGGTGAATAAAAA
This sequence comes from Luminiphilus sp., assembly GCA_965658055.1. GTDB lineage: Bacteria > Pseudomonadota > Gammaproteobacteria > Pseudomonadales > Halieaceae > Luminiphilus. The sequence continues at coordinate 8,644 of CBFHQV010000021.1, read as the reverse complement.
CCCTTCCACGTCGGTCTTGTCCCGCATGTCGTCGCGAATCGATTGAATGATCTGGATAAACGATTTGGTGTTAAGACGCCCAGTGGTGGGGTCAATCGGGTCGCCATAAATAAGCTTGGCATTTTCCCAGCGCTGCGAGAATTCCCGCTGGGGCAAAATTTTATAGCCATGATCCCGCAGATAGGCGGCCACGCGGCCATCGACCATGGGTTCCGACTTTTCAATGTAATTGCGCGATGGCGTGCCGATATTGACGCTGGCAATCACAATCGTCTTGGGCGCTCCCTTGTCGAGCGCGGCCTGGTTGATTTGGTTGGCGTTGGTTGTAGGATTGTAGTCACCGCCAGTGGCACACCCCGCGAGAAACAGGAATGCCGCTAGCAGGGCGCCGCAGCAAGTGCCAAACGTACGTGGGAAGCGGGGAAGGCGATGGATCGCTGGCCGGGTCATACTTAAATTCCTTAATGATCGATTGGCACATGCTATCAGAGGAGGGGGGAGTGATGAACAATGGGCTGCACGACAGTGTGCTCGGTGACGGGCCCGATGTAGTGCTCCTACACGGCCTGTTTGGCCAGGGCAGCAACCTTGGCAGTATTGCCCGGGCACTGCAAGATGAATTCAGGGTGCATAGCCCGGACCTACCGGATCATGGTCATTCTTCTTGGTGCAAAAAACCTTCCATCGACGCCTACGCCGCTGCGGTATCGGCCTGGATGCACTCCCGCGATATTCCCAGGGCACATGTTGTCGGCCATTCCCTCGGAGGGAAAGTCGCCATGCAGTTGGCGTTGTCCCAGCCCGCGCTGGTAGATCGGTTAGTTGTTGCCGATATTGCGCCAGTCGAATACCAACCCAGTCACCACGGGGTGTTTGAGGGGCTGTCGGCGGTCGCCGGCGCACAGTGCAAAACCCGTCAGGAGGCCGCCACGTTGTTGGCCCAGACGATCACCGAGCCAGAAGTCGTGCAGTTTTTGCTGCTTAGCCTGATGCGAGAGGGGCAGGAAAGTTGGCGGTGGCGATTGAATCACGAAGGGCTACGGGCGGCCTATCCAGAACTGCTTAAGGGGTTGCAGGCCGACTATCCCTTTGATGGGAAGGCCCTTTTTATCAGAGGTGAGCTTTCTGCCTATGTCAGCGAGGCCCATATTATTGCGGTGGAGGCGCTGTTCGCCCATTTTCGGATCGAAACCCTTGGCGGGGTTGGCCACTGGCTGCATGCCGAGAAACCGGTTGAATTCAATCGGTTGGTAAAAGAATTTTTGTTGTGACACCCATGGCAATGTTTTAAGGCCAACGATCCCAGTGCGGCAGCAATCGGCATCAATAATAGGTAACTTTCATCCACAGAAGCTGTGGATAATTTAGTGGGTATTTTGTTCAACGCAGCTTTTGAGTCTATAAATAAAGTGCTTGTTACAAATTGGTTAAAAAATAACCAATACCTTTATTAACAATAAAAACAATAGCTTATAGAGACTACGTGAGTCGGATTTCACTTACCGCGGGTAAATTTGCATTCTGAGAGCTACGCCGATCGACGTGTGCATAACAGCGTGTAAGTGGTCAATAGGGCGGGACAAAAAATTTGCAAGATTTTTGTTTAAGTGCTTTTAAATTCCGTCTAAATTTTTTGCGCCTGGACGTCAAAACAAGGATCGATTACCGCCCTCGCAGACTAGTCACCGCGGTAAGTGCACCCCACGGTGCAGGTTTCTCGGATTTCGACGCTGGCAAGCTCCGGGAGGGCTGGTTTCAGACGCTCCCAAATCCATTTAGCCAGGAGTTCGCTGGTAGGGTTTTCAAGGCCCGGCACCTCGTTGAGGTAGTGATGATCGAGCTGCTCGAGGAGGGGGTTAAAGGCATCCTTGATGTCATCGAAGTCCATTAACCAGCCGGTGTGAGGGTCGACTTCACCCGTAATCGTTAGGCGCACAAAAAATGAGTGCCCATGTAATCTCGCACACTTATGGCCCTCTGGGACGTTGGGAAGCCGATGGGCCGCCTCAAAACGAAAGTCTTTGTAAAGTTCCATGGTTGTCACTCTCGGTTGGATCGCCTCTACCGCACGCTATCGGCTCTGTAATAGAGAGCTGACCGGGCGCGTCGGCGCGAGAGTTTACCGCTTCTGGGGCAGGTATGGGAAAAACATTCGAGGGGCCGTTGACAGGGCGGTCTCGCGACTTATAATGCGCCGCTCTAGTTTGGGGTGATTAGCTCAGCTGGGAGAGCATCTGCCTTACAAGCAGAGGGTCGGCGGTTCGATCCCGTCATCACCCACCAACTCCCTCAGGAGATTGGTCCAAACACAACCGGCACGCTGTGCCGTCTACCTGGAGCGGTAGTTCAGTTGGTTAGAATACCGGCCTGTCACGCCGGGGGTCGCGGGTTCGAGTCCCGTCCGCTCCGCCACTTCATTTGCAGTAAGGCACGCAAGCTTCCGGCTTTGACTAAGCGCTGGTCTCTCCGCGAGGCGCCTATTCTGTTAAGCTCGGCTCGATTCATCAAAACTTCCACAAATGAATTATCAATCTCCAGACGATGTGCTTGCAGCGGCAGTCCAATTAGATCGTGAAGGCAACTTCATCGAACAACGTGATTTGCTTGATGCCGCCATCAAACGTTGGCCGGAGTCGGTCGATGTTCTTTTTCATCGCGCGCGGGTGCTTCGGATCCTCGGTAATACGTCTGAGGCGATCCAGACCTTTCAATCCGTGCTTTCGTTGGACTCCACCCATTCGCCAACAATTTTTGCTCTGATAGCCATGGGGGCTGGCGAGATCGCTGGCGGGCTGAAGAAGCTTCAGGAGATAGAGCTCTCTGCAGTGGGAACGCCCACTGGGAAAGTGAGCTTTCACTATGCAAAAGCCCGCCTTCTTGAGGATGGGGGTCGCGATTCAGAGGCGTTCGATGAATACGCCCTCGCCAATGCCGCCGACGCCTCCATGGGAGGAATGGATACCGGTAGGCTGATCAAGGGGGCGAAGGCTGTCATCAAGGACATTCAACCCAATTATCTAGAGTTGTTCTCTGGTCGAGGCCACTCGTCTGAGCGGCCGGTGTTCATCGTTGGGGTGCCTCGCTCTGGTACAAGTCTGACCGAGCAATTTTTGACGGCCCATCCGCAGGTTGCAGGTGCCGGCGAGACGCAGCATTGGCCCGCAACGATGGCAAACCTTGTTAAGCGAGCGAGTCCCCCGGTTGGTACGATGATTGAATCAATTAACTCGCTCGACTCTGATGTCTGGCGACAAGCGGGGGGTTTTTACCTTAGCCAATTTGATCCGCAGCCAAGTGAAATAGTGAGAGTGACCGACAAGCTCCCCGGAAACTTTGGGTTGTTACCGTATATCTCGCTCATTTTTCCCCGCGCGCGGATTATTCATGTGCGTCGAGATCCAATGGCAACGCTTTACTCATGCATCAAGCAGCACTTTCGCCAGCCACAACTGGCTTTTTCGATTGAGGGCTGGGCTCGGTACTATGGGGTGTACCAAGCACTGGTGGAAACGTGGGCGCCAATTATCGGGCACCAAATGCTCACCATCGACTACGAAGAGTTGGTTGGTAACTTTTCAAGTCTGGCTAGAAAGGTCGTTGATTTTGTTGGTCTTGAATGGAGCGACGCGTGCCTGTATCCCGAAAAAAATACGAGAGCCGTAACGACGGCGAGCGTTGATCAGGTTAGGTCACCAGTTAATTCGGTTTCTTTGCATAAGTGGCGCAAACATCAAGCGTCATTAGAGGCACTGCTTCCGGTTATTCAGCAAGCTCGGGACGAAGTGCGCCAAGGTTTGTAAAAGATTAAAGGTGAACGCCTGCGGGGCGGCATCTGACTGCCCCTAATCTTGTCGAGTGGAAAGTGTTACCTAGTCCTTACGTCCCAGCCTTGCCGCTCGGCGTGCCAGCTTTTCGGAGAGGTTCTCACCCACGCCTGGCAGTGACCACGGACAAACGGCAATGCAAATTGCGCATCCTGAGGTTTCGGCGAAGAAGGGGATGCATTTGTCGAAGTCGACATACCATTTCTCAACTCCTCGGACCATCTGCTTTACCGGGGCGATCGCTTCAGGCGGACAGGCATTTTCACACACGCGGCAGCGACTGCAGAAATCATCGATACCGAATTCGCGTGGCGGCGTCGCTTGAAAAGGGGCGTCCGTGAGCACGGCGGATAGCCGAAAGGCCGATCCAAATTCCGGGTTAATAATCGATCCGTGTTTCCCCAGCTCGCCGAACCCACAGGCTATGGCTGGCGGGATCATTAAAATTTTTCCTGTCATGGGGCCCGTCACAGCGTCCGCCTGGTAGCCGCATTCCCGCAGCCAGGAGGCGACCTTCTTTGATGCAATCGCAGCGCGCAAGTATTGGCGGGTGACGTCCTTTCCGCCCTGCAACTCTGGAACGTGCTTCAGCTCGTCGTAGTCGTGCTGCACACCTAAGATGACGATATTGGGAAGATCGGTTGCCTCATGGTCAAATACCCATTCCGGCTGTAACGGCGTGGCCCCGGTCATTTCGCAGTCCCCGCTATCGACAAATTGCTGCAGACCTTTTGCGAGTTCTTCAGGGTTTAGCCGGCGGCGTTCTGGGGCTACAGCAGGCAGGGGGGCTGCCACTGCTTGGTGGCGCTGATGTCGAAGCTGCGTCATTTCTTCGTCTGGCTTTTCCTGTTGGTAAAACCACATCTGCGCTTCGCCAAAATCCGCGTCAGCCATATCAGGGGTCCACCACACCATTGATGGCGCCCTCGGCGCCGTCTCGCCAAGACCGTTTACGGTATTGCCGTTATAACTTCCCAACAGCGCTTTGAATTCTGCGTTGGGAGAATAGGGGCGGTAGGGGTTATGTTTTGCCATAGCGATCTCTGATTGACCCAACCCAGATCACCCTAGCTGTTTTTGGGGAGATTTAAAAGGAGCAAGACCCTGCGTAGTGCCAGATAGGGGAAAGCCGAATCGTCAGTTATACCTGACTCGAAAATGCAGGGGGTTACGCCACCGCCATCTGGTAGGGCGCGGCGTTTTGGATCGACTGGTAGCCAGCGGGCGCTTTAAAGCCGAGCTCCGCGCGTACTGCGCTCAGAGGCTCATGCAGACGATCTTCCCAGCGAATTGAGGGCATCCAGGCGGCCTGTTCACCAATCAGCCTGCCCTCAGCAACCAGTGCTTTGATGTCCAGATCGGGATGCTCCTTCTGGAACTTTCGACTGCCCATGAAAATGATGAACCGTATGCCTCTGTTATAAACCTGGGTGACCATAAACGAGAGCAAACTAATTTCGCCAATGGGATCACGCCCATAGCCTGTCATCACGTGCTGAAGGTCATGAATGTCGCGCAACCGGTCTGCAAACCAGCGCTCGTCTGGCCCGAGCAGCGTATCGTAGCGCGGTGCCTCCTCACTCGATGCAACCAGCCCATCCGCGGAGAGCCCCTCGACATGAACAAAATCGTAGTAGGCCCGTCCGATACTGCCCTCGGGCATCGCTACCAGCGCGTCACGATCATTGAGTAACGACTTGATGTCAGGTTTTTCCGCGAGGAGTCGCATGCCATCGGGAAGCTCGCGGAGCTTGTCGACGGCCGCAAAGATGCTATCGCCTTTCAACGCCTCGATGATTTTGAAGACTTGCCCGGTATCGTCAGGGTCCTTTAGCAGCTGACGAATGGCACGCAAGGCCGTAATCGGTTTGATCCGATGGCGAATAAACCAATTCTTCATGGATCTTGTGATTGATCGTTTGCTCATGGCTCGTCTGTCATCTCGCAATTGTCGACAAGTGGTAGTGTTGAGTGCTCTGACACAGCCTTATGGTAAGCGATTTTACAGGGTAATGGCCGGTCATTTCGGCCAGCCGCGGATAGCTTGTAACGGCCCAACGGTACTTACATCAGGAGGATCCATCCTCCGGCATCAAGTCGCGTTCGCCTCATGGGTGGTGCGACGCTGTTAAGGGCTAGCCTGTGATGCCACGCTTTTTGGCAACTCACTGGCAGGCATGGCAACGATGGGTACGGCGCATGCTTACCGCTCAAAAGCGGGTCCGATGACGGAGTCGGCACCACCGATCTTCCAGATCCAGAAGCCCTCGCAGGGCGTTGATGCCCAGCCAGGGAAGGGGTTCTGGTGGCCACGATGGTCGATTTTCGAGTGGGCAGATCTTTAGCCAAGGGGCATTGGTCCGGGGAGTTTGGAGGCCCGCGACATGTTCGGCGGCGGTTCTGGCCATCAGAAAACTGGCCCCGACGCCCTCGCCAATATAGCCCCCAAGGCAGATCGCCCGGCGGTCGGTATCGACGATTACCTCGGGCCGCATGGCGCGGGTCACCCCCACCGAGCCGCCCCAGTGATGGGTAAAAGTTACCTCTTTCAGCGATGGAAAAAGCTGTGTGGCCAGCTCGATTCGAGCCTGCTGTTCAGCGGGCTGTAAGCCAAAATCTGATGTCGGTTTGCCGCCCCAAGGGTAACTTCCTCGCGCCCCGACAACTAGGCGATGATCGGCGGTGCGTTGAAGATAAGTGGAGAAGCGGCTGAAGTCGGCAAACACCGGTCGGCCTTCGAAGCCCAGCGCCGCCCACTGGGAGGAGGTAAGCGGTTCGGTCGCCACGACGCCGCTTTGGACCGGCAGCGTGGCTACGGGATTTTGGATGAGTCGACTCGAGTAACCCTCTGTAGCCAGCATAATGGTTTCCGCGCGAAGTAATCCGGTATCGGTGCGCAGCTCGCCAGTGCGTATTTCACGCACGCCGCTGTTTTCGTGGATTGTCACTCCCAGTGATAGTGCTGCGCGCTTGAGGCCGAGGACTAACTTCAGCGGGTGAACACTGGCAATGTGAGGTGTGAACACTGCGCCCGAGCAACTACTGACATTCACCAGTCTGCGCGCCTGGGTGGCATCGAGCCATCGATAGTCGTTTTCTGAAAATCCTAGCCCGCGAAGATGCTGGAGAAAAGCGGTTGCTCGTTTTTCTTGCTGGGGATAGCGTGCCGCCGCCAGTACGCCACCCCCGTGGGCAAAATCACAGTCAATATCGAAACGATCCAGCTGGTTTTTGACCTCAGAGACAAGGCCCGTGATCGTTTCTCGCAGGTCGACGGGTAAAACCCCTGCGGCGTCGGTCCAAGAGGCCATTCCTTCCGCGCTCCCCATGAGCCAGCCCCCATTTCGGCCCGAGGCGCCAAATCCACATCGGTGTTGCTCGAGCACTACCACGGACAGATCGGGTATCAAGGTCTTGAGCCAGATTGCGCTCCAAAGTCCGCTGAAGCCACCGCCGACGATGCCGACATCACAGGCCACATCGCCCGCCAACGCGGGTAAAGGTTCGGGAGAAGTCCTCAATGAGTCCCACCACAAACACTGGTGTCGATGGGTATTGGCAGGTAGGCTCGTAACTGGCACGGCGCTTCGTTTCACCACGCAAAAAGAGAGAACCACTATGACACAACAGACACCGGGTCACGAGGTGCAGCGACATTATCGCGCCTGCCATTTGTGCGAGGCTATTTGCGGTCTGGTCATCGAGACCCGAGGAGAGCAGATTCTGTCGATAAAGGGCGACCCCGACGATCCCTTGAGCCGCGGCCACATTTGTCCCAAGGCGGTGGCGCTTCAGGATATTCATACCGATCCCGACAGATTGCGAAAGCCGGTCAGGCGGGTTAGGGAGCAGCCGGGTGTTTATCGCCACGTCGAAATCGAGTGGGAAGAAGCGCTGGATTTGGCGGCGCAAGGACTAGTCCGCACGATTCGCGAACATGGCGTTGATGCCGTAGGCGCTTATTTTGGTAATCCCTCGGTCCACAACTACGGCATGCTGACCCACCAGAACAGTCTGTTTAGGCATATCCGCACCCGCAATCGTTACTCGGCGACTTCGGTCGATCAGCTACCCCATCATTTGGTCTCACTGTGGCTCTTTGGCCACAAGCTGCTGTTTCCAATACCCGATATCGACCGCTGCGATTACTTTTTGATGCTGGGCGCAAACCCGGTCGCATCCAATGGCAGTATCTGGACGGTGCCTGACGTAAAAAACCGTATCAAAGCGCTGACAGGGCGGGGGGGTAAGTTGGTGGTGGTAGATCCGCGGCGCACCGAAACGGCTGAAATAGCCACTGACTACCACGCCATCATCCCGGGTACAGATGTGGCGCTTCTGCTGGCAATCATCCACCTGATTGCCCGAGACAAGCGCATCACTCTCGGTCATCTTGAGGCCTGTGTTGAGGGGCTCGACGAGGTGATTTCGGCCGTCACGCCCTTTACGGCTGAATGGGCTTCCGCCGTGACGGGGTTGGACGCCTCCGTCATCGAGCAAATGGCGGTCGACATGGCTGCTGCCGAAAGGGGTATTTGCTACGGCAGGATGGGTGTTTCGACTCAGCGCTTTGGCGCCTTGTGCCAATGGGCTATCCAAGTAATCAACATCATGACCGGAAATCTCGATCGTGAAGGTGGGAGCTTATTTACCCTGCCAGCGGTTGATCAGGTATTGGGTACGGGCCCCGGCGGCTTTGGGCGCCATCGCAGCCGGGTCAGAGACCTTCCGGAGTTCGATCGAGAGCTACCGGTGGCCGCCTTGGCGGAGGAGATCCTGGCGCCTGGTGAAGGACAGGTGAGGGCATTGTTTACAGGCGC
>CBFHQV010000020.1:0-36201 GCA_965658055.1 Luminiphilus sp. | reverse complement strand
ACGATTGCAGAGGGTATTGGTCGAGTCACTGAAACGGTATTTGAAAACAGGCTCATCCAGACCCACGAAATGAATCGGATGGGCGCGGATATTTTGATTGAAGGCAACACGGCGATAGTAGCGGGTCGAGAGCGCCTCACGGGTGCACCGGTAATGGCGTCTGACCTCAGAGCGTCGGCAAGTCTAGTGATAGCGGGATTAGTGGCGGGTGGTGAAACGCTGGTGGACCGCATTTACCACATCGATCGCGGATATGAGTGCATTGAGGAAAAATTGCAGCAGTTGGGTGCCGATATTCGGCGGCTTCCCAGCTAAACTTGTCTTATGACTACGGAATCAGCAGTTCAGCCCCTGACCATCGCCCTGACCAAGGGAAGAATTCTCGACGAGACTCTTCCCTTGCTGGCGCGTTGTGGGCTCGAGCCCGTTGAGGACCCCAGAACCAGCCGCCGGCTTATTTTTGAGGCCAACCGACCCGACGTGCGCTTCGTGGTGTTACGGGGCTCCGATGTAATTACCTACGTCCAGCAAGGCGCCGCCGATGCAGGTGTCGTCGGTAAAGACATGCTCCTTGAGCACGGTGCTCAAGGCTTGTACGAGCCCTTGGATCTGGGCATTGCGCGCTGCTCCCTGCAGACGGCCGGATTTTCAGCTAGCCAACATCTGGGCTCTCGACTCAGGGTGGCGACTAAGTTCGTCAACATTGCTCGCGCGCACTATGCGGCGAAAGGGATTCAGGCTGATGTGATACCACTCTACGGCGCGATGGAACTGGCGCCGCTAATGAATCTGGCGGATGAAATTGTGGATATCGTAGATACCGGTAACACGCTTCGGGCCAATGGCTTGGTGCCGCTTGAGCACATCGCCGATGTCAGCACCCGTTTTGTTGTAAACAAAGCGGCCATGCGAACTCGACACACGTTGCTCACCGACATTATCAGCGCCCTCAAAGACGCAATCGGCTGACGGGTGGTCAACTAGCATGGCGGGAGTGATAAAACGGCTTTATGCCCGGGATCAGGAATTCGCTGATACTTTAGCGCTGCTGTTGCAGAGGCCTGAGGAGCGCGACAATGGGCTGTCGGCCGCGGTCAGAGATATCATCGAGCGGGTCCGCGCTGAAGGTGATTCGGCCCTTGTCAGTTACACCGCCTCACTTGATGGTTATTCGGTAAGCGACTTTTCGGCGCTGGTGATTGAGCGGCCGGAACTGGAAGCTGCCCTCGATACCCTTGATCCGAAAATAGCTGAGCCGTTGAAAGCGGCTGCTGCACGGATTGAGGACTACCATCGCCATCAAGTCGCTGCGGACTGGGGTTTCACCGACGCCTTGGGTAACTACCTAGGACAGCGTGTCCTTCCCATGAAGAGGGTGGGTTTGTATGTGCCCGGTGGGAAAGCCAGCTACCCCTCATCGGTACTCATGAACGGGATACCCGCCAAGGTCGCGGGGGTTGAGGAAATCGTGATGGTGGTCCCCGCGCCCCAGGGCGAGCTCAGCGCTCTGGTATTGGCGGCGGCGGCGCTTGCCGGCGTGACTCGGGTCTACACAGTCGGTGGCGCGCAAGCTGTTGCGGCGCTGGCTTTTGGCACCGAGAGTGTTGCGCCCGTTGACAAGATTGTAGGGCCGGGTAACCGCTATGTCGCCGAGGCCAAGCGGCAAGTTTTTGGCATTGTTGGCATCGATATGGTCGCGGGTCCCTCGGAAATTCTGATCATCGCCGATGGCAGTGCAGATCCTGAATGGATGGCGATGGACTTGTTTTCCCAGGCCGAGCACGATGAGCAGGCGCAAGCCATATTAATCGCCGAAGACGCCGACTATTTGGACCGTGTGGAGGCGGCGATAGAAGCGCAGCTGACGCAAATGGAGCGCGCCGACATTATCGCCGCGTCCTTGTGTAATCGGGGTGCGCTGATTCAGGTCGATTCCTTGGATGACGCATTCACGCTGAGCAATACCATTGGCCCGGAGCACCTCGAGCTAGCGCTGGAGGGGGCCGAGGGCTACCTCGACCGGATCCTTGTGGCAGGGGCCATTTTTGTGGGGTCAAATACCTGTGAAAGTCTTGGTGATTACTGTGCCGGTCCGAATCACGTATTGCCGACATCCTCGACAGCACGATTTTCATCGCCCCTTGGGGTTTATGACTTTCAGAAGAGAAGTTCAGTCATCCAGTGTTCAGCGAGTGGGGCCGCCGTGCTGGGTGAGATGGCATCAGCACTCGCTCGCGGTGAATCCCTCACGGCTCATGCCCGTAGCGCTGAACTACGCTGCAAAAAATAAAGGCCTTTAGCCCTGCGCTTAGGATGTGGGGCGAGTACCTACAATAGCGGTCAGCTGCACCGAGCCAGCGTCGCGGTTCACGTCGATTGTGATTTGTTCGCCAGGGCGCAGCCTGGCGATTTGATGCATGGTTAGGCGTCCATCGTTAACTCGACTGCCATTAATCGCGGCGATGATATCTCCCACTTCGAGACCTGCCCGGGCTGCGGGACCGCCCTCGGCGATGCCGGAAACCACCAGAGCTTGATCGCTTTGTCCCGCGGCGCTATTCATCTGAAGAAGTTCCACGCTCACTCCGAGCCATCCGCGAACGACCGTGCCATAGTCGATCAGATCCCCCATAACGAATTGGGCGAGATTGACGGGCGTGGCCAAATTTATGCCGATCCCGCTGGTCCCTGCGGCCTCCCCACCGGCGGTATAAATCAGGGTGTTGATTCCGACGAGCTTGCCCTCAGTGTCAATCAGCGCGCCCCCGGAATTACCTAAATAAATGCTGGCATCGGTCTGGATATAGTCCTCATAGTCAGACAGCTGCAGCCCGGATCGCCCAACCCCAGAGATGATGCCCTGACTCACGGAATGACCGAATCCGTAGGGGTTGCCAATCGCGAGGACAACATCCCCAACCCGTGCGTCGTCGGAGTTCGCCAGGGTGGCGGGATACAAGCCCGGCAGGTCAATTTTCAGGACAGCAAGATCGGTGGCCGGGTCTGACCCAACCACCAGGGCACTTGCCGAGCGACCATCGTGGAGCAAGACCTGAATGGCGTCGGCTTCGGCGATGACGTGATTGTTGGTGATAATGTGGCCCGCCTCGCTCAGAATCACGCCTGAGCCCAGTGAGCGTTCAATGCGCTGACGCCCGGCAGTGGGCCCTAGAAATCGTCGAAGCAAGGGGTCATTGAGGGCTGAATTGCGTCGACTATTGACTAGCTTTGCCGTGTAGATGTTCACCACGGAGGGGGTCGCTCGAGCAACTGCCTCGTGATACGAGTGCGTGGCCGCGACCTTCTCCGGTTGATTGACGGGGCTGAGAACCCATTGATCGAGCACGATAAAGGCGCCTAGGACGCCCGCAATCGCCGGCCATAGCAAGCTTTGCAGATACTCTTTCACGACTCTCTCCCTCGCCAAGGTGGATATTGTAAAACAGACTGGTGGCGTTAATCTTCACTTGAAGCAGGTTTGTATATGGGAAAAGGAGTGATCATGGCGCATCGAAATGATATCTGTACGGCGCTCGATGGCTTGCTGAAGCCTCATTTGTTTCAGGACTATTGCCCGAACGGGTTGCAGGTCGAGGGTAAGGCCGAGATTGATCACGTGGTTACAGGCGTGACAGCCTGCCAGGCGCTTATTGACGAAGCGGTGAACCGCGGTGCCGATGCCCTGCTGGTCCACCACGGCTATTTTTGGCGAGGAGAGGATCCCTGTATCAAGGGGATGAAAGGACAAAGAATCAAATCGCTGCTTTGTGCCGATATGAATTTGTTTGCCTACCATTTACCCCTCGATTGCCATCCGACACTTGGTAACAACGCAGGCTTGGGGCGGGCAATGGGGCTGGAGGGGTTTGGACCGCTGAAATCCGAGGAAATCGCTTTCCCGGTCTTTTTGGGTTCATTCCCAGAATCTCGCGCGCTGTCGCAAATAGCTATGACGCTTAGGGGTGTGCTCAATCGCGAGGTCTTGGTGGAGGGAGAGCAGGATATTCGAACGGTGGCCTGGTGTACCGGAGGTGGTCAAGGCTATATCGAAGCCGCTGCCGATGCTGGGGTTGATCTATTTGTCACGGGCGTGGTGTCGGAGCAAACCATCCACGTCGCGCGGGAACGGGGCGTTGCCTTTATTGCCGCGGGTCACCACGCTACAGAGCGCTTTGGCGTACAGGCGGTGGGTGACTGGCTGGCCGCTGAAATGGGATGCCGTCACAGTTTTATCGATATCCCTAACCCAGCATGATCTGGGGACCACCCAGTCACACTTTTTAACCTGACGTGCTATCTGCGGCTTGTCGCGGCGAATCCCTGCGCCTTGCGGGTTGCTAAATTGCCGTGCCGTCCACCAAACGGGGACGGGCTAACTCAGTTATTCATCCAGCTCTGGATAGGGGTGCTTCTTCGGGTTCGCCACGGGTTTTATCCAAGCCAAAAGTCTCCGATAATTGACCCTGCTCATCGGGACTCTTGCGCGGTGCGTAATCAAGAGGTTGTACGCCGCCGGCGATCTCGGAAGACAGGTCCTCGGAGCTGTCAGCCAGGAGAGTGGAGGAGGATGGCATGTCAATCGCACCCTCGCACAGCTTGTTGGCGCCCGAGGCCAAGTGGCTATAAACCTGCTGGTAATCTTCCGTCATGCGGTTGAGGAGCTCAGCGGTGCGAGCGAAGTGTTCGGCAACTTCGGCTTCATAGTCTGCGCGGCTCTCAAGCGCTCGCTCGAGGCGGGTTTCCAGGTCAATGATGACGTCGCGTTTGCTTTTTCTGCGCAGTCCCATGGCCCAGCCAATTGCCAGACCTGCACATAACGCCAGCAGCGCGGTAGCAATGAGAGTGGCGGTGGTGAACATGGTGCTCCCCTTGATTGATCCGGAAGGTTAGTGAGGGAGTGTAACCCGTTAATAAGGACACTGGGTATGTCGGAGGTAAGTTTGTCGCCCAAGCAGCGTTATTTGGCCGATTTGAAACGCGACGGCTTCGTTGAGGACGCCTCGCAGGCGGCGGCGGTTGACCTGCTTGAAGATCTCTATCAACGGCTGATTGCTCGGGATAGGGATGAACAGCGCTCGACCAAGCGGCTCCGCGCCAAGTTACCGATTAAAATACTGCGTGCGCGGTCGCGGGAACCCGAGCAGGGGCTGTATTTCTGGGGAGGGGTGGGCCGAGGCAAAACCTATCTTGTGGATACTTTTTTTGAAGCCCTGCCAATTCAGCGCAAGCTCAGGGTGCACTTCCATCGTTTCATGCAGCGGGTCCACGACGACCTGACCAGCCTGGCGGGTGAGAAAAACCCTCTCGAGCAGGTGGCGGCAAAAATCAGTACAGAAGCGAGAGTAATTTGTTTCGACGAGTTTTTTGTCAGTGACATTGCCGATGCCATGTTGTTGGGCGGCTTAATGCAGGAACTGTTCGGTCGAGGTGTCACCCTTGTCGCGACGTCAAATATAGAGCCCGCCGAACTCTACAAGGACGGCCTGCAACGGGCGCGATTCATACCCGCTATTGCGCTGATAGAAAGATATACCCGTGTGGTCAATATTGACTCTGGTGTTGATTATCGGTTGAGAACGCTGGAAAAGGCCGAGCTATGGCATGCCCCGCTCGATCGAGCCGCAAACAAAGCCCTCGAGACCAATTTTAGTGCGCTAGCCAATGGTATTGCTCCTGAGGCCTCAGAGATTGATATTAACCATCGTCTGGTTCGAGCGGTGAGTGCGGTCGAAGGGATTCTGTGGGTGACTTTCGATGAGCTGTGCCGAAAACCCCGGAGCGCCAGTGACTTTATCGAGCTGGGGCGCATCTACCAAACAGTCCTGCTCGAGGGCGTTCGGGTCATGGGGGGGGGCGAAGAGGACGTGGCCAGGCGCTTTATCAATCTGATTGACGAATTTTATGATCGAAGCGTGAAGGTCATCGTCACGGCGGAAGCCGCGCCAGAGGCCCTTTATCAGGGAACTCGGCTCCAATTTGAGTACCAGCGGACGGTGTCCAGGCTTCTGGAAATGCAATCCAGGGAATATCTGGCCCGGGAGCACCGCCCATGAGGGCGAAATTGTACCGGAAAGCGCCATCACCGGTGTTGAAACCTCCCCCCTGTTCCAGTAACATCCGCGCTCCTTTTAGCAGGCCCCAGAGGCTAGCCCGATGAAAACCTACAGCGCAAAAGCAGCTGACGTGCACCACGATTGGTTCGTGGTCGACGCCGAAGACAAGACCCTGGGTCGATTGGCGACCGAGATCGCTCACCGGCTGCGCGGCAAGCACAAGCCCGAATACACCCCCCACATGGATATGGGCGACTACATTGTTGTGGTCAACTGTGAAAAGGTTCGGGTAACCGGGAACAAGCAAACCGACAAAATGTATCACCACCACACAGGTTACCCGGGTGGTATCAAGTCCTACAGCTTTGACAAGCTGATCGATCGGGCGCCAGAGCGTGTCTTGCAGCGAGCGGTCAAAGGTATGCTGCCCAGAAACCCACTGGGGCGGGCAATGTTTAAAAAATTAAAAGTTTACGCGGGTCCTGAACATCCGCACGCTGCTCAGCAGCCCCAAACGCTGAGTATTTAAGGAGTCATTGATGGCAACGGCGCATTACTACGGAACAGGCCGACGAAAGACCTCTACAGCCAGAGTGTTCCTTCGCACAGGAACCGGCAATATCACGATCAACGGCCGGACCATCGACGAGTATTTTGGACGCGAAGTCGCACGAATGATCGTTCGCCAGCCCCTGGAGTTGACTGAATTATCAGACAAGTTCGATGCACAGGTAACGGTAAAGGGCGGCGGTAGCTTCGGCCAGGCCGGCGCTATTAGACACGGTCTGACCCGAGCCCTGATGGACTACGATGAGTCCCTGCGACCTACTCTCAGAGCCGAAGGCTTTGTCACCCGTGACGCCCGTGAGGTTGAGCGTAAGAAGGTGGGTCTACGAAAAGCACGTCGCAGACCGCAGTTCAGCAAGCGATAACGGTCACCCGATCGACGAGAAGCCGGCATCTGCCGGCTTTTTATTGCCCGTTTTCCGGCTTTTCGGCATCTGTGCTCGGTATTGCCCGCGCATTTTTTGTCCAAGTAAAACAGCCGGTTGCAACGGTTTTGGCGTCCTTTGCTTGCCGATAGCGCGCCAGACCTTTACTATTCAGCGCCTTAAATTCCGTCCGTTTTGAAGGGACGCGTCGACTGTTATGTCGCGTTCTTTGCAGAGTGTTAGTGGTGACTTTTTTCCGGAGAGAACTCAGATGAGTGACACCAATTCAGCGCCCGGTGAGACCGCGGCAGAGCAGGACACACAGCAAACCCGTCGTAAATTCTTGACCGCGGCAACTTCCGCAGTCGGTGTCGCGGGCGTTGTCGGAGTGGCTGTGCCCTTCATGGGTTCTTGGAATCCGTCAGAAAAAGCGAAGGCGGCCGGTGCGCCGGTGAAGGCAGACATCAGTAAGTTGGAGCCCGGCCAGATGGTCGTGGTCGAGTGGCGAGGCAAGCCGGTGTATGTGCTGCATCGGAGCGAGGCCCAGGTAGCCGACCTCACCAAGCTCGATGGCGATTTGAAGGATCCTGCTTCTACATCGTCCGACCAGCCCGCCTACGTGGCGTCAGAGGGTCGGTCGATTCGTCCAGAGTTATTCGTGGCAGTGGGATTGTGCACGCATCTCGGCTGTGCGCCTAAATTCAGGCCTGAGGTGGGGGCCGCCGACTTGGGGGGTGACTCCTGGTTGGGTGGCTTCTTCTGTCCCTGTCACGGATCTAAATTTGATTTGGCGGGCAGGGTTTACCAAGGCGTGCCAGCTTCAGCAAATTTGATTGTTCCTCCCTACAGCTTTGAAGGGGACAACGTTCTTGTCATTGGCGTAGACGCGGAGGCAGCGTAATGCAAAAAGCACTCACTTCTTTTGTTGGCTGGATTGATGCTCGGCTGCCGCTAACGCGCGCATGGAACACCCATATGGGCGAGTATTACGCGCCTAAAAATTTCAACATGTGGTATTTCTTTGGTGTGTTCTCTCTGCTGGTGTTGGTTAACCAGCTACTGACCGGAATCTGGCTCACCATGAATTACACCCCTTCTGCGGAGGAGGCTTTCGCATCCGTGGAGTACATCATGCGGGATGTCGACTACGGTTGGCTATTACGCTACATGCACTCTACCGGTGCTTCAGCGTTCTTTGTGGTGGTTTACCTACACATGATGCGAGCGCTTTTGTACGGGTCGTACAAAAAGCCGCGGGAGCTTATCTGGATTTTCGGCATGCTTATCTTCGTTGTGCTGATGGCTGAAGCATTCGTGGGCTACGTGCTCCCATGGGGGCAGATGTCCTACTGGGGTGCCCAGGTGATCATCTCGCTCTTTGGTGCAATACCGGTAGTGGGTGAAGATATCGTCACCTGGATCCGCGGTGACTATTTACTGTCAGGCATCACACTTAACCGCTTCTTTGCTCTCCACGTGGTGGCACTGCCAATCGTGTTGCTTGCTCTGGTTGTTTTGCACATTCTTGCGCTGCATGAGGTGGGCTCTAACAACCCCGATGGGGTTGAAATTAAAAAGAAGAAAGGCGCTGACGGCGTGCCGCTTGACGGGATCAAGTTCCACCCGTACTACTCGGTTCACGACGTTCAGGGTATTGCTGTCTTCCTGTTCTTTTTCTGCGGCATTATTTTCTTCATGCCGGAGATGAGTGGCTACTTCCTGGAGTATGCGAACTTTGAACAGGCCAACGCACTCAAGACGCCTGAACACATCGCTCCTGTTTGGTATTTCACGCCGTTTTATTCCGTGTTGCGTGCGGTCCCCGATAAGTTCTGGGGTTTCGTATTCTTTGCGGCCTCGGTGGCTATCCCCTTCGCCTTGCCTTGGCTCGATCGCTGCGAGGTTAAGTCCTGGCGCTATCGCGGTATGATTAATCGCGTCATGCTCGTCACGTTTGTCGCGAGCTTTCTGATCCTCGGTGTGCTCGGGGTCAAGAGCCCTACGCCGGAGCGAACGGTTCTTGCGCAGATTTGTACGATTTTCTATTTCCTTTTCTTCCTGGCCATGCCGTTTTGGTCGACCATGGATAAAACCAAGCCGGTTCCGGAGCGGGTGACCATGAACGGCGGTATGGGTTTCTTTAAAAGTGTCGCCACGCTCGTGATCATTGGTGCGTTGACGGTTATTCCCCTGCAGGTCGTGGGTGCAGAGTCAGCTTATGACTGTGGCACCATTCCCTGTGATGACATAACCACCGATCCGAGCAACCAACCATCGCTTCAGCGTGGCGCCTCGGTATATATGAATTACTGCATGGGTTGCCATTCACTGCAGTATTCACGTTACAACCGGGTCGCCCGGGACCTCGGGATCCCCGTGGATCTTTATCAGGCAAACCTCATGTTTGACCCGACGATTAAGATCGGATCGCTCATGGATAATGCCATGGATAAAGCCAACGCCAAGGTTTGGTTCGGGGCTACGCCGCCCGATTTGACTCTGGTATCCCGTGCGCGCCAACCTGAGTGGCTGTACACCTACCTGCGAACTTTTTACCGGGATGACACTCGTCCCTATGGCGTTAATAACAAAGTCTTCCCCAAGGTAGGTATGCCCCACGTCCTGATGGAATTGCAGGGCATGCCGGAATGTGTCGCTGGTCCTGCTCACGGGGACGCTGACCATGCTGACGAGGGGGCGTGTGGCGGATTAGAGATCGCTACCGCGGGCGCGATGACCCCGGAGGAATACGACGCTGCGATTTACGATCTCGTGAATTTTCTGGCGTATACTGCCGAGCCCATGAAGCTCGAGCGCCAGCGTATCGGCGTGCGCGTCATGCTGTTTCTAGCGATCTTTTTCGTGTTTGCGTGGTTGTTGAGTCGAGAATACTGGAAGGATGTGCACTGAGCCGGGGGCGGCACCACTCATTGCGCGTTGCAGTGACTAAAAATGAGGGCTCATAAGAGCGAGAATGACCATGACAGATGATGCTTCAGCCATCGTATCAAAGCGCTCATCAATGACGCTTTTTTCTGATAACACCAGTCACTACAGCCACAGGGTCAGAATAGTACTTGCAGAGAAAGGCGTGACGGTCGATCTTGTAGAGTCTGAATCCGGGGCAGCTCCAGCCGAGCTCGCAGACGTCAATCCCTATAACAGTATGCCAACGCTGCTGGACAGAGAGCTTGTGCTCTATGAGTCCAAGGTCATGATGGAATATCTGGATGAGCGTTTCCCGCATCCCCCTCTTTTGCCGGTTTATCCGGTCGCTAGGGCAGAGAGTCGCCTGCTGATGTATCGAATCGAGCGAGATTGGTGTTCCCTGGTCGATGCCATTCAGTCATCGCGGTCTGACAATGTGGTTTCCAAGTCGGCCAAGGAGTTGCGCGAAGGTTTGTTGGCGATTGCTCCGATCTTCGTCGAGAAGCCATTCTTTATGAGCGATGAATTTACTCTGGTCGACTGTTGCATTGGCCCAATTCTTTGGCGCCTTCCCACCCTTGGCGTGGACATCCGGCCCAGTAAGCAGTCCAAACCGCTCATGGCTTATATGGACCGTCTGTTCAAGCGGGAATCGTTTATCGAAAGCCTCTCTGTACAAGAGCAAGAGATGCGCGGCTAATCGCGTCCCGGCGCAGTGACTCCAAGCAGGCCATACATTGTCAGAGCAATCTACGAGTGGATTGTAGATAACGACTGCACGCCTCATTTACTCGTAGATGCGACCGTTCCGTATGTGGTAGTGCCCGAGAGCTACGTCAAGGACGGCCAAATTGTTCTGAATATTTCGCCCTCCGCTGTAGTCGGCCTGCAGATGGACAACGAGCGGATAAGCTTTAACGGCCGCTTTGGCGGTCAGCCCCGAGATATCGACGTACCGGTTTCAGCGGTGCTAGGTATTTATGCGCGAGAAAATGGACAGGGAATGGTTTTTGACGCGGCGACAACGCCCGATCCCGAGCCCCCCGAGTCCGATCCTCCCAGCCCGTCAAGCGCCAAGCGGCCGGCACTCAAGATTGTTAAATAAGCTCAAACAGTTGTACGACCCGTTTGACGCCCTTAACCCCTGCCGCCTCAGCCGCCACCCGCTTGGCTTCTTCAGGGGTGATGAGGCCCATCAAGTAGACCACGCTGTTCTCGGTGACCACCTTCACCCTCAGCGAAGGGGTATCTGAGTCGAAGAGCAGCACGGATTTGACCTGTGCCGTTATCCACACATCACCGGCTTCGGTTTTGACGTCAGAGGGGCGCCCGATTTCCATTTCATTGTAAATCCGTCGAACCCCGGGGATTTCTTTTACAACGGCGGAGGCCTGATCTTTTAGCGCCTGATTAGCAACTTCACCCGCGATCAGGACATAACCGTTGAACGAGACCACCAGAAAATCCGCCTCATCGAAGGCATCGTTAGCGGCATGGATATTGACCACGGCCTTTGTTTCGATGCTTTCATCCTCTACCTGTTGCGAAAAACTTCGTTCGCCAGGGTCTTCTTCGATTGAGTCCGATTCAAAGGTCGCCATCATAGAACCGCAGCCGCTCAGTGCGAAGGCCGAGAAGATTATTAGGGTAGCGCTCAAAAAGTTGTTCAAAGGGTTTCCTCCATTGGGCCAAACATGGCGACTTCGATGAGATCGGCAAGACAAATAGCGGCGCTATGCGCCATGCTCAGGGATACTTTTGGGTCATCACTGTCAAACGATAAGTAAATATCAGGCCCCTCGGCGCCGAGCCAACATGTTTTGATGGAGCGCCTATGGGTCGCGTTGGCTATGATTTCTGCATCGGTGACATCGAGGTCACAGGCAAAAATAATGGCCATATCCCCGGGTTGCCCTAGAACGGTAAGTTGCTGGGCGAGCCAGTTAACGCTGCCTTCCTTGGGGGTCGAAAAGCGGCTAATTAACTCTATTGTTGGCAGCGCGGGTCGCTCATGAGCCAGCCCATTGCGCAGTAATTCAGAAAGTAAGGTTGCGGGTGCAGCGTCGAGGCCCAAGCCGCAGATGATCAGTTTGCTTTCATTAAAAATTGTGGCGGCTGCAGCTTCAGCCGCCACAGACGTCGCAGCCACGACCGCGTCCACCGAGACGCTAATCTGCTCGATGTGGTTTTGATAAAAACTGGCAACTCGGTCGAAGTTAGTCATGACGGGAGTATAACGTTGAACCCTCCGGTCCCGCATCAGAAAGCGTTGACGAACCAATCGGGATCGGTGTCAGCGATGGCTGATGAATAGGCGATGACATCGAAGCGGCAGGGCATATCCCGGTAACAAGGGTTTTGCTGCAAAAACATCAGGGCTGTCCGACGAATTCTCTGTTGCTTGACCGGGGTAACAGAGGCGGCGGCACCACCGTAGCGGGCGTTAGTCCGCTGGCGCACCTCAACAAAAACCAGAGTGCTGTTGTGCCGCATAACAAGATCTATTTCACCCGCGCGGGTTCGGAAATTTCCTGTGATGAGCGATAGGCCGCGGCGCTCAAGATACTGTTGAGCCGCTGACTCAGCAGCAGCTCCCGCACCGTTGGTCATAGTGGTGTTAGGTCAATAACGTCGCGTTACGGTAAGGCAAGTGGCTGTAGCGAGCCACCCTCAAAAACCGCCGGAATCAATTCACGCTCGATATTGCCCGATTGGGTGGTGCTGAGAATGCCAGTATCAGCGCGCAAGAAAGTGCTGTCGGTGCTGCTGAGTTGTGACCAGTGATCTACTAACTGGACGGCGTCTTTGCCCAGCGCTTTCAGCCTAAACCCCTGTGATATTTTCGCTCCGGAGGCTAGGGCCGGTATCTCAAGGACGACAAGCTCGTTGAGATCCCGATTCTGCGAGCCTTTATCACTGTTGGCGACGGCCGATGAGGCGTATACGGGTACGTCAGCCGTGTAGTGGTAAACCAGTAAAGGCCGTAATCTTCGCGCTGTTGCCACGTCGGGTGCGAGCAAAAACACGACATCAAAGTCCTGACGTCGGCGAGGTCTCGCTTCGACTGGTGCATCGAAGGCGTCTTCAAAAGATTTTATTCTCGCCTCTGACTGGAATGCCCCAACGGCTTCGCTGATCTGCTCCGATTCACTCGGTTCAGCTTGCACAATAAGTTTTTCAACGAGAGTGCCCCCGAGTTCCCGCCAGCGTTGGCTGAGAGCTGCCTCCATTCTGCCACCCCAGTCGGAGCTAGGCTGGATAATCAGGGCTCTTCGCTGCCCATTGCCGAAAGCGATTTGCGCAAGCTGTCTTGCTTCGTCTTCCGGGGCCAGGCTGAGTGAAATCCAATTGCCGGGCCCGCGCTCGGTAGAGGACTCAGGTCGATTAAGGGCAATGACAGGTAGCGATCGATTGGGCGCGTCGCGCAATAGTGCGGCGTCAGTTTTGGTTAATGGGCCGATCACAATATCCGCCTGGCGGACTTCGGCATCCCGGTAAGCGGTCAGAGTATCCGCGTAGCCTTCGGTGTCCACCGCAAAGAGCTGGGGTCGATCCCTGGGGTCTGGGTAAGTCTCAAAGAATGCTTCCAGAACACCGTCATACACCGCTGTCCCCGCGGCCTCAAGCCGGCCACTTAAGGGTAATAGCACGGCAATCCGCTGCGGTTGCGGGGTCGTGAGCCAGGCGCGCAAATTTGCCGGTGGATCGCTTGCGGCGGGGTGTTCCGGGTGCTTGTCGAGCCAGTTGCCCACAGCGGCTTTGCCGTCACGGTAAGCCAGATTCAGCTCCAACCACTCACGCCACTCGGTATCGCCCGGTGAGGCCGAGGCACGGCGCAACGCCTGATCATCAACGTGTAGCAAGCTGGCCCAGAGTACGCTGCTATCCGGGTTGGGCATGCCCTGTCCCCGCACCCTATGTTGATAAATAAGTTGACTTGCTTGTAGCCACTGGCCCGTGAGGGCTCGCCGACGAATCTGCTCATTGACCACTACCGGGTGGTCAGACCCCAGCACGGTGGCAGCGGTATCAAGCTGTGTATCGGCTTCTGTTAGGCGTCCATCGAGCCACGCCAGATGGGAATTGATGATTGCTGCGGTGCCTGGGTCAAGCCGCTGCTCGAGAGAAAGCGTCATGGTTAGACTCGACGCCGCCAGCGATCCTTCAAGCAGGGCGATCTGTTTAATGCGATTAATAAGCACCATATCGAGATCGTTGTAGTCTTGGGCTGCGTCGGGTAGCGCAACACCGCCGATGCTAGCGGTGTTGGATGCTGCTGGCCGTTGACCTCCCCCGGTGCCACAGCCAGCCAGGGTCAGGACCACGGCAGTCGCGGCTAGCCAATAAAAGCCCCTCAACACACTCTGCAAAGAGGCAAAAAAGAGGGGGCGAGCCGGAGCAGTATTTGCGATCATGAGCGCAGTATAAAACGGAGTTCTGTTCTTGGAAGCGGGTTTGTACATTGTACCGACGCCAATCGGCAATCTGTCGGATATCTCACTGAGAGCCATCGAAGTTCTCAAGCACGCGGACCTTATTGCCGCCGAGGACACTCGCCACAGCCAGAACCTGCTGTCGCATCTGGGCGTGACGACGCCGACGATAGCCTATCACGAACACTCGAAGGAGACGGTCGCCGAAAAGCTGTTGGAGCGCTTGGCGCAGGGACAGCGAATCGCGCTTATTAGTGACGCTGGGACGCCTTTGGTATCTGATCCGGGTTATCACTTGGTGCGGGACGTGCAGGCAGCAGGACTACCGGTGATCCCGCTTCCCGGTGCCTGCTCGGTGATTACAGCGCTGAGCGCTTCCGGCTTGCCGACGGATCGCTTTTATTTCGAAGGTTTTCTCCCCGCGAAGCAAAGCCAGCGTCGCCGTCGTTTAGAAGCCCTTGCCAATCAAGAGGGCACGCTTATCTTTTTGGAGGCGCCTCATCGCATTGTCGCGACGTTGGAGGACATGGTCGCGGTCTTGGATGTCGGTCGTGAAGCCGTGCTTGCAAGGGAGTTAACGAAAACCTTTGAAACGATCAGTCGGCAACCTCTTGAAGATTTATCGCAATGGGTTGCCGACGACCCCAATCAGCAGCGGGGGGAGTTGGTGCTGATGTTGGGGCCGGCGCTCACCCCGCCAGCACAGGTTCTTGACGCTTCAGTCCGGCGGATCCTGACGTTGTTGGCGGCTGAATTGCCCCCACGCAAGGCTGCTGCGCTGACCGCTGAGATCACCGGCGTGAAGGCACGCGAGCTTTATGAGGCTTTGGTGGCCCAAAAGCAGGATGAGCAGGGATATACCTGAGCCTCCGGATTGGGTAGAGTCGAGGCTGAGTCGATTAGGCGATCGCTGCCGGTTCAGCCAGCAGAGGAAAGTCCGGGCTCCCGAGATCAGAGTGCCAGGTAACACCTGGGGGGCGCGAGCCTACGGAAAGTGCAGCAGAAAGGAAACCGCCCGAGCGTTTGCTTGGGTAAGGGTGAAAAGGTGCGGTAAGAGCGCACCGCGCGGCTGGCAACAGGCGTGGCGATGGTAAACCCCACTCGGAGCAAGACCAAATAGGGATCCTCGTGCCGTGATCTCCGGCGGATCCGGGTAGGTCGCTTCAGGCGGATGGTGACATCCGTCGCAGATGAATGGTCGCCCACGACAGAACCCGGCTTATCGATCGACTCCCTTTATGCCCCCCGTCCCGGGGGGCTTCCCTTGGTCCTAACCCCTTTCGTCGAGTGAAATAAATTCGAATATGAAAATTGATTTATATTCACTTTGGCGATAATTGTTAAAGTGGCACTTACTAGGCCGTGCTTAAAAAGCTGTTTCGCTGTGAGATTTTGATGGCATAAAACCTCATGTCTCAAGCCTGCTCGTGTTCATTTAGCTTGCTCTAAGCGCCTGAAATTGCAAGATTTTTTGCTCATTCGCGTTGACTGACCCCGCGTCGCGACCGTATAGTGGTAAAAAGTGGCGCAAAGTGGGTTTTTGCGTCTTTTCGTGGAATTTTCAGGCGGAGAGTGGGGAACGCAGCGTGTTTCGTGGAGTCCAGCACATCAACATGGATGCTAAGGGTCGGCTCGCTGTGCCAGCCCGGCAGCGGGAGTCATTGCTCTCGCAGTGCAATGGACAGGTCGTTATCACCATCGACACGCAGGCATCCTGCCTGGTGGTTTATCCGCTGCCCGAGTGGGAGCGAATTGAGTCCGACATTCAAGGGCTGCCAGCGCTAAATCCGGCGGTGAAGCGATTCCAGAGATTGGTACTTGGCTATGCCACGGAGCTGGAGCTTGATGGCAGTGGACGCGTGCTGCTGCCCCAGTCTCTCCGGGATTACGCCAACTTGGAGAAAAAGCTCGTTTTGGTGGGGCAGGGGAACAAATTGGAGCTTTGGTCCGAGGGACAGTGGCTCGCAGAACGTGATGCTGCCCTGGCGGCCGATACGGGTGAAGTCCCAGCAGAACTGATGTCTTTGACCCTCTGATGGCTGCAGGTCATCAGGCGGTTCTTTTAGAGGAGGCTGTTGACGCACTGATGGCGGCAACAACAGAACTGGAAGCGCGGGTTTTTGTAGACGGCACTTTTGGTCGAGGGGGACACTCCGCCCGGATTCTTGAGGGGCTCAGCACCAAGGACAAGCTAGTCGCCTTTGATAAAGATCCGGAAGCAGCTGCGGCAGCGCAACAATTTCTTGATTCAGACGAGCGCTTCTCCTTTTTGTCAGGGAGCTTTGCTGAGCTGGAACGCGCTGGCTCAGGTTTGGCAGGCGTATTGCTGGATCTCGGGGTTTCCAGTCCCCAGCTCGACAATCGTGAGAGAGGCTTCAGCTTTCAGTCCGATGGGCCGCTCGACATGCGAATGGATACGCGGTGTGGCCTGACCGCGGCAGACTTTGTTAATTCCGCCTCCCAGCAAGAAATGACAGCGGTATTTCGCGAATTAGGAGAGGAGCGCTACGCCAAGCGAATCGCCTCAGCGATTGTCTCGGCGCGCGAGGCAGAGCCCTTCGCATCAACAACACAGCTGGCGAGTGTGGTCGCCGCCGCAAACCCTTCATGGGAGAAGCACAAGCATCCCGCAACGCGCGTTTTTCAAGCGATAAGAATTCATGTTAACCAGGAGTTAGAGGATCTCGAAAAGCTGCTGGCGACAGTCATTGATTTGCTCGCGATCGGGGGTCGCCTGGTGGTGATCAGTTTTCATTCACTGGAGGATCGGATCGTTAAGCAGTTCATGCGCAACGAGGCGCGTGGCAAACAGCTGCCCCGCGGGCTTCCAGTTCGGGATACCGAAAGGGGTCAGAGGCTTCGCTTGGTGGGGAAGCCGGTGCGTGCCAGTGACGCAGAGCTTGCTTTAAACCCGCGTGCCCGCTCGGCGATTATGCGAGTAGCGGAGCGGATTGCATGACTTCGAGGTCTGTTATTGCCGGTCTAATTGTTGCGGCCGTGGCCTCTGCGCTCGGGGTGGTTTATTCATCGCATGTGGTGAGAGAGCTGTACTCCCGGCAACAGCTGGTTGAATACGGTCAGTGGGAGCTACAGGAGGATTACAGCCGGCTCTTATTGGAGCAAAGCACGCTGGCGAGTCCGCATCGCGTTATCAGCATTGCGCACGAAGACCTTGCCATGGGCCCGCCGGCGCTGTCCGCGGAGCGTGTTGTGCATGGGCTTGGCGGGGGGTTGCGGTGAGCCGCGGGCGAGCAAAAGCCACCTCCCCGACGCTGTGGCGACTGGCGGTAGTCGTACTCTGTCTACTGACCTTATTCGGCATGCTGATTTCACGGCTGGTCATTCTGCAGGTGGTTGATCAGGACAGAGGCGCACGATTTCTCCAACAACAGGGAGCGATGCGGGCGATCAGGACCTCAGAAATCCCCGCCTATCGTGGCCTTGTGACCGACCGTCGAGGGCAGCCTTTGGCTGTCAGCACGCCGGTTGTTTCAATTTGGGCAAATCCGCAGTTGCTGACAGACCCGGCTCAAATCGAACGTCTGGCTCCAGTGCTGGGCGCCTCCGCTTCGACATTGAGCGAGCGCATAAAGCTGTATGCCGATAAGCAGTTTATGTATCTCGCTCGCCATCAGACCCCTGAGCAAGCCCGAGCGATTCTTGACCTGGGACTTCCCGGTGTGCGTGGGGAGCGTGAGTATCGACGCTTTTATCCCGCGGGCGAAGTGGCATCGCAGCTGGTTGGCTTAACCAACGTGGATGGGGAGGGCATATCTGGCATCGAGCTTGCCTACAATGACTGGTTGCGTGGACAGACAGGTAAAAAGCGCTACCTGAAGGATCTACATGGAGATGCTATTCGCAACATTGGCGTGATCGAGCAGGCGCAATCAGGCAAACCGCTGGCGCTGTCCATAGACCTTCGTTTGCAATATCTACAGCATCGCGTGCTCCAGCGAGCCATGGTGGAAACCGGGGCAAACGCCGGTGCTGCGGTCACGCTGGATGCGCGTACCGGCGAAATCCTCGCGATGACCAATCATCCGGTTTTCAATCCAAACAGCCGTGAGGGATTCGACTATGCCGCCACCCGCAATCGCGTGGTGACCGATGTGTTTGAGCCCGGCTCGACGATGAAACCGTTGACGTTGGTAGCGGCTCTCGAGACCGGGGCATTCACGATCGACTCATTGATCGATACCTCGCCGGGGCGCATTCGGGTCGGGCGAAAGGTGCTCCCGGATCCCCGAAATTACGGTGAGATTTCGGTCTCCCGGGTGATTGAAAAATCGAGCCAAGTGGGCGTTACCAAAATTGCCCAGCAGATAGGCCACGAACCTATTCTTGATGTTTTTCACCGCTTTGGCTTGGGCGAACCTTCCAGTATTGGTTTCCCGGGGGAACGCTCGGGAAGTTTGCCCAGCCGTGACCGCTGGAGTGACATTGAGAAAGTTACCCTTGCGTTTGGTTATGGCCTGACGGCAACACCGCTACAAATAGCGCACGCCTACACGGTGTTCGCCAATCAAGGCCGGCAGGTTCCACTCACGTTGATTAAAAGATCAGACTCTCAGACCGTTGAGTCCCGGCAGGTAGTCAGTCCGGAGATAGCGCAACAAGTGCTGACGGTTCTCAATCGGGTCACGGGCAGCGAGGGTACAGCACAAAAAGCGAGGGTCGACGGATTCAGCGTAGGTGGAAAGACTGGCACCGTGCACAAGGTCGGCGAGTCGGGCTATCTGGACGATCAATATGTCGCGCTTTTTGTTGGGGTTGCACCAATCGAAAATCCGCGATTCGTAACGGCTATTATTGTCGATCAGCCAAAGGGCGATAATTACGGCGGCGGAGCGGCGGCGGCACCTATTTATTCAGCCATTACCGACGGCGTACTTCGGTTACATAACGCCTTACCGCTGAGCGATCAACCCGGCACACAGCTTGTCGGCCTCGGCGGTGGTGCATGAATTTGTCCAGCCCAACAAGACCGAGTCTTGGCGCCTTGCTACCCGCCTGCCCGCCACACCTCGCGGACGTTGTGCCGACCGATATGACCCTGGATAGCAGAGAACTGTCTTCGGGAGAGCTTTTCGTCGCGGTGCCGGGCCGTGCTGCTGACGGAAGGCAGTTCATTGACGACGTGTTGTCGAGAGGTGCTTCTGCTGTTCTCGCCGAAGCCGGTGGCATGGCGCACTTAGATAAGAGGGTAATTTCCTATCAGGGTCTGACAGCTGATCTACCCCAGATCGTCCAGCGATTCTATGAGCGACCAAGTGCCAGCCTGTCCGTTGTCGCGGTAACTGGGACTAATGGCAAAACTTCCGTGGTGGACTTTGTTTGTCAGCTGTTGCGATTACTGGGCCACAAGGCGGGCAGTATAGGTACCCTCGGAGCCCGCACCGATAGCGTTGTTTTGGAGACGACCAACACGACCCCTGACATTATTTCCATCAACCGCCAGTTAGCGCGCTGGGTGGACGCAAACGTTCACTACGTGGCTTTGGAGGCCTCTTCACATGCGCTGGATCAGGGTCGATTACAGGGCCTCTGCATCAATACCGCGGTCTTTACCAATCTGTCTCGCGACCATCTCGATTACCACGGCTCAGAGGATGATTACGCAGCGGCGAAGCTCAGGCTGTTTACACAATTTGACCTTCAGCGGGCCATTTATAACGCCGATGACGCGGTTGCTAAGCGACTTGGTGATCTGTTACCCGAGCGCTCGCTCGCTGTATCCACCAGGGATAAAGAAGCCGACGTATTCATCGAGATAGTGGGTAATCAGCCGACTTCTTTTAAGCTAGTTAATCCTTACGGCGTCGCTCACATTAGCAGTCAATTAAGCGGCGACTTTAACGCCTTCAACCTCGCCGTGGCGATTACGGTTGTTCAGGGGCTGGGACTTCCCGCTGCGCAGGTGTTTGAGGCAGCTCAAGAGGTCACTGCGGTTGCGGGTCGCCTCGAGTCGGTTGGCTCGCCCTCGGGTCCCCATGTCTTTCTCGATTACGCGCATACCCCCGACGCACTCGAGCGAACGTTGAGTGCCTTGAGGCCTGAGTTGAAGGGAAGGTTGTTGGTGGTTTTTGGCTGTGGGGGTGACCGCGACCGCGGCAAGCGGCCTCAAATGGGCGCTATAGCGAACCGGTTGGCCGATGGGGTGATTGTTACCTCGGATAACCCGCGCAGCGAGGACCCCGAAGCGATTATCGATGAGGTCATGGCGGGAGTCGGTCAGAGCGGCGTGCGCATTAGTGATCGAGCCAAAGGAATTGTTTGCGCCTTGGAAATGGCGTCGCCAGACGACACTGTATTGGTCGCTGGCAAGGGGCACGAGCAATATCAAGAAATAGCGGGTCGGCGAATTCCCTTCTGTGATCGCGAGGTCATTGAAACCTGGTTTAAGCACAGGGAGTCGGCGCAATGAACGTGTCGGCATCGGCAGTAGACTTTGCGCAGCGCTGTGGTGGTGCGTTTCTACATCAGCCTGAACAGGATATCCGCTTGAGTGGTCTGGCGATCGATAGCCGCCAGGTTCGACCGGGCGATCTGTTTGCCGCTATTCGGGGCGCTCGGGTTGATGGTCATGACTACATCGCGGCGGCTGCCAATGTTGGTGCTGCAGCCGCGTTGGTAAGTCACCCAGTCGAGCACGAGCTGCCTCAGATTATTGTCAGTGACGTGGAGTCGGGCGTCGCTGATTTTGGTGCAATGACGAGAGAGGCTTTTGGCGGCAACGTCATCGGTATTACCGGAAGCGCGGGAAAAACCACGGCAAAGAATCTGATTGCGGCCGTGCTTGCTGAGGCAGGTGCAGTCATAGCGACAGAGGGCAACCAAAATAATGAGCTGGGTGTGCCGCTTACTTTGGCCAAGCTCAAGCCGTCGACAGAATTTGCTGTAATTGAAATGGGGGCGGGCAAACCCGGTGACATCGCCAGGCTCCAAAAAATAGTGCGTCCCACCCTTGGTGTATTGCTCAATGTATCGGCTGCGCATCTCGCGCATTACGCCACCGTCGATGATATTGCGGAGACAAAAAGCGCCATTCTGGCGGATCTTCCCACCCAGGGTGTCGCTATCTTTAACGGGGATGAGCCTTGGGCTGAGGAATGGCGAGGGCGAGCGGGCGATGCCCGGACTATCACCTTTGGCCTCTCCGAGCAGGTTGATATCCGCGCACTGGACGTCAGCTATAGCGGGTTCTCAGGCAGTCAGCTAAAAGTGAACACGCCGCTGGGTGCTATGAAGTTGGCGCTTCATCTTCCCGGTCGGCAGGGAGTGATGAACGCGCTCGCGGCGGTGGCAGTGGCCTTTGCACTGGGGATTAGCGAGTCAGCGATTGCCCGCGGGCTGTCCCGGGTAAGGCCTGCGGTGGGGCGTGGTCAGCAGCTACTTCTTGGCAATGACATTACGCTGGTAGACGACTGTTACAACGCGAACCCGATGGCAGTCAAAGCGGCAATTGATGTGCTCGCGTGCTGCGGTGGGCCGCGTTATCTGGTGCTTGGCTCAATGCTTGAATTAGGGCCGGATAGCGCCATGTATCACGCAGACATTGGACGTTATGCCAAGGAAAAACAGCTTGATGGCTTGTGGGTGATCGGTGATCTGGCGCGTCCGGCGCTAGGCGCTTTCGGTCGCGGCGGGCTTGCCTTTGCGAGTAATGAAGCCTTTCTGGATCAGCTTCCTGCCATTGATCGCGGAGCGACGGTACTCGTGAAGGGATCTCGAGGCGCGCTGCTGGATTCGGTCGTTCAGGGCATCGTTAACAAGGTGGGGGGGTAGCCATGCTGACTTGGTTAATGGCGCAACTGGAAACCCTCGACTCAGGCTTCACTGTGTTTCAGTACATCACGCTGCGC
Organism: Luminiphilus sp.; assembly: GCA_965658055.1. GTDB lineage: Bacteria > Pseudomonadota > Gammaproteobacteria > Pseudomonadales > Halieaceae > Luminiphilus. The sequence continues at coordinate 13,990 of CBFHQV010000020.1, read as the reverse complement.
GGAATTCTCGCGGCAGTAACCGCGTTGCTCATTTCGCTTCTTATTGGTCCGCGGGTCATCCGCTACCTCGATTCTCTTCAGATCGGTCAGGCTGTCCGAACCGATGGTCCCGAGACCCACCTCGTTAAGTCGGGAACCCCAACAATGGGCGGCGCCCTGATTATCGTCGCCATTGTTGCAGGCAGTCTGCTATGGGGCCAGTTGGACAGTCGCTACCTGTGGGTGGCGGTGATTACAACAGTGGCGTTCGGTGCTATCGGCTGGGTGGATGATTACCGCAAAGTGGTGGAAAAAGATTCCCGGGGCCTGCCCGCTAAGTGGAAATATTTTTGGCAGTCGCTGGTTGGTTTTGCCGCAGCAAGCTTCTTATTTATGTCAGCCGAGAATCCCGCCGAGACCACACTTTATGTTCCCTTTTTTAAGGACGTTGCGATTCCCTTGGGTTTGCTTTTTATTCCCTTCAGCTACCTAGTCATTGTTGGGTCGAGTAATGCAGTTAACTTAACCGATGGTCTCGACGGCTTGGCTATCCTGCCGACGGTCATGGTTGCGACCGGACTCGGAACGATCGCTTATTTAACCGGCCACACCTTTTTTGCCGATTACCTTCACATACCTTATTTGTCCGGTGCTGGAGAGTTGGTCATTTTTTGTGGCGCTATCGCGGGAGCGGGTCTGGGTTTTCTCTGGTTCAACACCTATCCGGCGATGGTTTTTATGGGCGACGTCGGTGCTCTGGCACTTGGCGCTGCGCTTGGCGTGGTAGCCGTCGTGATTAGGCACGAAATTGTTCTCTTCATCATGGGGGGCATTTTTGTTGTCGAAACCATTTCCGTCATTATCCAAGTGGCGTCGTTTAAAACCCGCGGCAAGCGGGTGTTCCGAATGGCGCCGATTCACCATCACTTTGAATTGAAAGGCTGGCCCGAGCCGCGCGTGATTGTTCGCTTCTGGATTATCACCGTCATGCTCGTTCTTTTTGGCCTGGCCACATTGAAGTTGCGGTGAGGCGGTGATGAGCGGACTTCTAGCCAGCAGCACATCGCGCATGATCCTTGGATTGGGAGAGACCGGCAGGTCCGTTGCACGATGGTTCGTCAGGCACGACATACCGTTTTTGGCTACCGATACCCGGCCTGAACAATTGAGTGCCGCCGATGTATTAGAGGCGGTAGGTAGCCCGAACCGGCTTGTTAGCGCGGATAAAGTTCCTGAGCTCATGGGGTCGATAACAGAGCTCGTGGTGAGTCCGGGAATCTCGTTGGAGCACCCGTGGGTAGCACTGGCGCGGGAAGCCGGAGCACGAATTCTTGGTGATATCGATTTATTTGCGGCGGAAGTCACGGCGCCGGTGGTTGGTATCACAGGGTCTAATGGCAAATCCACGGTGGCGGCGTTACTCGCGCAAATGATCGCCGCCTGCGGTAAACAGGTGGGTCTGGGCGGGAATATTGGTATCCCCGCGCTTGATATCCTGGATGACAATGTGGACTGCTATGTTCTAGAGCTATCAAGCTTTCAGCTTGAGCGATCGGAGCCTTTGCATCTGACGGTCGCGACGGTGCTTAACGTGACCGAAGATCACCTCGATCGCCATGGTTCGCTCCCGAAATACCATCTCGCCAAGCACATGATTTTTCGTGGGGCTAAAGCGGTCGTGGTGAATCGCAGCGACCCACTCACCCAGCCGTTGCTCGATGCTCCGGTAGACGTCGTGGTCTGGCGTCCTGGCGAGCCCGACTTGAAGGAGTGGGGCATCCGGGATGTAGAAGGCCGACCCACTATTTGCTTTGGTTTCGACCCAGTAGTTGCAGTTGATGCGCTCTGCATTCACGGAGCGCACAACGTGAACAATGCGTTGGTTGCTCTGGCCCTAGGTACCGCGCTAAGGCTGCCCGTTGATGGTCTTGTCAGTGGTCTGCTTGCATTTAAGGGGCTGCCGCATCGCTGCGAGCTTGTCGCCGACGCCGACGGCGTGCGCTGGATTAACGATAGCAAGGGCACCAACGTCGGGGCATGTATCGCCGCATTAGAGGGCCTCGGTGGCGTCCAGGACGTCGTGCTGATTCTGGGTGGGCAGGGCAAACAGCAGGACTTTTCGGTACTGGCACCGGCCGTTCAAAGCCATTGCCGTCGCGTTATCACCTTAGGTGAGGCGGCAAGGGAGTTGGAATTAGCTCTCGGTCACTTGGTGCCCGTCAACCGGGCGTCTACCCTCGAGGACGCCGTTGCGCGGGCTGCCGATGCCGCTGAGTCCGGTGACGTCGTATTGCTATCACCTGCCTGTGCAAGCTTCGATATGTTCGCGGGTTACGCGGCCCGGGGGGATGCCTTTCGATCGGCAGTACTGACTTCCTGCGGGGTGGCGGCATGACCGCGTTTACAGCTCCGCAATCCTATCGTGCGGACCCCGTGCTACTGGCTACGGCGTGTGGGCTGGTATGTATAGGTCTAATCGCCATTGCTTCGGCGTCTATCGAATACAGCGACTGGCACTTTGACAATCCATGGCACCACACGCTACGGCACGGCTTTTATTTGTTGGTGGCTTTTGCCGCAGCAATGGTGGCCTACCGTATCCCGCTGGAATTGTGGCAACGCACTTCAGGTCTCTGGCTATTGCTGGCCTTTGTATTACTGCTTTTGGTATTGGTGCCCGGCATTGGTCGTAATGTAAATGGCAGCCAGCGTTGGTTGCCCATGGGGCCCTTGACCTTACAGCCTTCGGAATTCATGAAGTTTGCGCTGGTGCTATACCTGGCCGGCTTTTTGGTACGCCACACTGAAGCGGTTAAAACTCATTGGCACGGTCTCGCCAAACCCGTCATGGTGTTGGCGTTTGTCGCTCTGTTGCTGCTGCTTGAACCCGATTTTGGCGCCACGGTAATTTGTGCGGGCACTATGTTTGGCATGCTTTTTCTCGCAGGCGCGCGTTTGCACTACGTGCTCCTGTTAATCGGTGTCGCTGTGGGCAGTTTGGCCGTCATGATCTTTAGCGCCCCCTATCGACTAGCCCGATTAACGGCCTACACCGACCCTTGGCAAGACCCTTACGGATCCGGCTTCCAACTGATTCAGTCGCTTATCGCCTTTGGTCGTGGTGAGTGGGTAGGCGTGGGTTTGGGTAACAGTATCCAAAAACTTTTTTATCTGCCCGAGGCACACACAGATTTTGTTTTTTCGATTTGGGCGGAAGAGACCGGCCTCGTCGGATCAGTGGGATTGATTGTGGTTTATTGCCTACTGATCACCCGTATTTTACAGATTGGGTGGCGATCGGAGCGCCAGGGTGAGCCGTTCTCCGCCTTCGTTTGCTATGGCGTCGGTTTGATTTTTTCGGGGCAGGCCTTCGTCAACATGGGTGTCAGTTCAGGTCTGTTGCCAACCAAGGGCTTGACCTTGCCCTTTATCAGCTACGGTGGGTCTAGCCTTATCGTCAGTTTCGTCATGCTGGCGGTGGTGTTGCGCATCGAGCTGATGCTGCGCACTCATCCTGCAGAGCGGGGGGCTTCCTGATGGATTCCCCGAGAGCGCTCATCATGGCGGGTGGCACAGGCGGGCATGTTTACCCGGCTCTTGCCGTCGCTGAGGAATTGCGCAATCGCGGCTGGCTGGTCGATTGGATGGGAACCGATCGGGGTCTGGAAGCGAAAGTTGTGCCTGCGCATCGTTTTACCTTGCATGCGCTGCCGGTGAGTGGGCTACGGGGCAAGCAGGCACTCGGAAGAATTCAGGGTGTGTTGCGACTGGTCGCGGCCCTGTTCAAGGCGCTAGGCGCAATACGCGCCCTGAGGCCCGCTGTTGTGCTCGGTATGGGCGGATATGCAGCGGGCCCCGGTGGACTGGCAGCGTTTTTGTTACGTCGTCCGCTCGTAATCCACGAACAAAATGCAGTTCCTGGCACAACCAATCGCTGGTTACGTCCCTTGGCTCGCCGAGTACTTTGCGGCCTGCCTGGCGGATTTGCCGATATGCCGCGAGTTGAATTAACCGGCAACCCGCTGCGTTCTAATCTCGAAAGTGGCGACTGTTTGACGGTGCCTGCTGAGTTTTCAGCGGAGCGTCCGATGCGGGTTTTGGTGCTTGGCGGAAGTTTGGGTAGCTTACCGCTAAATCGGGGTGTGCCTGTTTCTCTGGGTGGCTTTACCGAAGAGCAAAAGAACCGAATACAGGTATTCCATCAATGCGGTGAGCAGCATCTCGAGGCCACTGAACAGGCGTATTGGGAAAACCGGTTTTCTGCGGTGGAAATTCACCCATTCGTGGACGATATGAAGAGCGCTTACGCGGCAGCTGATCTTGTTATTTGCCGAGCTGGCGCCCTGACGGTAAGCGAGTTAGCGAGTCAGAAACGGCCGGCTATTCTCATTCCCTTGCCCCATGCGATTGACGACCACCAAACCGCCAACGCCAAGACTTTGGCGGATATTGGCGCAGCGCAGCTGCTACCCCAATCCCGTCTTGATGCCGGCGAGCTCGAGGGCTTTTTGATCGGCTATCTCGAAGCGCCGGGCCGATTGGCAGCAATGTCGCTGGCGGCGAGTCGTGTTTCCTCAGGCAGTGCCACTCAGTCGGTGGCAAACGTTATCGAGGAGGTGGCTCATGAGCGGCAATAAGCCCCCCTCGATGCCGATGATGGATCGCATTCGCCGAATTTTTATGGTGGGTATTGGTGGCTCGGGGATGAGCGGTATTGCCGAGGTGCTCGCGCGTCTTGGATATGAAGTGGCTGGCTCCGACTTACAGGAGAGCCCCGTGCTCGATCGACTTCGGGATCTCGGCGTCGAGGTGCACATCGGGCATGACTCCGCCCATGTGCAAGCGGTCGATGTGCTAGTGACGTCGGGGGCTATTCAATCGAGCAATCCCGAGCTTGTCGCGGCCAAGGCGGCGCGTATTCCTGTGGTACCACGCGCCGAAATGCTGGCTGAGCTTATGCGGCATCGTTATGGCATCGCGGTGGCAGGCACCCACGGAAAAACCACGACAACAAGTTTGCTGGCATCCATTTTCGCTGAAGCGGGAGAGGATCCCACCTTCGTGGTAGGAGGAGTCTTGAACCGTGTGGGTAGCAATGCAGGCTTGGGTGAGGGTCGGTATCTGATTGTCGAGGCGGACGAGAGTGACGCATCGTTCCTTCATTTATTACCGATGGTCAGTGTGGTGACCAATATCGAAGCCGATCACATGGAGCATTACGGCAGCGACTATAAAAACTACGAGAATGCATTTGTTGGATTCTTGCATAACCTGCCTTTTTACGGTTTCGCCGTTATGTGTCTCGATGATCCAGGCGTTCGGGCTGTCATACCGCACATGACGCGGCGCTTTATCAGCTACGGCCAGCACAAAGAGGCTGACTATCACGTAAAGGACATCGTAACGCGCGGGCTGGAGTCCCAGTTCACAGTCTGTCGTCCAGGCGGTACTGCCGATTTAACCTTGACTCTGGCGATGCCGGGGTATCACAACGTGCTGAACGCGTCGGCAGCGGTAGCCGTCGCTTCGGAACTTGGCTTGGCTGATGACTCGATACGTGCTGGTGTCGCTAACTTCGAGGGCGTGGGTCGCCGATTTACCATTATGGGAGAGATCCAGTCGGCGGGTGGCACAGCACTTTTGGTCGACGATTACGGACATCATCCCACCGAAGTGGCGGCTACCCTGGATGCGGCCGAGTCGGCATTCCCCGATCGCCGATTGGTGATGGTGTATCAGCCTCATCGCTACACCCGAACCCGCGATCACTATGATGATTTTGTGGCTGTTCTCTCCCGCTGCGAAGTGTTGGTGCTGCTTGATGTTTATCCCGCGGGTGAGGCGCTAATTCCTGGCGCGGATAGTCGTTCTCTGGCGCGCTCGATCAGGCAACGCGGACTGGTTGATCCGGTCGTGGTAAGCGGCGTTGACGAGGTGCCGGCGGTGTTGAGTCACATCCTGCAGGAGCGAGACCTGTTGTTGACGCAGGGAGCGGGCAACATCGCGCGGCTCGCGCAATCACTCAGCAAGTCAAAATCCGTGGAGGGGCTGCTATGAGCTCGGTCGATCTCCGCGATCATTATTTTGGCGTGCTGCTGGGCGGAACTGCCGCCGAGCGCGATATTTCCCTCGAAAGCGGCGGCAATGTGGGCAAGTGTTTGGAGTCCGTGGGTGCGCGGGTAGCCTTTGTTGACCCAGCCGAGCCCGGCTGGCCCGAGCAGCTTCAGGGTGTGGAATTTGTTTTTAATTTGTTGCACGGGCCCGGCGGTGAGGACGGTACTTTGCAGGGCTTGTTGGACATCATGAAGTTGCCCTACAGCGGTTCAGGCGTTCTCGGGTCTGCGCTGACAATGGACAAGGTGAGAACAAAGTGGGTATGGCAGGGACTCGGTTTACCCACCCCCGCTTTTGTGAGTCTCAGCGAGACCAGTCGATGGCAAGACATTGTTGATGAGTTGGGGGTGGTGTTTGTCAAACCCGCTCTCGAGGGCTCATCGATCGGTATGACCCGAGCAACAAGCGCGGAGGAGTTGGCGGCGGCTTATCAAGAGGCCCGTCGATTCGGCGCGCAGGTACTGGCAGAACAATATGTGGAGGGCAGTGAGTACACCGTGGCGATTCTCGGTGATCGAGCGCTGCCTGCCATACGCATTCAGCCTGCGTCGACGTTTTATGACTTCAATGCCAAATACCTCTCCGAGGAGACCCAGTTTTTTTGTCCTTCGGGACTTAGCTCGCAGGAGGAGGAGGCCCTGGCGACTCTCGCACTGAGGGCTTTCGGTGCCGTCGGAGCACAGGTATGGGGACGAGTCGATGTGATGCGCAATGCGGCGGGGGATTGGCAATTGCTCGAGGTTAATACCATTCCCGGTATGACCAGCCATAGCTTGGTTCCGATGGCGGCGCAGGCGGCGGATATTGCGCTACCCACGCTGTTGAGTGAGATCTGGCAGCTGAGCTTGGGGGTGCGCAATGGCGCGTGAGGCCAGACGACAAGCAGTCCGGAAAAGCCGGACGAGCGCTCCAAAAAGCTGGTGGCAAAAACTTCAGCGGCTGTTGCTGCAGACCGCGGTGATCAGCGGCTGCCTTGGGGTGTTGGCTGCAGGAGCTTACAGCGCCAAGGTGCTTTATACCCTGCCTATCGAGCAGTTGGTCATCGATGGTGCTACGGACAACGTCCCTGCGGAGGCGATAAAAATGTGGGTCGGACCGGCCCTGGCGGGAGGATTTTTTGCCGCCGACCTCGATGAGATTCGTGAAAACCTTGAGGGCAGACCTTGGGTTTATCAGGCGACCGTGCGTCGGCAGTGGCCTGATACGGTGCTGGTATCGATTGTGGAGCAGCGTCCTATTGCTCGCTGGGGCAGCCATGGGTTTCTGAATCATGAAGGCGCCTACTTTGCGGGTGAACAATCGATGCTGGCGGAGGAGCTTCCCCAGCTCGACGGTCCCGATGCGTCGACTGTAGACATGATGCGCCGCTACCAACAGGTCGAGAGCCTCTTGCAGCCGGTGGGACTACAGGTGGTCAGTCTCGAGCAGGACGATATCGGCCAGATCGATTTGGTGCTCGATAACGGTATGGGCATCGCGTTCGGTGCCGATCATTTTTTGCAGCGGGTACAGCGGTTCATTGTGCTGTGGCAGCAGCATCTTGAAGGTGAAGCCGTGGCTAATGTGGATATGCGTTATGCCCACGGGGCCGCCGTCGCTTTTCAGCAACAAACTCAGTTGGCCTTAACGGCTGTGAATGAACTTTCTCAAGAGGAAGTACGCTAATGGCTGGAATCACAGAAAAACGCATGATAGTGGGGTTGGACATCGGCACCTCGAAAGTGGTCGCAGTGGTCGGGGAAGTCGATCATGAGGGAGCCATTGAGGTCGTTGGTATTGGGTCCCACCCCTCCCGTGGCATGAAGAAAGGGGTGGTTGTCGACATCGAATCGACAGTCAATGCCATTCAGCGAGCGGTTGAGGAAGCTGAACTCATGGCGGGCTGTCAGATTCATTCGGTCTACGTGGGCATCGCAGGGAGCCACATACGTTCTATGAACTCCCACGGTATTGTCGCCATCAAGGAAGGCGAGGTGGTGCAGGCTGATGTAGAGCGGGTGCTCGATGCCGCGCAAGCCGTCGCTATTCCTGCAGATCAAAAAGTCTTACATGTGCTGCCTCAGGAGTATCTGATCGATAACCAGGGAGGCATCAAGGAGCCCTTGGGTATGTCGGGGGTAAGGCTAGAGGCCAAGGTACATCTGGTGACTTGTGCGGTCAACGCGGCCCAAAACATCGAGAAGTGTATTCAGCGTTGCGGGCTCGAGGTCGACGGCATCATCCTCGAGCAGCTCGCGTCGAGCTTCTCGGTAATCACAGGCGACGAGCGTGATCTCGGGGTTTGCATCGTGGATATCGGCGGTGGGACCTCTGACATCGCTATCTTCACTGACGGGGCTATTCGCCATACGGGGGTAATTCCAATCGCCGGTGATCAGGTCACCAACGATATCGCCATGGCACTGCGCACCCCCACCCAACACGCCGAAGAAATCAAAATTCGCTACGCCTGCGCGCTAACACAGCTGGCTGGCGCGGATGAAACCATCAAGGTTCCAAGTGTTGGGGATCGCCCCCCAAGAGACTTGTCACGGCAGTCCCTCGCGGAGGTAGTTGAGCCACGCTACGACGAGTTGTTCACGCTGATACAGGCCGAGCTGAGACGCTCGGGCTATGAAGAACTCATTCCGGCGGGAGTCGTCCTCACGGGGGGTACCTCCAAGATGGAGGGCGCGATGGAGTTGGCAGAAGAGATCTTTCACATGCCGGTGCGGGTGGGTGCGCCCCAATACGCCCATGGGCTGAGCGACATCATCCGCAATCCTATTTATGCCACGGCTGTTGGGTTGTTGATATTTGGTGCCAGAGACGAAGAGGGCGGAGCTCATTTGAAGGAGAGTCGTCTCAGTGCGGCAGGTTTATTTGATAGCGTGAAGGAGTGGTTCAGTCGGCACTTTTAGCCGGTCAAGCCACTCGTCACGTTGTTAAGGGGAGAAGCCGATTTCGGTCGGCGGTCGTTAAAAAAAGGGGAGTAACTATGTTTGAGCTTGTTGATAGTGCACCGCAAAGCGCGGTAATCAAGGTGGTCGGCGTCGGCGGCGGTGGTGGTAATGCCGTTCGACATATGATCGAAAACAATGTCGATGGTGTGGATTTTATTTGCGCCAATACTGACTCTCAGGCGTTGTCCGATATCGAGGCAAAGACGGTGCTGCAAATAGGCACCGGTGTCACCAAAGGTCTCGGGGCTGGCGCCAACCCGGATATCGGGCGAGCCGCTGCCATGGAGGACCGGGACCGCATTGCCGACGCCCTGCACGGCGCTGACATGGTCTTTGTAACAGCCGGTATGGGCGGCGGCACCGGCACCGGTGGGGCCCCCATTGTGGCCGAAGTGGCCCGGGAAATGGGTATTTTGACCGTAGCTGTCGTGACCCGCCCTTTCACTTTCGAAGGCAAAAAGCGTTCGAAAATAGCAGATGAGGGTCTTCGGGAACTTCAGCAGCATTGTGACTCTCTAATCACAATACCCAATGAAAAGTTGCTGGAGGTGTTGGGCAAAAATACCAGTCTCTTGGATGCCTTCAGAGAGGCCAATGATGTACTTTTAGGGGCTGTTCAGGGCATTGCTGACCTGATTATCCGTCCCGGCATGATCAACGTGGATTTTGCCGACGTTCGGACAGTGATGTCAGAGATGGGGTCCGCCATGATGGGAACGGGCCAGGCCTCGGGCGAGAACAGAGCGCGAGAAGCCGCGGAGCGTGCCATCAACAGCCCGCTTCTGGACGACATCAACTTGAGCGGTGCCCGTGGCGTGTTGGTAAACATCACGGCGGGGCTGGATTTATCACTCGGTGAATTTTCAGAGGTGGGCGATACCATCGAAGAATATGCCTCCGAGGATGCAACGGTAGTAGTGGGTACGGTAATCGATCCCGAGTTGACCGATACGTTGAAGGTCACCGTGGTCGCCACCGGACTGGCGTCAGCTGAAGGGCGACCTTCTTTGGCGGTGGTCGATAGTAAGCCGGTGTCGGTCACCACGACAGCGCCAGCCTACGATGAACAATATGATTTGCCACCAGCGACCCGGGCACGCGTAGCACAGGCCGGGGCAGGGGGACAGGCAGCGGCGCAGATAGAGAGTGGCGCGGAGGAATATTTCGATATCCCCGCGTTCTTGCGTCGACAGGCGGACTGATCGGAGATCATTGTCCGCCTCTCGGTAGGGTGAGGGTGAGACAATGATCAGACAGAGGACGTTGCGGAATCCGATCAAGGCGACTGGCATCGGTTTGCATACGGGTGAGAAAGTTTTTCTTACTCTGAGCCCGGCTCCCATCGACAACGGCATCGTATTCCGACGCACCGATCTCTCCCCCGCGCAGGACATCCCCGCCTGCGCGCAGAATGTCGGTGATACAACGCTCTCTACCAGTCTCGGTCTGGGTGAGGCAAAGGTCTCTACGGTCGAACACCTACTGTCGGCGATGGCGGGTTTGGGCATCGACAACGCGTTTGTCGATGTCACTGCGCCCGAAGTGCCTATCATGGACGGCAGTGCAGGCCCCTTCGTCTTCCTGTTGCAGTCCGCCGGCATTGAAGAGCAGCCAGCCGCCAAAAAGTTCATCCGTATCAAGCGGCCAATCACGGTGACCGATGGTGATAAAGAAGCCAGCCTGTTGCCTTTTGACGGGTTCAAAGTGTCATTCTCGATCGACTTTGATCACCCGGTGTTCCATGACCGTTCGGCGTACGCCGAGATTGATTTTTCAGCCACTTCTTTTGTTAAAGAGGTCAGTCGCGCCCGTACCTTTGGCTTTATGCATGAAATCGAATATCTGCGCGCTAGGGGTCTGGCCCGAGGTGGTAGCGTCGACAACGCGATTGTCGTGGATGAGTTTCGTATCTTGAATCAGGATGGTCTTCGCTACGAAGACGAGTTCGTCAAGCACAAGGTACTCGACGCCATTGGCGATCTCTACCTTCTGGGGCATTCACTGATTGGTGAGTTCCGGGCCCACAAATCGGGGCACGCGCTCAATAATGCCGTCCTCCGTGCCTTGCTAGCCCAGGAGGACGCTTGGGAAATGGTGACCTTTGAGGATGCCTCGGTAGCGCCTATCTCCTACGTCACCGCACCGGCCGTCGCACTCGCCTAAACGCGCCCGACCGGTTGATTTAAACGCTATTTGGTGGACTTTCAGGCTTTGCCGTAGGCCGTGACCGTGGCATAGTGCACCCTCTTTGATCCGAGCCCGCTTGTTTGAAACTGATTCTTGTCCAAAAAACCGCCGCATCCCGCAGTATTGCTGTCGGGCGCTGGTCCGTGGCTGTGCTTTCAGTCCTGTGCCTCGGACTACCCCTGGGGTTGATGGCGCTGGGCTACGAGTTGGGTCAGCGCCAGGGTGCGCACGAAGCTCAGGCGGAGCGTTTAAGCGCCGCTGAACAGGTGGTGAGCCAGCGAGCGAAGGAGCTGGCGCAGTTATCCTCGGATGCTCGCCGCAGGCTGGGGGCCATGACTCGCAAGTTGGCGGAACTTCAGGCTCGCGTGACGCGACTGGACGCTCTCGGTACCCACATTACCGCGCTCGCTGGACTCGATGGGGGTGAGTTTGATTTCACGACAGATCCCGCTCTTGGTGGCCCGTTGGTAGCACCTCAGATCGAGGAGCTCGACCCGGCGGCCCTGTCCCAGGACATGGCGTTCTTCAGCGCTACCCTCGATGATCGGGATACTCAGCTCGATGTGCTCGCGGGCCTACTTTTTGACGTAGAAGCTCAGGCCGAGGCCATCCCGTCGGGGCGTCCGATTACCTCCGGTTGGCTGTCTTCAGGTTACGGCTACCGCAAAGACCCCTTCACCGGCCAGCGGGCCTGGCACCAAGGTGTCGATTTTGCCGGCAAGGCTGGCGGAGAGGTTGTGGCGGTCGCGAGTGGTGTGGTGAGTTGGAGCGGCGAAAAGGCCGGCTATGGCACCATGATTGAAGTGGCCCACGGCGACGGCTTGGTCACACGTTACGGCCATAACGACGAAAATCTTGTTGAGGCGGGTGATCTCGTCCGCAAAGGGCAAGCGATCGCCCTCATGGGTAACACGGGGCGTTCTACGGGACCCCACGTGCATTTTGAGGTGTACAAGCACGGGCGTCCGGTCGACCCGTCGAGCTATATTCGCCGCACACTCCGCTGAACCTGTCAGTCTTTCCCTGTTAAGCGGCCCGAGCCTGGTCAAGGCGTCGGGGGAATCTATCGTTACGCAAGATTACTTTCATGATAACTACAGCACTCAAAAAGATTTTTGGCAGTCGCAATGACCGCGAGTTAAAGCGGATCGGCAAAATGGTGAAGAGTATCAACGAGCTCGAAGCCAGCTATGACGCCTTAAGCGACGATGACCTGAGAGCCAAGACCGAGGAATTTCGAGGTCGGATCACCGCCGGTGCCACCTTGGATCAATTATTGCCCGAGGCGTTTGCCGCTGTACGAGCAGCCGGCAAACGAACCCTTGGGATGCGTCACTTTGACGTCCAGTTAATTGGGGGCATTGCGCTACACGAGGGCAAAATCGCCGAGATGCGCACGGGCGAGGGCAAAACGCTGGTCGCAACACTGCCGGCTTACCTCAATGCCCTCTCGGGCAATGCGGTTCACCTGGTGACGGTTAACGATTATCTCGCGGGACGTGATGCCGCCTGGATGGCGCCCATCTACGAGTTTTTGGGTATGACGGTTGGCGTTATTCAGTCGCGCCAGAATCCAGTCGAGAAACGCGCCGCCTATGCCAGCGATATCGTCTACGGCACCAATAACGAATTCGGCTTTGACTACTTGCGCGATAACATGGCGTTCAGCATGGCCGATAAAGCCCAGGGAAACCTATCGTTCGCGGTCGTGGATGAGGTTGATTCAATTCTTATCGACGAGGCGCGGACACCGCTCATTATTTCGGGCGCCGCTGAAGACAGTTCGGAACTGTACCGCACCATTAATAAGCTGATCCCAAAACTCTCCCCTGAACTTGAAGGTCAGGAGGGTGATTACACCGTTGATGAAAAGCAGCGCCAGATTGAGCTGACCGAAGCGGGTCACGAAAAAATCGAAGAGATGTTGATGACGGCAAAGTTGCTCGCTGAGGACGACAGTCTCTATGCCGCCACCAATCTGGGTTTGCTACATCATGTGCACTCGGGATTACGGGCTCACGTCCTGTTTCAGCGCGACGTTGAGTACATCGTGCAGGACGGGCAGGTGGTACTCATCGACGAGCACACGGGTCGGACCATGCCGGGTAGACGACTCTCCGAGGGCCTGCATCAAGCGATTGAGGCCAAAGAGGGTGTGAATATACAAAGCGAGAGTCAGACGCTTGCCTCCACCACCTTCCAGAACTACTTCCGCCTGTACGACAAGCTGGCGGGTATGACTGGGACCGCCGACACGGAGGCGTTTGAATTCAGGCAAATTTATGGCTTGGAAGTGTTGGTGATTCCCACCAACAAGCCAATGACCCGAAACGACCTCAATGATCTGGTTTATCTCACTCGCGAGGAAAAATTTGACGCCATTGTCGAAGACGTCAAATCCTGCATCGAAAATAAAGCGCCCGTGCTGGTGGGTACGGCTTCGGTGGAGACCTCTGAGGAGTTGTCAGAGCGGTTCAAAAAGTCTGGCATCGAACACAAGGTGCTGAACGCAAAATACCACGCGCAGGAAGCGGAGATCATCGCGCAAGCGGGTCGCCCCGGGGTTGTGACGATTGCAACCAACATGGCAGGTCGGGGAACCGACATCGTTTTGGGCGGCAATTTAGAGGCGGAACTTGCCGCCGCCGAGGACGCTGACGAGGCGGCCAAAGCGACGATACGCAGTGAGTGGGAGGCGCGCCACAACGGCGTTCTCGAGGCCGGTGGGTTGCATATTTTGGGCACCGAGCGCCACGAGTCTCGACGCA
>CBFHQV010000019.1:0-37047 GCA_965658055.1 Luminiphilus sp. | reverse complement strand
CGTCAGTGTGGGTAGGGCGACGTCGATATTGAAGTTAAGTGCCGCCTCTGCAGACCCGCCGGGTGCTTCTGCGGTCGCTGTCAGCGTGGCTGCGCCCGCGCTTGTCCCGGCCGTGATCGTAAACTGGGCAATACCCTCGGCGTCGGTTGTCACCGCACCGCCTGCTGGGGCGACGTCCACCCGGGTTCCTGTCACCGTCACAACCTCACCGGCAACCACGTCCTCAGTGCCCTGTTTGGTCAGGACCGCGGTGAGTGTGGCGGTTTCTCCTGACGTGAGGGTGTCGACCGCATTACCGTTCTGGTCGGTTAGGGTAAGGGTAATGTCCCAGTTGTCGGGGTCGCCATCAGGATTACCCCCCAAGAAGCCGCCACTGCCCGTGCCGCCGCCACTGCCTCCGCAGCCAACCAAGGCAACGGCTGCCAATGAGAGCAATACCAATCGGGTCATCCTTAACCATCGATTCATCATCGTGCTATCTCCCTATAGTTACCCAGCGGGTCATCAGATTGATACCCCTTACCTTACCACGGGATTTCAGAAAAAAATGCCGGCAAATACACGCTTGGGTGAAGAAAAATACAGGGTATTTTTGGGCTGACTGACGCGGGTTTTGGCTCCTTTTTCGGCGACAAGATCTGCTACTCTACGCGCCATGACTGAACCCCACACCCAATCCGCCAGTTCGACTAGGCTGAGCGTTTCAATTGTCTTGCATCGTGGGAATTTGGACCATTTGAGGGCGACTTTACTTGGGGTGCGGGCCGCAATTCAGTCTGCGCTGGCGGACACGAGAATTTACCTGTTCGATCAGAGCCTTGATCAGGCCTACAGCGAGGCCTCCCGCCGTGTCTGTGATGACACGCTGCAGCCGGCAAACATCGCCTATGACTACTTTGAGCTGGCTGAAAACGCCGGTTATGGCGCGGGCCATAACGCTACTCTCGAGCGAGAGTTGGGGCGATATCATTTAATTTTAAATCCTGATGTCGAATTGCCACCGACATGGTTGACCGATGCGATTGATTTTCTCGATGCGAATCAGCAAGTAGCGCTTTATGCAACTCGCGGGATGAACGACCGGGGCGATGAGGAGCACCTTGCCAAGCGCTATCCGTCCGTTTGGGTGCTGCTGCTGCGGGCCTTCGGCCCTGCTTGGCTGAAGAAGCGTTTTCGCAAGCAGCTCGATCATTACGAATTACGGGATTTGCCATCGGAGCCCGCCGTGCACGACGTGCCGCTGTTGTCGGGCTGCTGTCTGATTGCAAGAACCGAGGTACTGCGACGGGTAAGCGGGTTTGATGAACGGTTTTTTCTCTATTTCGAAGACTATGATCTCGCCATGCGGATGCGACACTACGGGCGAGTTGTTCGCGGTGATGCCCCCCCGTTTGTTCACCACGGCGGCCAGGCTTCAAAAAAAGGCTGGCGGCATATTCTGTGGTTTGCTGCCGGTGGGGTACGTTTTTTCTCACGCTGGGGCTGGCGGTGGGTCTGAACTTCCCGCGATCTCCAAAGGATTCCGGGTATACTGACCGAAACCCAATATAACTGACCGATGACTGATACACCGCGAAATCCAGACCAGCTTGAGCATCGGCGACGTCACTTTCTTACTCTGCTCGATATTGACCCCCTCGAGAGCCGATTTGATGCGCCTTTTGGCAGGGCCTCATCGAGGTTTTCGGCGTCTTTGGGTGTGGTGAGCAGCGCGCAGGAAAAACCGGTCACAGAAGCCGATGCTGGCCAGGAGTCAGCGAGTGACGGGCACGCGCTGGCTGATCAAGATGGCAAGTCGGCGCTTCAGCAAATGAAAGTCGCCGGCAATAACGCCAGGGCCAGCTCGCCACCGGGAGCGAAAGTCGCACCCAAGTCGGATATCCGCGCCGAAGACCAAGCCCCCCAGAATATCGCGCCCAAAGACGTGTCGAGGGAGGTGGCGTTTCACCTGCTGCTGGTGCGCGCAGGGGAGTGGCTGTGGATCGAATCCTTGAGGGAAGGACTTTTGCACAAGGAGCAACTGTCCCTCATTCATAACATGGCGATCGCCGTGAGCGCCGCACCGGTCGACCTTGATCAGCGCCAGTTTATCTGGCCGATGGCTGATCACCCCCATCTGCCCCGCGATGAGGTGGCGGCGCGTCAAAGCGTGACCGCGCAGCTCGAGCGGATCGCCAAGGATAACCCCTATCGCGGCGTGATTGTGCTGGGCGAGCCCGTGCGTGAGTGGATTATTGACGCCCGAGTCGCCGAGCAGATTTGTATTCCTTCCACCTTCGAAATGTTGGAACAACCGCTACTGAAGCGCCAGGCATGGGAACGGCTCAAACACCTTGCGGATACCTCGTTATCAAATGCCTGAGGCTGTTGTTCAGTCATCCATCCGGCCACTGGTGGCCAGTGATAACGGCGCTTTGACCGCTATTTATGCAACGACTGCGGGGCCCTCGCTGGATTTTTTGATGCGGCTCTACCAGCAGCCGACAACCCGCGCGTGGATTCAGGAAAGCGCTGGCGCAACGCTGGGCGCTGCCTGGTTCAGCGTTTTTGATGCCAGCGCCGAGCTTATCGATCTTTCTATCAGCCCGGCGCATAGACGTCAGGGGTGGGGCATGAAACTGTTGCAGTCGAGCCTTGATGTGTTGGCAAGCGGGTCAGTATCGATTTGCCATCTGGAGGTTCGCCGGTCAAACAGCGCGGCGATTGCGCTTTATCAGCGCACCAACTTTCAAATAGTGGGTGAGCGGGCCAACTATTATCGTGGTAAAGACGGGCGCGAGGATGCGATCCTCATGCGACGGGAATCAAGCGGATGTGGTGAGTGCCTGTGAACATTTTAGAGACCGACCAGTGGTGTTTGTTACTGCCTCCTGAATGGGTTGCCGGGCGCGATGACGACATTGTCCATATCCGCGATCGCGACGATGTCGGCGAACTGGAAATCACGACTCTCTGTCGCGACGATGGCACCATTGCGCTCGATGAGGTCAAGGCGATGGCCGCGCAAGAATCCCCTGAGGTCAGCGAATGGCAACCCGCCAATTTCGGCGGATTTGTCGGCGTGGGTGGACACTTCCTGGAGGATGGTGCGGCGATCAGTGAGTGGTACGTGGCCCAGCAGGGAGTGCTGCTTTATATCACCTATTTGTGTGATGAGGAGGATGCGGGGATGGATATGCCTGCGGTTCTCGAGATGCTCTCTACGCTGGTGCTTGGCGACTCTTCTGCCAAGTAATCGTCACGAGATCTTGCCGGTAACCCGGACGCGCTTGGCGCCAACTACTATCGGAGCCTTGGCCCGGGCCTCCCGCTGTTTGGCCCTCTCGTCCCACTGGTTTTTGCCGGCGATTAAAAAGCCGGTCACGATAAAGGCACCCGGCGGCAGGATCGCAAGCAGCAGTTTCGGGTAGCTTTCTGACAACACCCAGTGCCAATCGCGAGCGCCTTCACCAAACAGCAGCTGCATGTTGGCAAACAGGCCGCCGGTGCCGAGCAGCTCGCGAATGGCGCCCAACACGACCAGTACCGCGCCAAAGCCCACGCCCATGATAAAGCCGTCGTAGAGGGCAGGAAGCACGGGGTTCTTTGCGGCAAAGGCATCAGCGCGACCCAAGATGACGCAGTTAGTCGTGATGAGCGGTAAAAAGATCCCCAGTATTTGATAGAGCTCGTAGGTATAAGCCTGCATGAGCAATTCAATGGCCGTTACCGCGGCCGCGATAATCATGACAAAGACAGGGAGCCGAATCGTATCCGAGACGACGTTGCGTACCAGAGACACGCACAGGTTCGATGTCGTCAGGACGAACAGGGTTGCCAGGGCAAGTCCCAAAGAATTGACCACGGAGGCCGAAACCGCCAACAGCGGGCACAGGCCCAGCAGTTGAACCAGCGCTGGATTGTTTTTCCAAAGACCATTATGGGTCAGAGCTTTGTACGACAGGGTACTCACGATTCAATGTCCTCCACGCCCCGGGGTGGGTCAACCGCTCCCGTACCCTGCGCATCGTCATCAGGGCCAAACAAGGCCGTTCTGTTCGACTGATGATACTCGAGTGCTTTCCGGACTGCGGTGACCACGGCTCGAGGGGTTACAGTTGCGCCGGTAAACTGGTCAAACTCGCCCCCGTCTTTTTTTACCAGCCACCGCGTTTTCACCGGAGCTTCGAGGGAGGCGCGATCAAACCCCAGAATCCAGTCTGACTTTTTCAAGTCAATGGCATCTCCAAGTCCGGGGGTTTCCCGATGGGATACTACACGCACACCCGCAAGTGTCCCTGCCCGATTAATGCCTACCAACAAGTCGATGTCCCCGCTGTAGCCATCCTGTGCTGTGGCGGGCAGGATCACGCCGACAACTTCTCCCTGATTGCGTGCGATAAAACCGCGGCGTGTGTCACGAAGTCCCAGGAGTGGTGTCGACGCAGGCAGACTAAAATGATCTTCGACCATGTCGTTATCATGACTTCCCTCAGGAAAAATCTCGAGCAGCTGACGTGCCTCTGCCGCCCTAATCGAGCGCGCGATATCGTCGCGGGTCTGGATCCAGGTCGTGGCAATCAAGACACCTGTGGCAGTGGCGAAGATGCCCAGAAGCAGGCTGTTGCGAGAAATGGCAACCAGCAGATTCACGGCTCATCCCTCTTAACGGGCTTTGATCCGTACACCGCGGGTTGGGTGTACTGATCGATCAGAGGGGCTGCAAAGTTCAGGATCAACACCGCAAAGGCCACCGCGTCGGGGTAGTTGCCATGCACCCGGATGAGATAGATCAACACCCCGATGAGAGCGCCAAAGATCAGTCGGCCCCGGTTGGAGACCGCAGAGCTGACGGGATCGGTGATGATAAAAAAGGCGCCAAACATCGTTGCACCGCTGAGCCAGTGAAGCAGCGGCGACCCGCCGCTTTCCGAGCTGCCACTATCAAAGCCGATCGCGGCACAAAGGCCCAGAGCTACCAGCAATCCCACCGGTGCATGCCAGGTGAAAACGCGCTTGAACAGGAGCCAAAGGCCCCCGGCCAAGAAGGCAAGATTGACCCATTCCCAGCCAACCCCCGCCCAGCGGCCAAATTGGGGTTTCTGAGCCTGTAGATCGGCCATCAGCAGTCCTTGGTTTTGGCGTAAAACGTCGAGTGGAGTTGCCATGGTCACGGCATCGTAGTGCGCCGGCAGCAATAAGGCCTCGAGGGCGTCCATCACGCCGGGGACCGCATCGAGGCCGCGGGGAGCCTGCCATGTCGACATTTGCAGCGGAAAGGAAATGAGCAAAATAACGTAGCCAACCATGGCTGGATTGAATGGGTTGTAGCCGAGGCCGCCAAACACGTGTTTGCCTAGAATCACGGACGAAAAAATCCCCGTCGCAATGAGCCACCAGGGTGAATAGGGTGGCAACGCGATACACAACAGGGTCGATGTCACCAGAACGCTGTAGTCCCTGAGATAGGGGCCTGGGTTGCGATCTCGCAGACGCAGTGCGGCTGCCTCAAAGGCCAGAGCGAGAGCGCCGCCAAAGAGCAGGTTGATGAGCGTGCCCGGACCGAAAAACCACGTCATGACCGCGACCCCGGGTAAGGTGGCCAGTAAGACGGTTTGCATAATCCCTGCGGTGGTTAGCGGGCCGTGGCCGTGGGGGGAAGTGATTTTGAGAAAGCTCACGATTGGTCATCCCCCGCCGGAGTACTCTGGGGGTCTTCCGCGGTTTGTTTTTTAGCTTTCGCGCGGGCTATGGCGGCGGCGATTGGATCATCATCGGCACCTTGCTCGGCTTTTTTCTGCGCGGCGGCACGCCGGGCGGCGCGTTGGGCTTCCCGGGCTGCGAGTTCGCGCTCTACCCGTTCCTGCCGCGCTTCAAAGCGATCCCGGGAGCGGTCTGATCGGGTTTTCTCGGCGCGGGCATCGACAATGCTGCCTTTGGCCGCCCGATAGTACTGAACCAGGGGGATATGGCTCGGACAGACCCAGGAGCAGGCGCCACACTCAATGCAGTCAAACAAATGATGTTTTTCCAGCTGCTCCTGATCCTTGGCGCGCGCATACCAATACAGCTGTTGGGGCAACAGTGATGCGGGGCAGGCTTCGGCGCATAGTCCACAGCGGATGCAGGCTTGTGCCGGGGGCGGGGTCGGAAGTTCCTGCTCGGTAGGAACGAGCACGCAGTTGGTGGTCTTGATGACAGGGACGTCACTGCTCTCGAGTGCAAAGCCCATCATGGGGCCGCCGTGAATCAGGCGTTGATTGTCTTTGGGATCGAATGCCGTAACCGCGAGCAGGTGACTGATGGGTGTCCCCAGACGTACCCGGTAATTGCCGGGCTTGTTCAAGGCCTGCCCCGTCAGAGTCACGATGCGCTCCGTCAGCGGTTTACCCATCAGTACGGCCTCGCGCACGGCTACCGCGGTACCGGGGTTTTGACAGACGATGCCCAGGTGGGCAGGGAGGCCGCCACTCGGCACTTGCTGCCCCGTCAGAATTTCGATGAGCTGCTTTTCGCCACCCGATGGATATTTAGTGGGAAAGGACATGACCTCCCGTCGGCAGTTACTCTCGCTGGCATTCACGGCCTCCTGCATGACCGCCAAGGCGATTGGCTTATTGTCCTCGACAGCGAACAGAATTTCCTCGGCGTTGACAATATGGGCAAGGATTTCAGCGCCCTCGACAATGGCGGGGGCATCGATTTGCATCAAGGTATCGTCGGCACTGATATAGGGTTCGCATTCGGTGCCGTTAATGATCAGCGTGCGAATGGGCTGGGTGGCCGGGCTGTTGAGTTTGACCGCCGTAGGAAAGCCCGCCCCGCCCATGCCGGCAACGCCGGCCTGGCTGATAGCGCCAATAAGCGCGGTCCTGTCGACCTCCCGCCAGTTGCTCAGGCCCTCGAGCGCGACCCAGTTGTCGGCGCCGTCACAGCTCAGCTCAATACACCGATTAGTCAGCCCGGAGGGGTGTGGCACAGCGCGATCGTCGATCGCAGTGATCGTTCCCGAGGTCGGGGCATGCAGTGGCACACTCATAGGACCATCGCCCAGCGCGAGGACTTGGCCCCCCTTAACCGTCTCGCCCACTTCGACGATTACGTCGGGCTGGCGGCCAATATGCTGCGACAAGGGCAGCACCAGTTTGTCGGGTATCCCGGCATCCAGCACCGTGCCCGGGGCTGACAGGGCTTTCGCTTCGGTGGGGTGAATCCCGCCATGAATGGAATGGGTCGCTCTCATGCGGCGGCTCGGTCAGAGGCGATGAGGTTATCGCTGGGCAATTCCCAGCGCCAATGCTGGATCCCGTTTTTGCGCTCGATCATATCGATGCAGTCGACCGGGCAGGGGTCGAGACAGAGATCACACCCGGTGCATTCATCAGCAATCACCGTGTGCATTAATTTGGCGGCACCGAGAATGGCGTCGACCGGGCAGGCCTGAATGCACTTGGTGCAGCCAATGCATTCTTCTTCTCGAATAAAGGCAACCTTGGGCGCTTTTTCTTCACCGTGCTCCGCATCGAGGGTCATCGACTCGACGTCGAGCAGGTCGGCCAGGGCATCAATGGTCTCCTGTCCACCAGGCGGACATTTGTTGATCGCGTCACCATCGGCAATAGCGGTGGCATAGGGTTTGCACCCGGGATAGCCACACTGACCACACTGGGTCTGGGGCAGAATTTGGTTGATTTGGTCAGCGAGCGGATTGCCCTCGGTGCGAAAGCGAATCGAGGCAAATCCCAGGATAGCGCCAAAGGTCGCCCCGAGCCCCAACAGGGCGATGAGCGCAGCAAGCAGAGGCTGGGTCTCAATAAAACTCATACCAGGCCCGCAAATCCCATAAACGCCAGAGAGGCGAGGCCTGCTGCGATCATGCCTATAGCCGCACCTTGAAAGGGCTGCGGTACGTCAGCCACCGCCAGTCGCTCCCGCATAGCGGAAAAGAGCACCAGCACCAGAGAAAATCCGACGGCCGCGCCAAAGCCGTAGAGCAGGGATTGGCTAAAGGAATGCGCCTTGTTGATATTCAAAAGTGCCACGCCAAGCACAGCGCAGTTGGTGGTGATCAGAGGCAAATACACGCCCAGCACCCGATGGAGTAGGGGACTGGATTTTCGAACGACCATTTCGGTGAACTGCACAACCACCGCAATCACTAAAATAAAACTGATGGTTCGCAGGTAAGTGAGGTCGAGTGGCACCAACAGCCAGGTGTAGGTCAGGTAGCTGCAGGCAGAGGCGAGGGTTAGCACGAAGGTGGTGGCCGCTGACATGCCGATAGCGGTCTCCAGTTTGTTCGATACGCCCATGAAAGGGCATAGACCCAAGAATTGGACCAGAACAAAGTTGTTTACGAGCACTGTCCCAACCAACAGCAGTGCGTACTCGGCCAACATGGTTGACTCCACTTCTCCCCCGCGGCGGTCCTATTGTAATGGAACCGAGCCCTCGGCTGTACCGATTTCTGGTTATGAGCTTAGGTGTCGCGCAGGCCCGCTAGGCTTTGCCAGCCTCAATCATCGCGGCAATTTTTTCGGGGTCGACGCGTTGCAAAAGCGGCTTGAATTCCTCCAGAACATGCCCGACCAACGGCGCCTGAAGCTCAGGCCAGTCGGTGCTGATCTGCAGGAAGGACTCCGCCCGCTCCGCCATGCCCGGTAGAACCGGTTTTAGATAGGTCATCAACGCGCGAAACAGGTTGATACCGACAGAACAGACCGCCTGCACTTCCTGGGCGAGGGCTGGATCTTTCGCCATCACCCAGGGTTTTTTGTCATCGATATATTGGTTGGCGCGATCAGCCAAAACAATGATTTCGCGCATGGCGCGGCTGAACTCGCGGTTTTCATAGAGCGCCGCGATATGCTCGCCCGCCGCAATAAAACTATCCACTAGATCGGGTTCGGCACATTCTTCGCTTAGCGTGTTGTCGAATCCCTTGCGCAAAAAACCGGCACAGCGACTCGCTATATTGACTACCTTGCCCACCAGGTCCGAATTTACCCGCTGTACAAAATCGGTCAGGTTCAAGTCGAAGTCATCAACCCCGGCGGACAGTTTGGCTGCGAAGTAGTAGCGGAGATGTTCAGGATCCAAGTGTTCGAGATAGGTGCTGGCTTTGATAAAGGTGCCCCGACTCTTAGACATTTTGGTGCCATCGATAGTCAAAAAGCCGTGGGCAAAGATCGCGGTTGGGAGTCTTAAGCCCGCAGCCTCGAGCATGGCCGGCCAGAACAGGCCGTGGAAATTGATTATGTCCTTGCCAATGAAATGATAGAGCTCGGTGTCGCCGCCGGGCTCCCACCAGGTCTCGAAGGTTTCGCCGCTTTGTGCGCAGTAGCGCTGGAAGCTCGCGATGTAGCCGATCGGGGCATCTAGCCAGACGTAGAAATACTTGGCGGGATGGCCTGGGATTTCAAAGCCAAAATAGGGTGCATCCCGACTGATATCCCAATCCTGTAAACCGGCCTCAATCCACTCATCCAATTTATTTGCAATCGCAGGTTGGAGGCTTCCACCCCGGGTCCACGTGGCGAGCAAGGTTGAAAAATCCGATAGCGTGAAGAACAGGTGATCTGAAGCTTTGTCAACGGGAGGCGTTCCCGATAGCGCTGACACCGGATTGATCAAATCAGCGGGGGAGTACGTTGCACCGCAGGCTTCGCAGTTGTCTCCGTATTGGTCTTCGGCCTTGCAGCGGGGACAGGATCCTTTGATAAACCGATCCGCAAGGAACAGCCCCTTTTCTTGATCATAGGCCTGCGTGATTTCACGAATGCTGATATGACCCGCTTGGTTGAGTCGGTTAAAAATGGTCTCAGACCAAAACCGGTTTTCTTCGCTGTGGGTCGAATAGTACTCATCAAAACTGATAAGAAAGCCGGAGGAATCCTTGAGGTGGTGTGCTTTCACGGCTTCAATATGGTCTTCCGGCGTCACTCCCGCTGCCTCCGCCGATAGCATGATGGCCGTTCCGTGGGCATCATCGGCGCAAACATAGATGCACTGATGGCCCCGAGAGCGCTGGAAGCGAACCCAGATGTCGGTTTGCACCTGCTCGAGCATATGACCGAGATGCAGCGGGGCATTGGCATAGGGAAGTGCCGAGGTAACCAATATCTTCCGAGCGTCTGTTGTCATCGCAATCATCAGGTGGTGTGTCGAGGGCGGGGAGTTTACCGGATCAAGCACGGAGTTTCATGCTGTCGGGCCCTATCACGGGTATACTCCGGCCCTTTGTATCAAGAGAACAGGGAGCCAGGTCTTCATGCAGAGCCGTATTAGCCACATCGTTGCTATCGCCTCCGGAAAGGGGGGGGTTGGCAAGTCAACCGTGGCGATGAATCTGGCGATGGCCCTGCGCCATCGGGGTAAAGCGGTGGGCCTGTTGGACGCGGATATTTATGGACCCAGTCAGAAGCGCATGCTGGGGGTCGCGGACGAGGCTATGCCTGAACAAATCGATGACAAGCGTCTCAGGCCTCTCTCGATCAACGGCATCGAAGCGATGTCGATGGGGTTTTTAACCGATGAGAAGACCGCCATGGTGTGGCGAGGCCCCATGGCGAGCGGTGCGCTAGTGCAACTGCTGGAACAGACTGAGTGGGGTGCGTTGGACGTGCTGTTGGTGGATATGCCGCCGGGTACGGGTGATATCCAGCTAACGCTGGCGCAAAAGGCGACGTTATCGGGCGCTGTCATCGTCACTACGCCACAGGACATCGCCCTGATTGACGCTTGGAAGGGCGTCGAGATGTTCCGTAAGGTACAGGTGCCGGTACTAGGCGTGGTGGAGAACATGTCGATGCACGTGTGCAGCGCCTGTGGCCACCAAGAGCCCATTTTTGGCGAGGGCGGCGGCGATCGCCTCGCTACCGATTACGACGTTGAACTGCTGGCCAGGCTGCCCTTGTCCTTGGCTGTTAGAGAGAGCGCCGACGCAGGGCGCGCAATGGTGATGCAGGATCCGGAGTCGACCGAAGCGCAACTTTTTTTAGCAATAGCCGATGCCTTGGTGAGCAAGTTAGAGCAATCAAGCGTACCAACACCACCCACCATTACGATGGGCGATGACTGAACACAACCCAGGGAGAGAATGACGTGACGATTAAATCCGACCGCTGGATTCGACGAATGGCCGAAGAGCACGGAATGATTGAGCCCTACGAGCCCGGTCAGGTCAGACAGCAGGGTGATCAGCGTCTGATCTCCTACGGCACCTCAAGTTATGGCTATGACGTGCGCTGCAGTCGCGAGTTCAAAGTGTTCACCAACATCAATTCGGCGACGGTGGACCCAAAAAATTTCGATGACAACAGCTTTGTTCACGTGGATGCCGATGTCTGTGTGATACCGCCCAACTCCTTTGCCCTCGCCTGCACGGTGGACTACTTTCGGATCCCCCGTAACGTGCTGACTGTTTGTTTGGGGAAGAGTACCTACGCCCGCTGCGGCATCATAGTCAACGTGACGCCCCTCGAGCCGGAATGGGAGGGTCACGTGACCCTCGAGTTTTCGAATACCACAACCTTGCCGGCCAAGATCTACGCTAATGAAGGGGTGGCCCAAATGCTGTTTTTTGAGTCCGATGAAGTCTGCGAGACAAGCTATGCAGACAGAGGCGGAAAATATCAGGGGCAGCGCGGCGTTACGCTGCCGAGGGCGTAGGCATCGGCTCTTTCGGTGCAGGGCTCGTCAGCTCGAGCCCCAGCGGGCCCTTGCCCGGACTGTCAGCTGTCGAAGTCAACCGCGGTAATACTGAGTTCAATGGGGCTGCCATCCTCTTCATGTCGTGTGAGCACCATTAAATAGTCGAGTGACGGGGCGACCCAGATGTCCGAGCTCCGGTCTGATGATTCGTCGAAGCGGCGTTTGTAATGCAGTGTTTCAAGCGTACCCAGTGCGGTCTCCAACTCTTCGGTGCCCACCAAATCGAGAGTTTTTTCCCCGCGTTTGGGCCCATCGATCACCACAAAGGTCAGTGATGTCGGCGGCGAAGCCCCTGTCTGTTCGGCATTGATCAACGTGAGTCGAAGCTGCTCTTGCTGACTCAGGCGATCCAGTGCGTTGGGCTCCCAGGGAAATTCGGTCCACTCTTTTTTCTTCAGGCTCCTGATGAGCCCCTCTTCGGGTAAAAAGTGCACCTCTCGGCGGCGCTTCACCAGGCTCTTTAACTGATAAACAAAGTGTTGCCCGCTGATCTGGCCATCGGTGACGGAGAAATCGGCTACCTCGGACAGCGTGGCGGCAAAGGACTTGCCCTCGCTGCTTAGCCGATAGCCCTGATCGGTTGCGACAAGCTTGCGCTCAATATTGAGGTTCATCCCATACATCGAGGTTTCGTAACGGGCCGTGTAGGTCTCAAGCGTATCCTGCGCCAGCCCTTGCATAGGCACACTGACGCTCAGAAGCGCCATGCATACCATGCGTAATGCAATGCGCGTCAGGGTGGACGAGACAAGGTTCGAGCAAGCAGGGTCTAGTGGTTTCATAGGGGCCTCCAATCAATGCCGGTTGCGGGCAGTGGCTCTCCGTCCAGTTCCAGCAGCCCGTTGCCCAGGTGCAGCCTGCCGCTCAAGTGAAGCGCGGCGGCCGCGGGATATAGCTGATGTTCCAGAGGCAAAAGCCGCGCCGCAAGGCTCTCTGCCGTGTCCTCGGATCGAATAGGCAATCTTACCTGCATGACGGGGGGGCCGCCGTCGAGCTCACTGGTCACATAGTGAACGGTTGCTCCCGCCTCGCTGTCTCCTGCATCTATGGCGCGTTGATGGGTATGCAGTCCCGGATATTTTGGTAGCAAGGACGGGTGGATATTGAGCAGCTTACCCGCAAAGCGATCGACAAATACCGGCGTTAAAATCCGCATGAAGCCGGCGAGTATCACCAAGTCAGGGTCGTGGGCTAGGACCTCTGTCGCAAGCGCCGCGTCGAATGCCTCGCGATTACCGTACTCGCGGTGGGGTACGACTCGGGTTTGAACGCCCGCCTGTTCAGCGACCTCCAGGCCCGCGGCGTCGGGCTCATTGCTAATGACGGCACCTATTGTTGCCTGCAGGGTTCCCCCCTCGATGGCCCGGATGAATGCTTCCATGTTGCTGCCCCGACCAGAGATCAGCAGGACCAGCCGGGGTACGCGGGTTGTCATGAACTCAAGGATACCCCGACGATATCATCGCGGATCTCACCCACGTGCCAGGCATCCACGGAAAGCTTGTCTAGGGCACTTAGCACCGTCTCCAGCTCCTCGGCAGGCACCGCTAGAATCATGCCTACCCCGCAGTTAAAGGTGCGATAAAGCTCCTTTTCCTCAATTTGACCCGCGCGCTGTAGCCAGTCGAATACCGGCGGCAAGCGCCAGCTCGCAAGGTCAATGTGCGCTCCGCAACCCGCGGGGAGGACACGAGGCAGATTTTCCAGAATGCCGCCGCCGGTAATGTGTGCCATGGCATGAATGGTGTGCTGAGCCTGAAGCGCCAGGAGCGGCTTGTTGTAAATCCGCGTAGGCTCAAGCAGGGCGTCGATCAGGGAGCGGCCCTCTGCTAGCGGGGTGTCGTGGGGCGTTGCGGTAACCTCGATGATTTTGCGAATGAGCGAGTAGCCGTTGGAGTGAGGGCCGCTGGAGGCGAGGGCAATCAGTTGATCCCCCGGGGCGACCCGACTGCCATCGATAATGGCTTCTTTTTCGACTACACCGACACAGAAGCCGGCCAAATCGTAATCATCGCCCTCGTACATGCCGGGCATCTCGGCGGTCTCTCCGCCTACCAGGGCGCAGCCTGCGAGCTGGCAGCCAGCGCCAATACCTGCCACGACGCTTGCAGCAACCTCAACATTGAGCTTGCCCGTCGCGTAATAGTCGAGGAACAGTAGGGGCTCGGCACCCACCACCGCGATGTCATTGCTGCACATGGCCACCAGGTCGATGCCGATGGTGTCGTGGCGACCTGCATCCATAGCGAGGCGAAGTTTGGTCCCCACTCCGTCGGTGCCAGAGACCAGGATCGGCCGGCGAAATCCCTCGGGAATTTCTACCAGCGCGCCAAAACCGCCAATGCCACCCAGCACCTCCGGGCGATGTGTTGCAGCGGTGACAGACTTTATCCGCTCTACCAGCTGATTACCCGCGTCGATATCAACGCCAGCGTCTCGATAAGAGAGGGGGGTTTTACTTTGGTTTTGGGCCATGGCTTCGGATCGGTTGGTGAAAGTCGCAAGGTTACTTGCTCGAGAATCAAGAGGAAAGCGACTTCCCCCCTTTTTCATTGGTAAACTAAGCCACAATGCAGATGACCGTGTGTAAACACCCTATGCGTATCCTCCGTTCCTGGCTGCCTTTGGTTCTGCTGGCCATCGCTCATGGTGCATTCGCGGCCGAGTATTACTCAGCCTCGATCGAAGTGCCTGATCGGGGTGAGGACGCCCTGCGAGCCGGGGCGAGAGCAGGATTAGAGGAAGTGTTGATCAGGGTATCGGGCGACCGACACGTGCTCGATAACCCAGCCCTTACAAATAGCCTGGCGGATGCACGCAGCCAGCTGTCGCTTTACAGCTATCGAGAGCAAGGTGGAGAGGTCCTGCTCGAAGTCCAATTTGACCAGGTTCAAGTCAAGCAAATGCTGCGCAATGCGGGTGCCAGCTTTTGGGTGGACGACAGGCCGGATGCACTGTTGTGGCTAGTGGTCGATGAGCCGGCCGGACGGCGGTTTGCGTCGTTAACAGAAGAGGCTGTTTTGCTCGAGGCCCTGCAGCGGGCCTTTTTGCGGCGCGGTGTGGGTCTGAGATTCCCGTTGCTCGATCTGGAAGACGCCGCGGCAATCTCTGCCGATGTGGTGTGGCAGCGTGTCGTTCCGCGTATTCGCGCGGCATCCCAGCGCTACGGCGCAAATCATGTGCTCGTGGGGCGCTATGTTGAGCTAACCGATGGCCGCCACTTGGTCGACTGGTTGCATATCGGACCCGACGGGCAACAAACCCTGCAAGTAGCCGAGAGCGAGATCAACGCGCTGGCGATGACCGGTGCGAATGTAGTGGTTGACGCCATGGCTTCGCGTTATGCGGTCGGATTGCGAGCGACCCCGACGCTGAACGGACTATCGGTTACCGTCATGGGGGTCAGTGGTCTCGAAGACTATCAGCAAGTTTTGGCGATTTTTCGCGCGATACCGGTAGTGGAAAGCGTTCACGTATCCGAGGTGGTGGCGGATCGTCTTTCGCTGAAGATACGTGGAGTGACGGATGCGGATGCACTGAATCGTCTGCTGCCAACAGCTTCAGCGCTGACGGTGGAGAATACAATGACCGAAGATAAGGTTCTCATGCAATGGAGCCCCAGCTAGTGGAAGCTCCCTCAGTCAATCGATGGCCTTGGGTTGCGCTCCTGTTGGCAGCGCTGTTCGGCGCGCTGTGGTTGTTACATCCGATACTGCTGCCTTTTTTACTGGGTGCGTTGATTGCCTACCTGGGTGATCCTGCGGTTGATCGTTTGGAAGCCCGCGGCTACCGGCGGACGACGGGTGTGGTGTGCGTTTTTCTCCTGTTCTCGTTGCTTCTGGCAGCGTTACTGCTGATCGCTATTCCACTCCTGATAGAGCAGGTTGACCAGCTCATTCGGGCGGTGCCTGTTTTCTATCGTTGGCTCTCGGACTCCGCGCTCCCGGCGATTCAATCAACGCTGAGTGTGGGCGGCGCAGAGCTTCCAGCAATAGACTGGGAAGCGGAATTGACGGCCCGGTGGGAGTCCGTCGGCAAGTGGCTGGCCCAGTCGCTTGTAGGTATCAGCCGATCTGGCCTTGGGCTGCTGGGGGCGATGATCAACCTGGCGTTGGTTCCCGTAGTTGCGTTTTATTTG
The DNA here is from genome assembly GCA_965658055.1 of Luminiphilus sp. Classification (GTDB taxonomy): domain Bacteria; phylum Pseudomonadota; class Gammaproteobacteria; order Pseudomonadales; family Halieaceae; genus Luminiphilus. Next base: position 21,218 of record CBFHQV010000019.1, on the reverse strand, counting down.
CTTCGAGACTGGGACAAGATGATGGAGTCCTTGCTCAACTTGGTACCTCGGGTCTGGCAGCAGCCGGTTTCTTTGATGGTCGGTGAAGCCGACGACGTGCTGGGGGCTTTTTTACGCGGCCAGTTTTTGGTCATGGCAGCACAGGCACTGGTTTATAGCAGTGGGCTTTGGATCCTAGGCCTCGACTTTGCGCTTGTCTTAGGCACTGTTGCGGGTCTGGCCTCTATCATTCCTTATGTCGGCGCAGCGGTGGGGGTGGGGTCATCGCTGGCTGTGGCGTGGGTGCAGTCCGGTGGTGACTTTGTCTTTCTGGTGTGGGTGTCATTGGTTTTTGTCGTCGGTCAGCTGCTGGAGAGCTTTGTGCTGACGCCGACACTTATCGGAGACCGTATTGGTTTGCACCCTGTCGCGGTGATTTTTGTACTGATGGGCGGGGCCCAGCTCGCCGGCTTCGTCGGCATATTGTTAGCACTACCGGTCGCCGCTGTGGTCTGGGTGTTCTGCCGCCATGGTCTGCAACACTATCGGCAGTCTGATACCTACCAAGGCGATTAGGGAGCGAATCACTTGGCTGTTCAACTCCCGCTAACCATCCGTATGGATGACGAGCTTACCCTCGACAATTTTATGCGTCGGCCCTCCCTCGAACACCTGATCAGGGCTATCACCGATGGCACCGCTAGCGAGCCCCTGGCGGTATACATGTGGGGGGGGGAAGGCACGGGAAAGAGTCATCTGCTTCAGGCGCTTTGCCATCAGATGGGGAACAACGCGCTCTATCTTCCCATGGGCGAGCTAACCGATATTCCTCCGGCGGCTTTGCTCGAGAATCACGAGGCGATGGCGCTATTGGCAGTCGATGATGTCGAGTCCGTGGTCGGCGGGCCTTGGGAAGAAGCCCTGTTCCATTGCTTTAATCAGCGCCGTGAGCGGCACCTTGCACAGGTTTTTGCTGGCCCGGGAGCCCCTGCGAGCTTGACCTCGATGCTGCCCGATCTTCGCTCGAGGTTGGGGAGTTTGACGGTTTATCAACTCGCCAAATTTAGCGAGCAGGAACTCGAATCGTTGCTGGCTTTTCGTGCGGCGCGACGGGGCATCAAACTGAGTTCGGAGGTGCTGGGCTATTTACTGGCGCGAATGCCCCGGTCAGTCCCTGCGGTGATGGCGTTGTTGGAGGAGCTCGATCGAGAAGGCTTGGCGCGCGGACGCGCTATCACCATTCCGCTGATCGCCTCCCTCAAGCTGGTGTCATCGGATCCGTCAGTGTGACTGCATAGTCATCAGGACCCAGCTGGAGATACCCGCGCAACCGGTGAACGAGGAAATACAGGGGAAGGGTGTCGAGTAATGCAGCGAGAGCTTTGAAGGCGTAGTTGCTGCCGACCAATATCAACAGCGTATCGAAGGTCATGTCTCCCCGCCAATACACGGCGCCAAAGGTGACAAGGACAACGGTGACAGAGTCCACCAGCTGACTGATCAGGGTGCTAAAGTTGTTGCGCAACCACAAGTGTTTTCCCCGGGTGAGCCGCTTCCAGAAATGAAACAGCTGTACGTCACAATATTGGGCCGCGATATAGGCCAACATCGAGGCGAACACGGCGCCTGAGGTCGTGGCGTAAATGAGTTGAAATAGTTCGATCTGGTTGCTGGCTAGGTCGCCGTTAGGCAGGGAGACAGGTTCGGCGAGCTGTAGTAGCTGCCAGGGTGGCATGGTGTCTGGAGGCACGGCGGGCACGACGCTGCCGAGGGTCATTACGGCCAGAATTAAGATATTGAGCCCGAGTCCAACTGAAACGAGAAAGTTAGCGCGCGCTCGCCCGTATAATTCGCAGATTAGGTCAGTGCACAGAAAGGTGAGCGGGTAGGGCAGCACGCCAACCGCAAGTGCCAGTGGCCCCAGCTGAATAAATCGGGTGATCCCGACCACGTTGAGTAATGTCATCGAACCCAAAAACACCGCGGCCAGCACAATGAATACGCGTTCCCGTCGTTCACGAAGTGCTGCGTCTACTACCACAATTAGTTTTCCACTTGGCCCAGGTTGGCGTGGAGCACCGAACCGTTGATGACCGGGTTGTCATGACACCAGGTGACTAAGCTTGCTATCTCCTGCGGGTCAACTAATCGGCCAAAGCTATTAAGGTCGCTGATAGCGGCAATGATCTCCTGATTGTGGCCCACGTGCCCGCGGAGCATTTCTGTGTCGGTAAACCCCGGGCATATAAGAGCGGTGTGAATTCCCCTGCCCATCAGATCCTGGCAGGTGGCGCGCATCATGCCGAGTTGGGCATGCTTGCTGACCACATAGCTAAAGGCACCCGCCACCGCTTTTTCAGAGAGCGTGGAGCCGATGAAAAGCAAGCTTGATGAGGCGGGTAGCAACGGAAGCAGGTGTCGATTCAGGGCGTTAATTGCGACGACATTGATTTGCATCACGCGCTCGAGATCACTATCTGCCGTATCGGCAACCGAGTCCTTGAGCATAAGCGCCGCGTTATGTACAACGCACACGCTGGTCGGTGTGTGTTGCTCGATGGCCTCGACCAGTCGCTGCCCCAGCGCGTTGGCACTTGTTATCTCACCCAGATCCCCACAAATATTGGTCACGCCATCCTCCGGACACTCCCGCCGCGCAACATTGATGACCATGAAGCCCTGCTCCCGGAACTGGCGGGCGCAAGCGGCGCCGATACCCGAGCTGGCTCCTGTGATGATGGCGAGTTTGGTCATGGATTACCTCTAATGACGCGAAAGTGGTGTGCCGCGACGCTTCGCGTCAACTATGCACTGCTTGGTATCAAGTACGCAAAGCCGGTGACGGTGGATTGTGGCAAAAACACTTGCACATCCCGGGGGGATTCACCACCATGCTGGCCTGTATTAATGCAGAAAAGAGCTGTTTCATGTCTCGGCTTACGACGCTATACATTGACAAAGAAGCCCACAAGTTTTCGGCGGCACACTTCACGATTTTTAGTGCAACCGAACGCGAGCGACTTCATGGGCACAACTATTCGGTGTCAGCGCGGATCGTTGCTGAGATGGGAGACAACGGCTTTTCCGCGGATTACAACGTGTACAAGCGACGCATCGCCGCCCTGTGCGAACCCCTTGATGAGTACATGCTGCTGGCCGGTGATTCTCCCCACCAAACGATAGAGGTTGTGGGAGATGAGCTCTGGGTCACCTTTGACGGACGTACTCTCAAGTTTCTCCCTGACGAAACCAAAATCCTGCCCGTGGTTAATGTTACCGTTGAAGCCTTGGCACACCTGCTGCTCGATGAGTTGATTGGGCTTAGCCAAGACGAGGCCATCGTGGAGGTTGAATTGGGCGTCTCCTCGGGGGCTGGACAGACTGGTTCCGCCATCTGGCGCGCCTAAGCTGTTGAAAAAAAAACAGGATACTGCCTGTGTTTGGCGCGCAGTAAAAAAGATTATTCTACGGGGGAACTTTGGTGATAAGCGGCTGTCTTAGAAGTGACAGTTGCAGTGGTGGCGAACCCGGGGACCGCACATGGGAAACGCTGCAACAGCCGAAATCTGCTTCTACAGGTTTCCCCCGAATTGAGTGGCTCCTTCATTCGCCGGCTTTTTAGCCGGCGCTTTTTTATCCGCGGGGCCAGCCCTGCCTCACCAAAAACTCACGCAGTGACTCCGCTGTTTGCGGTCCTACCAGGGTGCCGACGAGCTCATCCTGTGGGTTTAGGATCAGTGTGGTTGGCAGCACCTGCGGGCGTGTTGCGCCAAGCCGCGACGCCGCCTCCTGTGAGAGTGAACCAAAGCGGATATCGAAATCCTTGATCAGAGCATCCAAGGCTTCGCCTTCCACACCGTCGTAATTGACCCCGAGCACCGTCACGCTGGGCTCTTCCGAGAGTGCGTTAAGCTCCGGGATTTCATCGCGGCAGGGGCTGCACCACGCTGCCCAATAGTTCACCACCCGCCAGCCTGTTCCTTCGGTCGGCCCTGACGGTGCTGGGTTGCACCCGAGGAGGAGTGCAACAAGGCCCAGGATAATCGGTCTCATTGGGTGCTCTCGGGTGACACCGCTTGCTGCGCGGCGAATAGCTGGGCGAGTGATACCCCAAGCTGCTCGGATCGCTTCTCGCGATGCCTTGTCATCAGGGTCAGCACCTGACCTTGCCACCGATGCTCCAGTGAGAGCTCGGCAGGATCGAACCCCCGATCCTGGCTGAGCGCGTCGTATACAGTCGCAACCGATATTCCGTGGGGATCGACGCTTAGCAGATAGTTGCCCTGCTGATCTTGGGTGATGAGGTGTTGGTCAACGAGCTTATCGCGAATATGTCGCCAGCTCTCACTGTCAATGCCCGTGGTGCAGACCGCTCGATCTCGCAGGATGGTCAATTCACTCACGCCGCGGCGGTTTTGCTGTGCTTGCCACAGCAGATAAAGCACATCGAGTGCTTTTAATAAGAGCGGGCGCCGTTCCTGTTCGGCGTTTTGATAGGCGGAGAGCCCATGGACCAAGATTGCACCAAGCAGCACGATATTCCAGGTGATGTAGAGCCAAAGCAAAAAAATCGGGACCGCAGCGAACGCACCGTAGATTAGGGTGTAGCTCGATTTGGCAATCAGCGTCGTGAATAGCTGGCGCGCCAGCGTAAGCGCCAGTGCAGCGGCAAACCCCCCGATTAAAGCATGTGGGAGCGGAACCGAGCAGTTGGGTACCGCAAGGTACAGAGCCGATAAGCCGATGGCACCGATGGCGAGGGGCAGTAACGACAGGATAAGCTCGCTAATACCAAAGGGTTCCAAATCGTTTATGTAGTGGGCAGCGGCAAACAGATAGGCTTGGGTGCCGATCACAATGGCCATAACGACTGGGGCGAGACTGAGCACGGCCCAGTACAAGAGGAAACTTGAGATTGCGCTCCGGTGCTTTCGAATGTGCCAAATGTTGTTAAAAGCGCGTTCCACGTTGCGCAACATCAGGATGGCCGTAACCGCGAGAATGCCCAGGCCCACCCCGGTGAGGTTTTTGGCTTGTTGGGAAAACTGGTTTAAGTAATCCGCCACGCCCGCCGAGGCCTCCGGCAGCAGGTTGTTCACCAGAAATCCTTGGAGTTGGTCTTGCAGGCCGGCAGCACTCGGAATCAACGATCCGACGGTGTACACCAGTGTCAGCAGTGGCACCAGGGCGAACAAGCTCATGTAAACCAGCGCCGCTGAAATTTCCGAGCAGCGGTCTTCCCGGTAACGTTGAACGATATAAGCAAGGGCGTTGACCGGCTTTTGAACCCATGGATGGGAAAGCATTGTCGGCTACCTTCTGTGAGTGGGTTAGACTAGCAGGCGGCCACCAGTTTAAAGCAGGAAGGGTTGGGGTGGCACCTCACGTCGAGCACTGGAGATTTTCGTGTCTGAAATGCCCTATGTCCTTGTCCTTTACTACAGTCGTACGGGGAAATGTGCGGCGATGGCGTCCCAGGTAGCGAGAGGGATCACGTCTAGCGGAGGGGTAGAGGCGCGGATCCGCACCGTACCGTCGGTCACCAGCGAGACCGTTCCAGCGCGCGAGGAAATTCCCGATGAGGGGCCTTTGTACTGTTCAGAGGATGATCTGAGGCACTGCTCAGGCTTGGTGCTTGGCAGTCCGACCCGGTTCGGCAATATGGCGGCACCTCTAAAACATTTTATTGATCAAACCTCGTCCCTGTGGCTCAGCGGTGCGCTCATCGATAAACCCGCCGGTGTCTTTACCTCAACGAGCAGCATGCATGGTGGCCAGGAATCCACCCTGTTAACAATGATGCTGCCGCTGCTTCACCACGGTATGGTGCTGGTGGGGTTGCCGTATTCGGAAGGTGCCCTCCGGCAGACCCTGGGCGGGGGGACACCCTACGGGGCGAGTCATTTTGCCGGAGAAGAGGGCTTGAGGGATATCGACCCCCATGAAACCACGTTGTGCCGAGCCTTGGGCGCGCGTGTTGCGCGATGGTCTTTACATGGTAACTGATGCAATGGTGGCTCGAGGGCCGAATGCGGAGCGATTACGTTTCTTGTTTTGGACGTTTTTGCTGGCTTTCATAGCACAACAAATTTTTTCCGAGATTCGATTCGGTGCACCCGTGCAGTTGCTGGCCTTGCAACTGATCCCGCTATTGATTTTTCTGCCCGGAGTTGCGCGAGATAATCTGCGCAGTTTTATCTGGTTGAGTTTTGTACAGCTGGCGTATTTTGTATCAGCCGTACTCGCCTTGTTTGCGCAACCTGGTGATTTGATCTCGATTGCTGGGGTGATTTTAATCGTTCTGTTATTCACCGTGACAGCACTGTATGTTCGGTTTCGTGGACGTGAACAGAGAGGATCTCAGTCTCAGTCCGCTATCAAAAAAGAGGATCCCTGATCGTGTTTTTATGGCGCTGGTTAAAAGCAATAGTCGTTGGTCTGTGGCGTTTCCTGCAGGGATTTAACAAAGTCGTTATTACCCTATTGCCCCTTGCGGTGCTGATGTATGTGGGTTTCATCGCGTTCGTGGCGCTTCAGGAGGTATCACCCGAACCGATTCCCGACCGAACCGCGTTACTCATCAAACCCGAGGGCGTGCTGGTTGAAAACCGATCGCAACGCGATCCCATCGATGCTTTTCTGCAGGCGAGCCAGGGAGAGGTGTTACTTTTTGCCCTGACCCGCGCGATACGCTCAGCGGCTGAGGATGACCGCATCACCGCGATAGTATTGAATCTTCAAGAGCTGCCTACGCTCACCACAGCCCATGCGCAAGAGCTCATCGCGAGTATCAAGCTGTTCAAAGCGGCAGGCAAACCCGTGATAGCGGTCGGCGATTACTTTGCCCAAAGCCATTACCTCCTCGTTTCCCAGGCTGATAACGTGATCATGAATCCCGAAGGAGGGCTGGAGCTTACAGGCTTTGCTTTTTATCGAAACTATCTCAGAAAGTTTCTCGATAACATTTATGTGACGATGAATGTGTTTCGCGTCGGCGAAAATAAATCCGCGGTAGAGCCCTATTTGCGCGATGACATGTCACCTCAGCAACGCGAAGTCGTGGCCTCGTGGCTGGGGGATTTATGGCGTACGTATACCGATGGGGTCGAGGATGGCCGAGGCCTTGAGCCGGGTGCGCTGAATGTATTTATTAATACATTTCCTGAGCAGCTTGAGCAGGCTCAGGGTGATGCCGCGCAGTTAATGGTCGACGCTGGCCTTATCGATGAGCTGTTGCACGAGGCGGCGCGCGAATCTCGGCTTGAAGAGCTCCTGGGTGTGGAGAGTGCTGCAGGAGGTTACGAGATCATTACGACCGACCATTACCTCGCAGCGCTGCCCGATCCCGAGCCCGCTACCGATGGCATTGTCGCAGTGGTTACCGTCGAGGGGGAAATGATTCCCGGGGAGAGCAGTCAGGGATTTGCCGGCGCCCAAACCGTGGTCGAACAGCTTGAGGCCGCAAACGCTGATGACGCAGTCAAAGCTATTGTGCTGAGAATAAACTCCCCAGGTGGCAGCGTGTTCGCCGCCGAGGTGATGCGGCAGAAGCTACTTGAGATGCAGGAACAAAGCCGGCCGATGATTGTTTCTATGGGTCCGCTGGCGGCGTCGGGGGGTTATTACATAGCCGCGGGGGCGGATGAGATTTGGGCGCAGCGTGCCACGCTGACCGGTAGCATTGGTGTGTTTGCAGCGTTTCCAACCCTCGAACGCCTATACGATTGGTCGGAAATCGGCGTCGATGGCGTCAAAACTACGGATCTGGCGACGGTAGCGCGACTTGACACCGGCATTGAGCCCGCAGGGGAGAAAATTATCCAGAGTCTGATCAGTAACACCTATCGTGATTTCATCAACATTGTTGCCAACGGCCGAGAATTACCGGTCGACGCGGTCAACGCGATTGCTGGCGGCAGGGTGTGGAGCGGTGAGGCGGCGCTGGAGGTTGGGTTAGTCGATCAACTTGGCGGTCTTTATGACGCCATCGAGAGTGCAGCTGCTCTCGCCGAGATGGAAGATTTTGACACGCGACTGTTCGGTACGCCGATAAGCCCCGAGCAGCTTATCCTCGAGCAGCTTGGGCGTGAGCTTGGCTCGGCTCGCGTCTCTGGCTTTTCGGTTGTTCGCCGCTATGCACAACAGTTTGCTCCCGCGCTACGACTCGCTGATAGCCTACAGGATCCACGTAATATGTACCTGCGCTGTCTGGCATGTGTGGGCAGATTTTAATGATAGAGCTCAACCAAAAAGAGGATCCAACTCCGGAAGCTAAACCCTCAGCCACACTGATATTGGTGCGTGATCGACCGCAGGGTATCGAGTGTTTGTTGCTGCGTAGAAACCCGATGCTCAAGGTCATGGGAGGCGCTTGGGTTTTCCCGGGGGGTAAAGTGGATGATACCGATGCCGGTGGTGAGGATGATGCCCGCTTTGTGCATGCTGCTATCAGGGAGTTGCGTGAAGAGACCGGACTGCATGCCCTAGCTGATCAGCTGTTACCCTTTTCCCGATGGCTCACGCCTGAAATTGTTAAATATCGGTTCGACACGCGCTTTTTTGTACTGCCTTACGACAGCGATGAAGCCCCCGTAGTGGACGGAGAGGAAATCGTTGAGTATCAGTGGCTCGCCGCTGATCAGGCGCTGCGACTGCAAGAGCAAGGTGAGCTTGTCGTTGCACCTCCCACACTGGTATCACTGATTGACGTCGCTGATGCAGGTTCGGTGGCGACACTACGTCAGATGATAGCTAGGCGGGTGCCGCCGTTTTTCTTCCCAAAAATACGGGCAGTCGGCGACGATCGCGTCTTTTTGTACCCCGGCGATCAGGGCTACGAAAGCGGTGACCCGGCCCTGTCGGATCCCTGTCATCGGACTTTATTCCGCGAGGGCCGTTACTCCTATCGGCGCAGCTTCGACTGGCCTCTTAGACCCGCGGATTAATTAATAGGCGAGAATTAGCCAGGGTGCGCCGACAGGTTGGTGCAGAGGGCTTGGGCTAAAAAGTCGGCGGACGGTCGTGACGTGACGGTTAGCGCCAAGCAGCGCCCGGGAGTCGCTGTTGCGTGTTTGTTAGAGTCTCTTGATAGAGTTCGTCTACCTGCTTGTGGTTGCCCACGCCCCAGCGCCGTGAGATCAAGGTGATTGGAAACACAAAAATATCGCTGTCTAAATAGCGAAGGGCTCTCGAGCGCCCCGCTCTGTCCCGATAGACGACCCAGTCCATGTTAAGCTCGCGCCCTAACAAATCCCCCATCACCACCCCCAAAGCCTGGAGGGTAAGCATGTCTTCCTCACTCACAAGGCCGCGCTCCAGTAACGTCTGGATGCTATCCAGATCACGGGATGGGGTGCCGGTAAGGGACCGCCCCAGGCGGTTGGTCAGACTTTCGACCGATTGACGTTGGCTGTCCATGAATTGCTGGTCTATGGGTGACAGTGCTTCGACGCGCCACTCGGCTTCCCCCGGCTGGCTCCACAATGATGTTTGGGCCATGGTGCTGGCAGTCAAAGTGAGAAAAAACGTGCCCAGAGCCCATGAGAGGCACTTGGTCGCTTGTTTAATCACCAGTGAAATGGATAATGGCGCCACCATGACAAATGCTTTTATTCGCCTCATAACTCGGGGACTAGGATGATAACCGGAAGTATCGTTGCGTTGGTAACTCCCATGACCCCAGAGGGTGACATTGACTGGGACGCACTGGCGAAGCTGGTTGAGTACCACATTGTTTCAGGGACTGCCGCTCTTGGTGTGGTTGGTACGACCGGGGAGAGCGCGACGCTCACGGTCCCCGAGCATTGTCAGGTGATCCGTTTTGCCGTCGAACAAGCTGCGGGTCGCATTCCAATTGTGGCCGGGACCGGAGCGAACTCGACCCACGAGGCGGTAGAGCTTACGGTGTCCGCTGCCGAGGCCGGCGTCGACTACTCCTTACTGGTAACGCCCTATTACAACAAGCCGCCACAAGAGGGACTTTACAGGCACTTCTGTCAAGTGGCCTCTTCGGTCAACCTGCCGATCATTTTGTATAACGTTCCTGGAAGAACTGGCGTTGATCTAGCTAATGAGACTGTTCTGCGCTTGAGTGAAGTCAGCAATATTGTGGGGTTAAAAGATGCGACGGGAGATGTTGAGCGGGGCGCTCAATTAATCGCCCAACTGCCCGACACCTTTGCAGTCTTTTCAGGCGATGATGGAACAGCCCTTGAGCTGATGCGTGCGGGGGCTAAAGGCAATGTGTCGGTGACCGCTAATGTCGCTGCGCCGCAGGTGGCGGAGGTCTGTCGCTTGGCCCTTGCCGGTGATTTTGCAGGTGCAGAAGCGGTTAACGACACGCTTTCGGCGCTGAATGAATCGCTTTTCGTTCAGGCCAACCCGATTCCTGTAAAGTGGGCGATGGCTCAGGTAGGTATGATTGGTGCGGGTATTCGCTTGCCGTTAATTGAGCTTGAACGGGCACATCAGGGAGCTGTTCATACAGCGCTGGTACGGGCGGGATTGTTATGACAGAGGGGGATTTCATTAGCGTGAAGCTCAGAATGGCCGCTGTGATCGCCACCGCCGTGCTGACAGGTTGCAGCTGGATTTATGGCGAAGATGGCCTGTTTCCGGATAACACAAATGCCTATCAAGACGCACCGGAGCTTGCCGTGATTACTGTGCCGCCCTCTGTCGGCACGGGACAAGCTGCGATTGATCCCACTTACCCGATTCCTGAGGTCGCCGAGAACTTCAGGCTGGAAAGTGAATTTGCTGTTCCCCGTCCGACGCCGCTGACTAACTCAAGCCAGTATGAAACGGTTCGGATTCAGCGGTTAGGCGATGAGAGCTGGGCACTCGTGGCGGTCGCGCCGGGTCAGCTGTGGCCGCAAGTCAGAGCCTTTCTGACCGCGTCCGGTATTGGCGTTGCCTCTTCTGATGCTCAAGCGGGGCTGATTGATACCCAATTTGTAGAACTCAAAGAGCGACCCCTCGCTACCCGGTTTCGATTTCGGGTAGATAGTGGCGTCCAGCGCAACACGGCCGAGCTGCACGTATTGCAGCAGAATCGCGCCGTTGAAGATCTGGGCTGGCCTCAGAATTCCGACGATTTGGACCTCGAGCAGGAGATGTTGCGCAACGTTGCCCAGTTTATTGCAAACAGTGCGGAATCTGCGCCGATTTCAATGATGGCGGATCGCGCAATGAGTGCAACGGGACGAATTACTCTGGAGGACACGGAGTCCTACACCCGTTTACGGTTGATGCTGCCCTTTAATCGAGCCTGGGCATCGGTCAATAAGGCCTTACCCGAAGCGGGTTTTGCTATCGATGATAAAAACCGTAGCGAGGGGGTCTTTTACGTCACGTTTGTCGGGCAGCAGGATGAGGACGACGGCGGCTGGTTCGACTGGATGTGGGGCGGTGAGGATGAGCATCCGCTTGCTGACAAGCAGTACCTGGTGAAGATGGGTTCGCTGAGCGAGGATGAAATTCTTATCAGCCTGTTGGGTACAGCCGGTGAGCAGGTACCCCGGCGAGACCAGCAGGCGCTTCTGACCCTCATAAAGGGCAGCATTAACTGATGCGTTTTGCCTCTCTGGGTAGCGGCAGCAGAGGGAATGGAACGGTTATCGCGACAGCTGACACCTGTGTGCTGGTGGACTGTGGTTTTACTCTCAAGGAAACCACGGCGCGCCTCGCCCGGCTCAACCTAACCCCCGATGATTTGGATGCCATTTTGGTCACCCACGAGCACAGTGATCACGCGGCCGGCGTATCGGTGCTCTCGCGACGCTTTTCGCTGCCTGTTTTTTTGACCCATGGTACTGCCGCCGCAGCGTTATTCAGCGATGCCTATCAGCTAGTCTGTTTTAATGCAGGGGCAACGTTTTCGATAGGGGATATCGAAGTGCATGCAGTACCCGTGCCCCACGATGCGCGGGAGCCAGTGCAGTATCGCTTTCAGTCGGAGGAGCTGGCGCTGGGCGTGTTGACCGACCTGGGGTCGCTGACCCCCTTTGTGCTCGAGGCTTACGCGGGGTGCACGGGGCTTCTACTGGAGTTCAATCACGAGCCAGAACTGCTGAGAAAAGGCGCTTACCCCGCCGCTTTAAAGAGACGTGTTGGGGGTGATTTTGGTCATCTTAACAACCAGCAGGCGGCGGAGTTTCTGCAGCGCTTAGATACGGACGCTATGCGCGTCCTGGTGGCCGGTCACCTGAGTCAGCAAAACAACACTCCAGGCCATGCGCAAGAGGCCTTACAGCAATCGGGCTTGGCAGATCACGTTGATGTGACCCTCGCCTCTCAGTCAGATGGTTTTGATTGGATTTCGCTGGTCGCGCCTTCGGTTGATGCCTCGGTCGCAGCCTCGGGCTGATATTTCCAGCGGCGATTACTCCACAACCAATCCTCGGGGGATTTTTTGATAGCCTCCTCAAGGCGCTCGGCATAACGCTGGGTAATCTCTTGTTCAGTGATCAGGCTGGGGTCTGCCGTAATTTCGCTGAGGGTTACCCGGTAATACCCACGTTTGGTCCTCTCGCAGGCAGCAAAGACCACAGGATACCCAGTAGCTTTGGCGAGTACGGCAGCGCCAGAGAAAAAGGGTGTGTCTCGATTCAGAAACCGAGCCCAGTGGACCCGCTCCCGTTGGCCGGGAGATTGATCCCCCAACATATAGATAATCCTGGGCGTGCGCCGGTGGCGAATCATGTTGCGCGCGGTGTTTCGCATTTCAATGGCTTCGGCGCCAAATCGGCACCGTGCCTCGAGGCTGAAGCGATCGGCAGCTGCGTTGTGGAGCGTCTTGTAAACGAACGCCATGGGCATGTCATACTCAGCCGCAGCCCGGTGCAACATCCATTCCCAGTTGCCCTGGTGGCCGAGCATCACAATGACCGACTGGCTCCCATTGGCGCTGAGCTGATGAATCAGCGCTATATTATCCACCGCTATCCGCTGTTCAAAAAACGCTAGCGGCTTCCGTGTGCCACCAATAATTTCTAGCGTGGTGTCGGACAGGTTTCGATAAAACCGACGTCTTAAGGCGTTAATCTCGCGAGGGTCGAGGTCAGGAAAAGACTGTGACAGATTGTCCGAGATAACCCGGTGCCGATATCTGAAAATAAACGCCAAATTCCAGGCGGCAAAAGTGGAAAGCGCGTACAGCGCCGATATAGGGAGTCGCGCGAGGAGTTGGTAAAGCCCGTAAATCATGGCTGCGCCAGGTCGCTACAGTGGGTCGGCAGTTTAAGGGTTTCTACCTGGCCAAACAGTGACTTTTTGGGACACTGCAGATTGCTGTTCCCCGATAGATCGACCCATCGGAGTTCGGGCAATGGTTGCAGCGGGACGGGATCTATCACCACATTGCCATCAAGCCATACTGCCTTCAGGGCGCGAAGCTGGCCGAGCACCACCAAATTTCGAATACGATTGTTGGAGAGTTTGAGCTGCTCGAGCTGGCTGAAAAGACTCAAGCCCTCGAGTGTTTCTATCCCTGCGTCACTGCAGTTGAGCGCAACAAGATCCTCTGCAGATGTAATTCGCTGGTCGATAATCTGCTGGCTGATGCAGGTGTTGAGCGCCTCATCGGGGAGCTCAAAGTCTAAAAAAATTTTTGGCGCGCCGTAAACGGTATAGTCGTTTACCGTGATGTCGTAACTGCCACATCCTGAGAGCGCCACGATGAATAATCCGAGTCGGATCATGGGATACTCCCTCGAAACAGACCTTATAATGCCAAGTTATCGAAAGGTGAGACAGCCCCATGACGAACAATTACGGGTCAAATAGCGCATGACTGAGCGGCCAGAATTACTGCCTGGCTTCGCTCAGCTCGAGGAGGCCCTGAAGAAAAACTGGCGTCTGGGCCAAAACATGGTGCTGTGCTGGTCGCCCCATGAGGCAGGCGTATTGGCACTGGTAGTTCCCCATTATTTTCTGGGCAACCTCACTGCCAGTGCGCACGCAAGAGGCGACGCCGAGGGCATGGAGCAGTTCGTGCGGGGGGTCATCGGCACTTCTCGTTTGAAATCCGATGAAGAGCTTTTCGCAATAGCTCAGCGGCTAGAGGTATCAACAACCTTCATCAAACTTGATACGCCTTTTAAGGATGAGCAAGCGCTGCAACTTGCCGATCAGATCATTCGGCGCTACGGGTTGGGGTTTGTAGAGTCGCGCGCTGTTATTCTTTTTGATATCGCAGAATTTTCCCTGCAGGCACCCTTTGAGCAGGCGAGTCAGCTGAATTCATTGTCCTATTCCATGAACTCGGCTTACACCAAGTTAGGGCGACTCGGCATAGACGTAAACTTTGCCAGGACGACCACAGGGGACGGCTATTATGTATGGAATCGAGACCTCGGTGCCTACCCGGACTTCGACCTCCTCACTTTTTTACTTCTTGTGTTGATTGACAATGCAGCAGCCCGGCAGGAATCAACGGGGAATACCGTGCCATTGATACGCACAGGGTTTCACGTGGGTAGCCATTACGAACTGTTTCAGGCAGAAGGAGTGAACCCCACGCTTTACAGCTACATTGTCGGGGACGTCACTATTGCCTTGGCTCGGATGTTGGAAGCAGCGGAAGGAGGCCAAATCCTAATGGGCGATTTTGTTACCGCCTTGCCAACGGTTTCCGATCTGGTGGGACCCGTTGGACTGCTCGATGCCGTGCTCGAGGAAGTGGCAGGTTTTTCTGGCTTACAGGTAGGAGGCAGTCCGGTGGGTGCCATTACCTCGCGGTGGTCAGGAATCGATGCCGATCGCGCGAGCCATCAAATTGTCGACAAGCATGGATTGGGTTGGGACATAGCTTCGGTGGAGCTGGATGTCAGCCTTGGGGACAGGCCCCTGTCACTCGGCCGGCCGCTGTGACACTGAGGGGCAGTTCATGAACTTGGTAGCGACTTCTGCGCAGTCTCGCTGCGCCGTGGTGCCGGCGCATCCCGGGGTGAGTCACCGCGCCGAATTGATTGCTCGGGAGCTGAATCTTACGGTGGCAAAAGGTCTTGACCAGATCTCGGACCCGGTGGCCTTGATGGTTGATGACGGCGACATGTGGTTACAAGAGAATAAACCGAGCCCGCCCGGACCCGTCAGGGTTGATTTTGCAAGCCCTGCCATGTTGCATCGACGGCGGGGCGGCCATAATGAACTGCTGGGTAAAGCGGTCGGTATTAGGCGGGGGCGATTGCCTCGCGTTATCGATGCGACCGCCGGTCTCGGTCGCGATGCTTATGTATTGGCCGACTTGGGATGCTCGGTAACCATGCTGGAACGCTCCGATGTTCTGGCGTTGTTGTTAGAGGAGGCCCTAAAATTTGCGCTCATCAGTCAGTTTGATGAAGTTCGACGTGCTGCAGCTCGGCTATCCCTCCTGCGCTGTGACAGCACGACGGTTAAGGCCGATAGCGATCAGGTCATTTACCTCGACCCGATGTTTGAAGACCGCAAAGGTTCCGCTGCAGCAAAAAAAGACCTCAGTGTCTTGCAGGCACTCCACGGCCCGGGCGCTGGGCACGAAGAGCTCGTTGCCTGGGCGTTTGCACAGCCTGTAGCACGCATTGTTGTGAAGCGGCCGCTTAAGGCCGACTTGATTACCAAGGGGTCGCCCTCTCATGTCCTGAGGGGTAAATCAATCCGGTTTGATGTTTACAGCCGCTAGGAGCGTAACGTGGCGCATTGCCAACTTGAATGCACTGACACCGATGGCGTAGTTGTCATCGACATGCCCGTCAGGTCTACGGTAGAGCAGGGACAGGCCTGTGATCTCATTCGTCAGCGCGCGGGCATTCGGTGTGTTCGCATTCGCTTTGTCGACAGTTCGGATTCCGGTGCGCCTGATTTGCTCGCCCGGTGCCAGGGTCATATTGAAACACCCGCAATACTGACAGAAGCGTTGTTTTCCTGGCTGCGGGATCAACAGGACGTGTCCCTCACGCTCGACCTATCCATGCTGGATTCACCGAAAAACGAACCGGTGGTGTCCTATTGGTCTTCTTGGCGAGACCAGCCCAAACCTTTCTCTGTCAACGTTAAGCTGCCGTAGCCAGCAGCCGCACCATGATGTTGTGATAGAGCGCGGTGAGCCGTGGAATGTCCTCGAGCGCGATGTGTTCATCAATCTGATGGATGGTCGCGTTAACCGGGCCCAGCTCGACAATTTCGGCGCCCGTTTGGGCGATGAAGCGTCCGTCTGAGGTGCCGCCGCCAGTAGACAATTCGGTAGTCAGGCCGGTGACCGCGCTTATTGCCGCCTGTGCTGACTGCACCAACGCGCCCGGGGTGGATAAAAAAGGCTGCCCACTCAAAGCCCACTCAATATCAAAGCGTAAACCGTGCTCGCGCAAAATCTGTTCACAGCGCTGCCGGATCCGCACATCGGTGGTCTCGGTGCAAAACCTGACGTTGAACTGGGCAGTCAGCTCGCCGGGAATCACATTGCTGGCTCCTGTGCCCGCACTGATGTTGGAGAATTGCAGGGAGGTGGGTTGGAAAAACTCGTTGCCCTGGTCCCAAACCTCGTTCGCTATGGCGTCGAGTGCCTTGAAACCGTGATGGATGGGGTTTTCAGCCAGATGGGGATAGGCGATATGCCCCTGCACACCGTGGATCACAATGGTGCCGTTAATTGAGCCACGACGCCCGACGCGAATCACATCCCCCAATCGGTCAGTGCTTGAGGGTTCTCCCACGAGGCACCAATCGAGTTTTTCACCCCGGGCCATAAGGGTCTCGACGACTTTTACCGTGCCGTTTTTTGCCGGGCCCTCCTCGTCAGAGGTAATCAAAAAGGCGATTCTGCCGTTGTGGTCAGGGTGCTGGTCGATAAATGCTTCGACCGCCACGATCATGGCGGCCAGACTGGATTTCATGTCCGCCGCGCCGCGACCGTGAAGATTTCCATTCATTTCGGTCGCCGCAAAAGGCGGAGAGGACCACTGGTCAATGGGGCCGGTCGGTACTACATCGGTGTGGCCAGCAAAGACCAGGGTGGGTCCTCTCTCACCCCGGACCGCCCAAAAATTCTGCGTGTCCTCAAAATCCATGGGCTCGCAATCGAAACCAAGCGCCTTTAGTCGGGACATCATCGACGCCTGACAGCCAGCATCCTCAGGGGTAACTGACGCTCTTTCAATCAGTTCCCGAGTGAGTTCAATAGCGGCTGCGCCGTGTTCAGTTGTTGGCATGAAGACTGTCGTTCAGTTCAATCGCGGAGCGGTTGGTCAGACATTCCACTGTCCCGGAGGTGCTGTTTCGGCGAAACAGCAAATCTGATTTACCCGCTAAATCTCGCGCGGATACCGTCTCAACTGGCTTGCGGGCACCGTCTAACAGCGTGACTTTGGTCCCGGCGGTGATGAACAGGCCGGCCTCGATGGTGCATCGATCGCCGAGAGGAATGCCCAGACCCGCATTGGCGCCAATCAGACACTCCCGACCCACCGAGATGACGATGTTGCCACCTCCCGAGAGGGTGCCCATGGTAGAGCAGCCACCGCCCAGGTCTGAGCCGGCGCCGACCCAGACGCCTGCCGAAATTCGTCCCTCAACCATCCCCGGACCCTCAGTACCGGCATTGAAATTGATAAAGCCCTCATGCATCACCGTGGTGCCTTCCCCAAGATAGGCGCCAAGACGGATCCGCGCGGTGTGCGCAATTCGCACGCCTGTGGGAACCACGTAGTTGGTCATTTTCGGGAATTTATCGACGCTTGAGACTTCGAGGACTTCTCCGCGAAGTCTCGCATCGAGCTGCCGCAGGGGCAGATCGTTCAAGCAAATGGCACCTTGATTGGTCCACGCATTGTTCGGCAGCAGGCCGAAAACCCCATCGAGGTTGGTGCCGTGGGGTCGAACCAATCGGTGGGAGAGCAAATGCAGCTTCAAGTACGCATCGGCCACCGACTCGGGCGCGGCGTTCTCTACGAGGGGGGTTGCGACCACCGTAGCACTGCTCTCGCGAAGTTGTTGAGCGAGCTCAGCTTGCTCCTGTTCATTCGCGGCTAGCAGCGCATTAGCGAGTTCGTTCAAGGCCGACGTATCGAGCTCGCCGCTCACCCCGGAGAGACAATCCGCGAGATTGCCACTCAGGTTACACAGAGGTTTGGGATAGAAAACCTCGAGTATTTCTCCGCGGTTGTTTTTGCTTGCCAGACCAAGCCCGAATCCATGCATCGCTGTCATTGCTACTTACCTTTTTAGTGAACCCTAGCCCTTAAACGTGCGGGTGTAATTGTCGTCAGAAAAACCAACCAGTATTGTGCCCTGATGCTCTACTACTGGTCGCTTGATTAAGGTGATGTTGTCCGCCAGCGCGGCGACTGTATCCCCCGAGACAAGACGCTCTTTTTCAGCATCATCCAGTGCTTTCCACGTGGTGCTGCGTCGGTTGATCAGCGTGTCTCCGCCTACATGATCCAGCCAATAGGAGATCTTTCGGGCCTCAACGGGGTTTTTTCTGAAATCAACAAACTGATAGCTAATCCCGTGCCCATCAAGCCACTTTGTGGCTTTTTTGACGCTATCGCAATTGGGGATGCCGTAAACGGTCGTTGTCATGAACTATCCTCGAGACCTTGATCCTAGCAGAATCAGGCCTTGTGAAGGGCTTTGGGATGCTTGCGACAGGGAAAACAGGTTGTGCAGATCTCGCACACCCGGCCGTCACACCCGCGTGCTGTGCAGTACTCGCGGCCGTAAAAAATGATCTGTAAATGCAAGGCATTCCAGCGTGCTTTCGGGAATGCGCGCTTCAAGTCGCGCTCGGTTTCGACCACATTGCGGCCGCGGCTTAATCCCCAGCGCTGAGCCAGTCGGTGAATGTGGGTATCGACCGGGAAGGTGGGCACGCCAAATGCCTGCGCCATCACCACAGACGCGGTCTTATGGCCTACACCGGGAAGACTTTCCAGTGCCTCAAAAGATTGGGGAACCGCGCCACCGTGGTCTTCAATCAGCAGGGCGCTCAACCTATGGATAGCCTTTGATTTCTGTGGTGATAGGCCGCAGGGTCGAATGATGTCTCTAATGGCATCGACTGACAGCTTAACCATCTCTTCGGGGCGGCTCGCCGCCTTGAATAGCGCCGGTGTTACCTGATTGACACGCTCGTCTGTGCACTGCGCACTTAACAGCACGGCGATCAGCAGCGTATAAGGGTCCGAGTGATCCAGTGGCACGGGTGTCTTGGGGTAGAGCTGCGCCAGTCGCCGATCAATATAGGCGATGCGCTCGTCTTTTTTTAGGTTGCGGCTCAGATTGCGGCTCTGGTTACGGCTCCCTTCCGGCGAAGATCGAGTAGGGCGGTTGCTGTCTCGGGGCATGTGCTCAGCCCTTTTGTAAAAAGTTCGCGATACGCTGCGCTGCTTCGACACACTGATCGATCTCGGCCACCAGCGCCATTCTTACCCGGTTGCTCCCGGGATTGTGCCCGGCCACGGTCCGGCCTAGATATTTACCGGGTAATACCGCGACGTTGCAGTGAGCTATCAAGTCCTTGGCAAACTGCTCATCATCGACAGGTGTTTCAGGCCATAGATAAAAGCCCGCTTCGGGTGTCGTGATGTTGAGGTAGGGATTCAGGATGGGCACTATCCGATCGAATTTTTCGGTATAGCGCTCGCGATTCAGAACAACGTGCGCCTCATCGCTCCATGCGGCAATACTCACGGCCTGATGATGATCGGGCATGGCGCAGCCGTGATAGGTACGATAGCGCCTGAAGCGGTCGATCAGTGTGGCATCCCCGGCGACGAACCCCGATCGCAGTCCGGGCAGGTTGGACCGTTTAGATAAGCTGTGAAAGACGAGGCAGCGTTCAAATGTGTGGCGCCCCATTGCTGCGGCGGCCTGAAGAAGGCCGGGAGGTGGGCTGTGATCGGCACGATAAATTTCGCTGTAACACTCGTCACTCGCGATCACAAAGTCATGTTCGTCTGCCAGCTGAATGAGCTGTTGCAGCGTCGCTTCAGGAATGGTTGCCCCCGAGGGGTTACCGGGGGTGCATAAATACAGGAGTTCGCACCGCGCCCAGTCCTGATCCGTTAACGCGTTGTAATCTGGAATGAAACCTGTGTTTTCGGTTGCCGGGATGAAGTGTGGGGTCGTGCCCGCCAGCAGGGCTGCGCCTTCGTAGATTTGATAAAACGGATTGGGGCTCACAACGGCGCTTTCGCTGCCGGCGCGTACCACTACCTGCGCAATCGCAAAGAGCGCCTCGCGGGTGCCGTTGACCGGCAGAACCTGGGTGGCGGGGTTGACTGACTCCAGAGTAAACCGGCGGCACAACCAATCAGCAATGACCTGCCGCAAAGTCACTGAGCCGATCGTCGGCGGATAGCGCCCCAGAGAATCCAGCGCGTCAATTAATGCCGCTTTCGCGAACTCAGGGGGCGCGTGCTGTGGCTCCCCGATCGTCAGCGCAATGCGCGAGCAATCCGTGGCTGGCGTCACCTCTTTGAGGAGGGTGGCCAACCGTTCGAAGGGATAAGGCTGAAGATGTGTTAGTCCGGGATTCATGATACGGCAGCGACTTCCTCATCGAGAGTTTCGCGCAAAGTGGTGGCTAACCGGTCGAGTGCTTCTTGATCCTCAATCATGTGCCCCTGGCGGTCAGTGATAAAGAAAACATCTTCCACGCGCTCGCCGAGGGTTTGGATTTTGGCAGCCTGAAGGCCGATTCCCTGATCCACGAAGATTGATCCAATGTGCGCGAGCAAGCCGGGTTTGTCCCAGGTGGTCAGCTCGAGAACACTCCAGCCGCGATTGTGGTCCTGATAGAGCGACGTTTCTGTCGGTATGACAAAGGATTTTTGCCGGCGTGGGACACGACGGGAGAACGAGCGCTTGTGCCTAGCGTCCAATGCACGCTGAAGCGCTGAGCGAATTGTTTCAAGGGTCGCTGCGTCATCGGGCACCGCGGTCCCATCGGCTTTTAAGACAAAAAAAGTATCGAGCGTCGCGCCGTTGGTGCCCGAATAAATGCGGGCATCGTTGATGCTGAGTTCCAGAAATTCAATCTCGCTACAGAGCAGGGCGAATAATTCCGGCTGATCGGGCGCATGCACGAAGATTTGGGTGGCGTTGGCCACCGAAGAATCCTGGCTTTGTTGCACTAGCACCAGCGGTTGTTCGGGCTGCCGGTGATTGGCTATCGCCTCCGTATGCCAGGCTATATCCTCCGGGCGTTCCCGCAGAAAATAATCATCGTCCCGGGAGGCCCATACGGTTTCCATGTCAGA
>CBFHQV010000018.1:0-38132 GCA_965658055.1 Luminiphilus sp. | reverse complement strand
CTTGTGGATTCTTGCTCACCAAGTCAACGTACGCATTCGGATTGTCGGCTTGCACGTTTACTACCGAGACAACGGGAGTGTCGGCATCAGCCGCCGATGCGAGTGAAACGCTGACGCACAGCAGCAGGCTTGCGATTAAAGAGATGGATTTATTCATTAATTATTCCTCTTGGCGGGTTTATAGGCACAGAGCTAGGCTCTGGAGTATTGCATACACTCATGCTCACTATCAAAACACAGCGGACCTTCGTCCGTTGTGACGTGACGCGCAATCTTCTAGGCTTGGCAGAGAATCATTGAAAAATGGCGTGTCTAAGATGGCGGATAACGGGAAATTCCCAAGCAAAGCCTCGCATGGCATGAAGCGGAGAGCACATGGCTATTGATATCGCACCGGCGCGGCCCGAAGACGTTCCGCAAATACACGCTTTCGTGACCGAGCTTGCAATCTATGAGCGCGAACCCGATGCAGTCCTTGCCACGGAGGAGGATTTCCATCGCGTATTGTTCTGTGAGTCCCCGCGTGCCTTCGCGGTCATGTGTCGAGAGGGCCAAATACCGATAGGGTTCGCTCTTTATTTCTATAATTTTTCTACCTGGCTCGGTCGGCACGGCCTTTATCTCGAGGATCTTTACGTCACGCCTGAACACCGCGGAAAGGGTGCGGGTAAAGCGTTACTGCAGCACCTTGCACGAATTGCCGTGGCCGAGGGCTGTGGTCGTTTCGAGTGGAGCGTGTTGGATTGGAATCAGCCGGCGATCGATTTTTATGAGTCGATGGGGGCCAAGCCGCAGTCGGAGTGGATAGGATATCGCCTGACAGGCGACGCCCTCAATGCATTGGCTGACGCCCCCGAGACCTGAGGAAGGGGGCGGAGATTTACACGGTGCGGTGGATCTGGGTTACTCCACCTTCCAGAGGGTCACACGCTATCCGCTAGAGCTTGCTCCTCGTCGCTCATCTCAGCTGGGATAGTCTCGAAAAGCGGCGTGGACAGGTAGCGCTCGCCGGTATCGGGAAGCATGGCGAGGATCACCGATCCTGCGGGCGCGCTCTCTGCCACTTCGATAGCCGTGGCGAGTGTAGAGCCACCGGAAACGCCAGTGAGTATTCCCTCTTCCGCTGCCAAGCGTGCCGCCCATTGCATGCCCAGGTTGCCATCGACGGGTAAAACCTGATCAAAGCCATTATTGTCGATGCTTTCCTGCAATACCTTGGGAATGAAGTCTGGCGTCCAACCCTGAATAACATGGGGTTCCCATGCGGGGTGACTGCTCGCGGGTGAATCGTCGGCGTTGCGTGCCTGAGCTTCGCCTGACCCGACCAGTCTTGCATTGTGGGGCTCGGACAAAATAATTTTGCACTCCGGCAGCTCCCGACGAAGAACCCGCGCCACCCCCGACACGGTGCCGCCGGTGCCGTAGCCCGTAACCCAATAGTCGAGGCCGATATCAGTAAAATCGGCAACGATTTCCTGCCCTGTGGTGCTTTCGTGAATGTCCGCATTTGCCGAGGATTCAAACTGTCGCGCAAAAAACCAGCCGTTTTTCTCCGCAAGCGCCTGTGCCTTGCGATACATCCCTATGCCTTTTTCGGCGCGAGGGGTCAGGACCACTTTGGCGCCTAAAAATCGCATGAGGCGTCGACGTTCAATGGAGAAGCTGTCGGCCATCGTAATGACTAACGGGTAGCCCTTGGCAGCACAAACCATGGCAAGGCCAATACCGGTGTTGCCAGAGGTCGCTTCAACCACGGTTTGCCCCGGCGACAGCCTGCCCTCGCGCTCTGCCGCCTCGATAATGTTAAGCGCGAGGCGGTCCTTGATCGAGCTCAACGGATTGAAAGATTCAACTTTGACATAGAGGCTGACATGATCGGGGGCAATGCGATGGAGACGAACACAAGGTGTATCCCCGATGGTCTCTGTAACGTCGTTGTAAAGGCATCCTCTGCCTGCGGTGGTGTAAAGCTTGCTCACGACACTCTCCCTGACTCTTTGGCCTTATCTAGATTTGCTTTAACACTACGCCACAACGCGCGAGCTGTCACGGCTGGCGGACGGTATGAAATTCCCTGAAGGGGATGGGCGCTTGCTTCATGTCTGCGGCGATGGCTGCTGCTCCATGGCTTGATGTTTCAGGCGAATAAACTCGTGATGAGGGACGTAGATAAGATCCGCAACCCGCCGAATCAAATGATCTTCGTATTTGCTGATCTCGCCATCGGCGATGGCTATCTGCCACATCAGACCAACCAAGCCGCTTTTTTCCTCCGGCGTGCAGGCCTGATTAATCACCCGTGTAAAGTCGTGGAGCGATACCGCTTGCTCAACCTGGTGGGTGGCATCTTCACTGAGCGCCGCTAGCTCCTCAGGGGCTAGACTGAAGGTTGTAGACAATACCTGAAGCAATCGGGATTGCTCATCGGACGTGATTTCGAAATCAGCCCTGGCCACCTCAATTAATAGCGCGGCGGCGGCGAGCTCATGGGATAGACCGACATTGTCCGCTTGTTCGGGCCTAAAAAGGGACTCAAAGGCGCGTCTTAGCATGGCAACGCCTTGGAAAAAACGAGAGAAAACCAAAAAGTAGGCATGAATATTGCTCCTAAGATGGAAGCGCTGCGGGATAGTTGCAGCAAGCCATCAGCATAAGGGGTGTTGCCGCAGGTGCAAACTCGACATCAGCAAATGGGAATCGGTCTGTGAGCCAAGATACAGCTAGGTTAATTGCGGATTTTGCTGGAGCCCGGGGTATTCCTGAGGGTTTCGTCGATACTGCTGTGGCGTGGTATGTCGATGGGGCCGCCCGCATAGCGGCACGGTTTCAGCAGCTCGAGCGCCCATTATTGGTGGGCGTCTCGGGTTGTCAGGGCTCGGGTAAGTCTACCTTGGCGGATTTGCTCGCAACTCTGCTCAGCTCGGAGCAGGGGCTTCGGGTCGCGCTGCTTTCCCTCGATGATTTCTACCTGGGGCGGGAGTCGAGAGCGGCTCTAGGCCGCGACGTCCACGCTCTTTTTGCAACCCGCGGCGTCCCGGGCACCCACGACCTGGGCTGGTTAGAGCGGGCTATTGACGAGCTGTTGGCGGGTTCAGGCACTGTCATTACGCCGATGTTTGATAAGGCAGAGGATGATCGCACCGGAGAGGACCGATGGCACCATTTTGGTGCGCCGGTTGATATTGTGCTTCTGGAGGGCTGGTGTATCGGTATACCCCCGCAGTCCGAGGGCGAACTGTCAGCGCCCTGTAACGACCTCGAGCAGCGCCTTGATCCGG
Organism: Luminiphilus sp.; assembly: GCA_965658055.1. Taxonomy (GTDB): domain Bacteria; phylum Pseudomonadota; class Gammaproteobacteria; order Pseudomonadales; family Halieaceae; genus Luminiphilus. Next base: position 34,854 of record CBFHQV010000018.1, on the reverse strand, counting down.
ATGGATCATGGCGAACCCAGGTTAATCACCGGTTGCAGGACTACCAATCGGTCTTTGATCGTCTCGATTTGCTGTTTGTCTTGCAGGCACCTGATTTCGATGCCGTTGCGCGATGGCGGTTCGAGCAGGAGGAGCATCTTGCTGCCCGGCGAGCGTCAGCGGGCCAGTCCAGCGGTCACGCCATCATGGATCGCCAGCAGATTGCACAGTTTGTTCAGTACTTTCAGCGTTTGACCGAGCATGGATTAAAGGTGTTGCCCGCCTTGGCCGATCGGGTCTGGTTGTTGAACGCCGATCGCTCTATTGACGGGATATGGCGGGGGAGCCAATGAAACGTCCAGTTATTTACACCGATCTTGATGGATCGCTACTTGATCACTACACCTATGAGGCAACCGAGGCCCTGCCGCTACTGCGGCAACTCGAGCAATTGGGTACCCCGGTAATTCCCTGCACTAGCAAAACCGCCGCCGAACTGGTGCCGCTGTGCAAGACCTTGCAGTTGTCGGGACCCTTTATCGCCGAGAACGGTGCCCTGATTTGTGTGCCCACTAACTGGCCCATTCCCATGCCGACCAATAGCGGCCGGATCGGCGCTTATTGGTCCCACTCCTTCGGTTACCCACGAGCGGCATTGCGCGCCGTGTTGGATTCCCTTTCAGGTGATTGGCAGCGTTGCTATCAACCGCTGGTGGATCTCTCGGTTGAGGACGTGATGTCACTGACGCAGTTGGATGCGCGGGCGGCGGCGCGCGCGCAGCGCAGAGACTTTACCGAGACCCTAGTCTGGCGCGGCAGTGACGCCGAGTACTCTCAGTTTACAGCTGTAGTCACGCAAAGCGGGCTTCAGTGTGTTCGGGGTGGTCGCTTTGTACATCTTATGGGCCCCAACACGAAAGCGGATGCTATGGCTTGGCTGCAGCTCGCCATCGGCCATTACTTGGGCGGAGACCTCGTTAGCATAGGGATCGGTGACGCTGACAATGATCGCGCGTTACTCGAAGCTGCGGATCACGCTCTGCTTATCCGCTCACCGGTTCACGCGTTCCCCTCCCTCGAGCGCAAGCACAATCTTTACTTTAGCCATCGCTGCGGGCCAGAAGGATGGACCGAAGGAGTGCAGGCGATTTTGCGTACCCTGCTTGGCGAGGAGGCCCTGGCATGAGCGACTTTTTTCAGAATGGCACCATTACCACGCTACACAACCTTGGTGACCGCTCCACCGAAAACTATGAAGAGGCACTTGTCGGCTTTTCCCAGAAACGGCCGATCGGGCTAATCTTGCCATCCCTTTACTCTGAATTGGCCACCGATGCGCTCCCCAACATCATTCGGGAGCTACAGAAAGTACCCTATCTGAGCCAGGTGGTCATTGGTCTCGATCGAGCGACCGAGGCCGAATACCAACACGCGCTCGAATTCTTTGGCCAGTTACCTCAGCATCATCGGGTTCTGTGGAATGATGGACCCCGATTGCGCGCGATTGATCAGCGGCTGCGGGACGCCGGGTTGGCACCCAAAGAATTGGGTAAAGGCCGAAATGTTTGGTACTGCATGGGATATGCGCTTGCCACGGGTAAAGCCGACGCCATAGCGCTGCACGACTGCGATATTTTGACCTATGAGCGCAGTCTGCTTGCCCGTTTGGTTTATCCGGTAGCAAACCCACTGTTCAACTACGAGTTTTGCAAGGGCTACTACCCGCGTGTTGCCGACAACAAAATAAACGGCCGGGTGTGTCGACTGCTGGTGACGCCTATGATTCGAGCGATGAAGCGAGTCGTTGGAGATTCACCCTATCTCGCCTACCTCGATAGTTATCGTTACATTCTCGCGGGCGAATTTGCATTCCGTCGAGAGTTGTTAAACGACTTGCGGATACCCTCGGACTGGGGCTTGGAAATCGGCGTGGTTTCCGAGGTGTATCGCAGCAATAACAATCGGCAAATTTGTCAGGTCGACATTGCACATAACTATGATCACAAGCACCAAGCCTTGTCTTTGGACGACGCCACGGCAGGCTTATCAAGAATGTCGATGGATATCGCTAAGTCCATTTTCCGTAAGCTCGCGATTCAAGGCACCGTGTTTAATCAGGAAACTTTCCGGACCATCAAAGCGACCTATTATAGGATGGCGCTCGATCTGGTTGAGGCTCATCGCGATAATGCCATGATGAATGGCCTCGGTTACGACATCCATCAGGAAGAAGTGGCCGTCGAGTTATTTGCGGAAAATATCATGGAAGCGGGTAAGCAGTTTTTGGATCGACCCATGGACGCGCCGTTTATTCCCACTTGGAACCGGGTGGTCAGCGCGATACCCGATATATTAGACGATCTTCGAAAAGCGGTTGAGGAAGACCATCTGGCGTTTTCCTCCTGTGAGCCGGGTGCCCGTATTAGCGCATGATAGTCGAGAGTTTATCGGATCGGCTTTCGGGACAGCTTGCAACCATTTACGCCGATATTCTGACGGAGCATGAGCAACAGCGCTGGCTTGGTCAGTTTTTGGAGACCATGCGCTTGCCAGCGAATCATGTGCCCCCTCCTGCGCATCGTAATCTTTGGTCTTCTCAAGACATCGCACTCATTACCTATGGTGATTCAGTGGTCACCGAGGGTACTGCCCCACTTCAAGTTCTAGGGGAAGTGATTGCGCGGTACTTCACCTCGATAATCACGTGGGTTCATGTCCTGCCTTTCCACCCGTGGACGTCGGATGACGGTTTTGCGGTGATGGACTACTCCAGCGTCAATGAATCCTTGGGTGATTGGGGTGACATCACCGCCTTGAGTGAAAGCTATCGGGTAATGGCTGATGTTGTTCTCAACCACTGCTCGAGTCGTTCTGCTTGGTTTGAGAATTTTCGCCAAGGCTGCGATCCCGGGGCCAGTTATTTTTATGTGCCGGAAGCTGATTTTGATACCAGTTCGGTGGTGAGACCGAGAACCAGCCCGCTGCTCCTGCCGGTTGATACAGTCAATGGGCAGCGATTGGTTTGGTGTACTTTCAGCGCTGATCAGGTCGACTTCGATTTTCGTAATCCGGCCGTCCTAGAGGAATTTCTCCGCATCATTAGACAGCAGTTGGATGCGGGTGTTCGCCTGTTTAGACTCGACGCCGTCGCTTTTATTTGGAAAGCCTCGGGAACGACCTGCGTCAATCAGCCGCAAACCCATGCCATAGTTAGGTTGCTGCGCACCATGGTGGAATGTGCAGAACCCCAGGCCGTGCTGATAACCGAGACAAACCTGCCCAACCGAGAAAATCTGTCCTACTTTGGCAATGCCAATGAGGCTCATGCGGTTTATAACTTTTCGCTGCCGCCCCTGTTGCTCGACTGTTTACTGTCGGGCAACAGCCGATATTTGAGTCAGTGGATGATGAGTATGCCGCCGGCGCAGGACGGTACGACCTATTTCAATTTCATTGCCTCCCATGACGGTATCGGATTGCGGCCCGCTGAGGGCTTGTTGACGGAGGCTGAAATAGACCGGCTTATTCACACCATGGAATCCTTTGGTGGTCTTGTGTCCTATCGGGAGACGCCGATGGGGGACAGAAAGCCCTACGAAATAAATATCGCCCTGAGGGATGCGTTGAGTGGCACCTACGCTGGTGCCGATGACTACGGTCTCGAGCGCTTTTTGTGCGCGCACGCGGTTATGCTCGGACTTGAGGGTATTCCGGCGTTCTATATTCACTCGTTATTGGGTACTCGAAACGACCATGAGCGCGTTAAACACACCGGACGAAATAGATCGATTAACCGCCACCAGTGGGACCTTAACGATCTTGAGAGCAGGCTCGGGGATTGTCAGTCGGAACCGTCAAAGGTGCTCGATCAGCTAGCGGCTCTGATTGGGCTGCGCCAGCGCCAGCCCGCGTTTCACCCCAACGCGACCCAGTTTACCTTGCGCCTTAAGCCAGAGCTGTTTGGATTCTGGCGGCAAAGCCCTGATCGACGCCAAAGTATTTTTTGCGTGTACAACATTTCCTGCCAGCCCCAGTTGCTACCGCTGTCGGAGCTCAATCTGATTTTGACGGACGACTGGCATGATCTGGTGATCGGTCAGCGACTTTCCGATGCGTCCTCCGACACCCGGCTTAGCCCCTACCAGGTGCTCTGGATCACTAACGTTCCCGAAGCGAAATGAACGCGTTGAGCTGGGTGTCCAAACGGACCATAAATGATCTTTGGAAAGGTGTTTGGCCTGAGGAATCACTTTTATTTCTGGCCGAGGGAGTGTAGGTTTAGCTCTGGGGGATACAACAAGAAGAACTACTGTGAAACCAACCGACACGTCGCACCCTGAGTACTTCCACAAGGTGGTGGACTGCCAGTATGCCTGCCCGGCACATACGCCGGTACCAGAGTACATTCGCCTGATCGCCGCCGAAAAATACACCGAGGCCTATATGGTGAATTGGGAGTCAAACGTCTTTCCCGGAATTCTGGGTAGGACCTGTGATCGTCCCTGTGAACCCGTCTGCCGCCGCGGCAGAGTCGACGAAGAGCCTGTGGCGATCTGTCGGTTGAAACGGGTCGCCGCCGATAACAAATCCGACGTCAGTGGTCTTTTGCCAGTGCCGCCCAAGTCCAAGAATGGCAAGCGAATAGCGTTGATTGGTGGTGGCCCAGCCTCTCTGACTGTGGCGCGGGACCTTGCGCCACTCGGATATCAAATTGACCTCTACGATGATCAAGCGCTTGCGGGCGGCTTTATGCGCAGCCAAATTCCAGCCTTCCGTTTGCCCCCGGAGGTGCTGAACGAGGAGGTTAATTTTATTCTCGATATGGGCATCCACCAGCACTTCGAAACTTATGTAGATAGCCTTAAGAGTGTTGTTAATAAGGGTTATCACGCCATTTTTATCGGCACAGGGGCACCCAGGGGAAGCAACTTAGATATTCCCGGGCGCGAGGAATGCGCCACCTCAATACATGTTGGAATCGATTGGTTAGCGTCTGTGGCCTTCGATCATGTATCGAAGATTGGTAAGCGTGTGTTGGTTTTGGGTGGCGGCAATACTGCCATGGATTGCTGCCGAACCGCGCGGCGACTGGGTGGCGAAGATGTGCGGGTCGTGGTGCGATCGGAATTCGCCCGCATGAAAGCGTCGCCGTGGGAAATTGAGGATGCCGTTGCCGAAGATATCCCGATCATCAATAACCATGTTCCCAAGGAATTTGTCCATGAGAACGGCCAGCTCAAAGGCATGACGTTTACGGTTGTTGATGTTGTCTATGACGAAGCGGGTAATCGCAGTCTTGTCCCCACCGGCGAAGAAGTATTTTTTGAGGCGGACGAGGTCATCATTGCCATTGGTCAGGACAATGCCTTTCCTTGGATTGAGCGTGACGTAGGCATCGATTTTGGTAAATGGGACATGCCAGTGGTCGATAAAGCAACCTTCCAGAGCACATTACCTCATGTCTTTTTTGGTGGCGATGCGGCATTCGGCCCGGAGAACATCATTACCGCGGTTGCGCATGGTCACCAAGCTGCGGTGTCGATTGACCTGTTTTTGCGGGGAGAAAGCGTAACAAACAGGCCCGCTCCTGGCGTCAATTTGATCAGTCAAAAGATGGGCATGCACGAGTGGAGTTATGACAGTGAGGTATCGCCAGATGATCGCTTTGCTGTGCCACATGTCAGCAAAGACAAAGCGCTGCGGGATCGTAAACTTGAGGTCGAGCTGGGCTTCAGCACAGAAGTTGCTTATTTTGAAGCCGAGCGCTGTTTGAATTGCGATGTGCAAACAGTATTCACCACCTCGAAGTGTATCGAGTGCGACGGATGCGTGGATATTTGCCCCACGGACTGCATCAACTTCATTACCAACGCTGAGGAGCCGGCCTTACGCGTCAGCCTGAGACGCCCTGCTACCAATGCCGAACAGGATCTCTATGTTTCTGAGGCGCTGGATCAGACCAAACGGATCATGGTGAAAGATGAAAATGTTTGCCTGCACTGCGGATTATGTGCTGAACGTTGTCCGACAGGCGCATGGGACATGCAACGATTTTTATACAGCGTTACCAAGGCTGGGACATCATGCAAGCAAAGCAGTCCATTAACGACTTCGTCATAAAGTTTGCCAATGTAAATGGCACCGGCTCAGCCAGTGCCAATGGTATGTTTGCCAAGGCGATCTTCCGCATGGGCATCCCAGTCAGTCCGCGCAACATATTTCCATCGAACATTCAGGGGATGCCAACCTGGTATGAAGTGCGGGTGAGTCAGGACGGCTACCTGGGGCGTCGCGGTGGCACCGATATCATGGTGTGCGTCAATCCCCAAAGCATGAAGCGTGACGTCGCTGAAGTAGATCCCGGTGGGTATTTTATCTACGACTCGACTAAACCGCTCGATCTGCGCTTGGTTCGGCAGGATATCCATTACATTGGGATACCCCTGACTGAAATTTGTTTGCGGGAATACACCGATGCCCGTCAGCGCCTGCTGTTTAAAAACGTGATTTATGTCGGGGCGTTATCAGCGCTCCTCAATATTGATTTTGCCGTTCTCAAAGATCTGGTCGCCGATCAGTTCAAGGGCAAGGAGAAGCTGATTACCCCTAATATTTATGCTCTGGAGTTGGGGCATCAGTACGCCAGCAAGAATTTCGACTGTCCCATCGGGATTCACCTTGAGCGCGGTCACAAAGTGGCCAAACATATCGAAGATTTTGACAATATTTTAATGGACGGAAATACCGCCGCCGCGTTGGGTGCGGTGTATGCGGGCGCCACCGTAGCGGCCTGGTATCCGATCACACCGTCCACGTCGGTCGTGGATGCCTTTGATAAGTACTGCCGTCGTCTTCGGATAGATCCCGGCACCGGCAAGAAAAACTACGCCATTATTCAGGCGGAAGACGAGCTGTCGGCACTGGGCATGGTCATCGGTGCGAACTGGAATGGCGCTAGAGCCTTCACCGCTACCAGCGGCCCCGGCATGTCACTCATGAGCGAGTTTTTGGGCCTTGCCTATTTTGCTGAAATTCCGACGGTTCTTATTGATGTTCAGCGAGCGGGCCCGTCCACCGGTATGCCAACAAGAACCCAGCAGTCGGATGTGCTCATGGCAGCCTATGCCTCCCACGGCGATACCAAGCACGTACTGCTATTTCCAGCCACACCCGCCGAGTGTTTCAGTATGACGGTGGAGGCATTTGATCTTGCCGAGCGCTTGCAGACACCCATCCTCATCATGAGCGATCTCGATCTTGGTATGAACGAGTGGATGTCGCCGCCTCTCGAGTTTGATGATAATTATCGCTATGACCGGGGAAAGGTGCTTACCGCGGATGATCTGGATGCGATGGAAGAGCGCTTTGGTCGCTATAAGGACGTCGACGGTGACGGCATTCCCTATCGCACCTATCCTGGTGTGCATCCGGACAAGGGGGCCTACTTTACTCGGGGATCGTCGCGGGATGAGTACGCTGCCTACACGGAGGATGGCGCTGAATATGTGCGCAATATGGATCGGTTGCTCAGAAAATTTGAATCGGCAAAGGCGGTTGTCCCTGAGCCAAAAATAAAGCAATCCGACCTCGAAACGCGCTATGGCGCAGTGTTCTTTGGGACCACGGCTTCACCAGCCTATGAGGCGATCGAGATTCTTGAAAAAGAGGGGATCGAGCTGGATACGATGCGTATTCGCGCGTTTCCCTTTAACGCCGACGTCGAGCAGTTTTTGAGAGAACATGATCGCATCTTTGTTATCGAACAAAATCGTGATGGGCAAATGCGCCGGTTGATGCTCAATGAAACCAGCGTGCCCGCTAACGAAAAGCTCATTCCCATTCTCGAATACGACGGGCTGCCTGTCACTGCGAGGAAAATTGCCGGGATGATTAGAAACTATATTACCCATGGCAACGTCACACCTCTGGTGCGACGAGTGCCGAAAGAGGAGGCTACGGCGTGACCTACGTTAAGCCAGCATTCAGGCACCCCGATGCGCCAGTTAATGAATTAGGCCGAAGCCGTGCCGAGTACGAAGGTGGGTTATCCACGTTATGTGCGGGTTGTGGCCATGACTCAATTAGCGCGGCCATTATTGACGCCTGCTTTGAGCTGAACATCGAGCCGCACAAAGTCGCAAAGCTGTCCGGCATTGGTTGCTCGTCGAAAACCCCCGCGTATTTTTTGTCGGGATCACACAGTTTTAACAGTGTTCATGGCCGCATGCCGTCGGTCGCAACGGGCGCGAATCTGGCCAACCGGGAGCTTACCTATATTGGCATCTCGGGTGACGGTGACACCGCATCCATTGGCCTTGGGCAGTTTGCGCATGTCGTCAGACGAAATCTAAACATGACCTATATTGTCGAGAACAACGGCTGTTATGGTCTTACGAAGGGGCAGGATTCTGCCACTATGGACACGGGCGCAAAAAACAAGAAGGGTGATATCAATTTGTATTCCCCCATTGATCTTGCGAGGTTGGCGATCGAAATAGGCGCCACCTTTGTCGGCCGAAGTTTCTCGGGCGACAAGCAGCAGCTCGTGCCGTTGATCAAGGCCGCCATCAGTCACCGCGGCTTTGCTTTGCTCGATGTCATCTCTCCCTGCGTCACCTTCAACAATCATGGCGAATCCACCAAGAGTTATGAGCATGTGCGCAAGGTCAATGATGCGATGCCGGTGGATTTCGTGCCGATGAAGGAAGAGATTACAGCGACCTATGACTCGGGTACGACCTTTGAGGTTTGTATGCACGACGGCTCGGTCGTCCGGCTATACAAACAGGATAACGATTACGATATTGAAGATCGTCATGCGGCGCTAGAGGCCACGAGCCATTACACCCGGGAAGGCAAAATTCTCACGGGATTGCTGTATATCCAGCGCGACAGCGAGGAGCTTCACGATCAGCTGGGTACGGCACGACGAGCGCTGAATTCGATGGATGAAAACGAGCTTTGTCCTGGGTCACGATTTCTGGATTCGATTAATGCGGGGCTCCGCTAAGAAAACGCGCTCCGGTATTACTGTCGCCCGAGCTTGGCCAGATTGGCCTCGTGCTCACTTTTATTCAACCGATAATACGCTAGCGCCCAAAGCATTAACGCCCAAAGCGACCATTGGAGTGGCACTAGAACCGCGCCAAGATTCCAGGTGGTGGCGGCGTTAACCTCCGCAGGGCTCGCACCTTCAGGAAACTGCACCGCCGCCAGGACGATCCCCGCGATAAAGACACCAATGCCCTGGTTGGTTTTTCTTATAAAGGTCAGTGTCGAGAAAAACACCCCTTCGCTTCGCCGGCCCGTGGAAAGCTCGGATTGTTCGACTAGATCGGCAATCATTGAGGCGGAGACAATCTGCATGGCAATGATCAAGCCCAGATCAATCGTGTTGATGGTTGCGACTAGTGGAAAGAGCAAGGGCGATCCATTTTCAGGGAGCAAGTTAAGCAGTCGCAGCAACACCGGCAGAGGCTGGATCGAAAACGCCAGGATCCCGAGGACCATAACGGCTTTCTTTTTGCCCAGGCGTTTTGCCGCCCGGGGCGCGATGACAAAACCCAAGACTGCTGCAATCATCACCAGGCCAGTCCAATAAAAGATCTGTACCGAGCTGAAGCCCCAAAAATAGGTCAGCATGAGGAAGGTCAGGGCGGCCGTTAGCCCAGAGGCGACTGATCCCGCGATCGTTGACAGAAACAACGCAAAGAAGTTTGGATTAAATAACGTCTCTTTAATGTCCGTGAAGGCTGCTGTCAGTGACGCTTTCCGTTGCGGAAGCTCGTCGCCAAAGTAGCGTATGTGACGCTGTGTACCCAGGGCTGAGATCATGATCGCGAAAAACATGATCCACGCGGAAAGCCATCCATAGGTGCTGTAACCATCCCGATTCAGTGTGCCAACGGGTTGAGCGTCACTAGGCACCAACAAAAAACCAAAGGCGATGACTGCCAGCAGCGACCCGCCGGTCCATCCGAAAAAGTGGCGATAGGACTGCAGAGATGTTCTCTCGTCGTAGTCCGAGGTTAGCTCCGGCAGCAGGGAGGAGCTGGGTGTTTCAAACAGCGTAATGAGCGTTCTGATGAGTACGGCCATAACCAAGAGGTACAAAAAGAGACCCTCATTGCTCCATTGCGGCGGGTTCCATAGCAACGCATAGCAAGCGGCAACCGGAAGCGCTGATGCGTACATGAAAGGATGTCGTCGCCCCCATCGGGAGCGGGTTCGGTCGGATAAATAGCCAATAATGGGGTCGCTGATGGCATCCAGTATCATGGCGATGAGTAGCGCTGTGCCTACCAACTCCGCATCGAGACCGACCACGGTGCTGTAGAACATAAGCAGGAAGTAGGCAAAGCCGTTGTCTTTAATGCCATAGGCGATGGACCCGATGCCATGGAAAAATTTGACGTGGATAGGCAGTCTCTCGGGCTTGCGGCCGGGCTGCATTTAGTGGGTCTTCGTCGTCGGTTGGATTTGGTGTTGGCCAATCCCCATGGCCCGTTGCCCTCTTTCCTCAATCAAGGCATGAAGTGTCGCTATATGCTCGGGCCCCACCTCACAGCATCCTCCGACAACCGACGCTCCGGCATCGAGCCAGCGTGAGACCCACCCTGCATGCTCTATCGGGCCAAGGTCTTTTCGCGATTCCAGCACGTCAACGGTCATCCCGGGTTTTAGCGCTTCAATCGACGTAAAGCCGTTGCAATAGGCCCCAAAAGGGTGGCTTCCCGCCGCCAATATAGGTAAAGCCTGCTCTATGGCTTCCGGGATAGAGCAATTTACTAGCATGGCTTCGATGTTACTTTGATCGGCTCTGTCGACTACGTCTTTGAGGGGTTCTCCTGACCGAAGCCTCGAACCATCGCTATCGAGCACGGTTACGCCCAGTAAGAGCTTCGCCCCAGTTTGATCGGCGGCGGCAAGCACCGCATCGACCTCATCTAATGAAGCAAGGGTTTCGGCGATGAATCCATCGACCTGGTCTTGTTGCAGTTCGATAAGCTCTCGATACTCGGCCATCATTTGCTCTCGGGTGAGAGGGCTTTTGGCGACATAGGAAGCGGTCAACGGGGGCAGGGATGCGACCACGTCGATCTTCCGGCGGTCTACCTGTGCCTCCGCAATTCCCTGACAGGCGAGCTCGTAGGCCAGTTTTAAGAATTCTTCAAGGCGAGATGGGTCAGCGTACTTGGTCAGCCGATGGCGGGTGCAGCTGTAGGTGTTGAGGCACAGAACTTTGGCTCCCGCCAAACAAAAATCCCGATGCACCTCGGTGACAAGATGAGGCTCGTCGATCATTACCTGCATCGACCAGAGCGGGTGAGGCCGCTCGGCATTGCTGCGCTTGATTAACTCTTGGCCCAGCCCGCCATCGAGGAGAGTGATATCCGACTGCACTGCCTAACTCCTAGCTATGTTTGAAGCGGCAGATTAGGGCAATCCCGACTCCGGCTCCAGAACTAAATCGGGCAACGTCGTTTTGATTAGCGGTGATTTGTGCCAACCCGCTGCGTGAATTCTTTCAGTCCATTACCTGGTATAAGCCCATTACATTATCAGCCCATTAATAGTACGGGCCCTCGGGGGCTTCAGCGGGTCATGTCGCCTGTAGGCGATGTCGAGCTTTCGAGGGCTCTGCGGGTTAAACGATGGCGATAAGCATGGGTAGTGTGATGGCTAAGGCACCAATCGCCACCGTAAGCAGCTCTTTAGTCGAATGATTCATGATAAAAGCTCCAGTAAAGTCTTTAAAGTAATTAAATATGTGAGGCCTTTTACGCCGATTGCCACCCGCAGATCGGGTTTTTCTGTGTAAATATTCCATATATGAAATAATAAAATTAAAAACATATCCAATGGTTATTTTGGTTTGCCAAAAGCCCATAGAACGGCACCGTTAGCATGGGGGTGGTGTGGTGCTTCTGGCCGACCAGCTTGCGTCTTATAGCCAGCCTGTGTCTTATCGGGTGCCAGATAGGGGCGCCAAGGCGCCAAAAGCGTGGCCGGGGCTTGCGCTGGTCTGCCGTTGCGTTAGCTTGGCCATTGTCGGCTGACGACTGTCATTGCACACACAGCGCATTGCTCAGCCGGACAGCCAGTGCCGACAATCGATGCTGTGCCAGATCAGAAGCTTTGCCACATCAAAAAAAGGAAAACGATTTATGCCAAAACTAATATCCGCGTTAACCCTCGTCGCCTTATTTTGCTCGCCTGCTCTTCTGGCAGATGACGAGATGAGAGAGGTAAAGACTGCTAACCCTTTTATTTTGCTGCACCCTGAATCCCAGCAACAGGCCGCGAGTGACTATTACGCCGCGGTTGAAAAGAACGTCTTCAATGGCGCCATCCCGCTGAAGTACGCCCAGTTGGCGGCACTTTCTGCTTCGGTGGCCATGAAATGTGTTTATTGCATACCGGCCCACGCAACCTTTGCACGCGCGTCAGGCGCGTCGGAGGAAGAGATAAAAACTGCTGTCGCAATCGCCGCTGACGTGGCGCTTAATAGCTCAATGCTTTACGGCAGTCAGTTTGATATGGATACGTTTATGAAAATGTTTGAGTAAAGCCGCGCTGTCAGGCGGGCTTGAGATAAAAAAATCCGCCCATGGGCGGATTTTTTTTGGCTGCGTTGTTGAGGAAACCAAGGATTCTTACAGCTTATGCCTGCGGCCACAGAAACGCCCCTTCAGTCGGATGCTTTGCCACCTACAGGTTGGGCATGCCAGATGCGCCAGCCGTCGCATTGCGCAATACTGTCATCACCGGCTATGTGATAAGACTCATCGCCCCAGTCATTTGCACCGAAGATTTCGAGCCCCCTGCCACGATCAGCCAAAGATTGGGTGATCCAGACGTTATAGAAGTCGATATCACTTTTGATTGCTGAACCGGTACCGGGCCACCACAGGTAGTTACCGCCGGGGATGCCTTTTTCTTCCATCCATTTGGCAATTTCCATGTTGGTACGGCGAACCTGTCCCCAGCTCACGCCAGGCTTCATGGTGCACGAGCGCACCTGGACGTATCCAGCTTCACCGAGCTGCGGGTAGGGCCGCAATTCCATGCTGCCCATGTAGCTGTGACTCATACAGGGTGACGCCTTATCGAATTTGGCTTGCAGCTTGCCGCCTTTTGCCAGCCATTCGTCATTGACCGTTCCCATTTGCGAGGGCGAATCGCTGACCCCGAGCCAAATCCAGTCCATGGGAAAGTCACTTTTGGTAAACGCCATCGGCGTCATCATGTAAGCGCGATAGGGCTCTGAAAAATTGCTGTCGGCCCACTTATCCCACTCGGCAGCAACCGCCAGAACGTCTTGCCTGCCCTTACCCTCGGCGTAGTTACAGGCAAACATTTCCATGCTCTTGATGTGATCATCAGCGAATGAAAGTGGTGCAAAAAAAAGTAAAGCTGCTGCGCAGCTGCCAATAATTTTTTTCATCGTTATGCTCCAGCTCGTTGTTATGCTGCGGGCGCGAACGTTGCCAACAGCTCGGTCGCCTAGCTTCGCGCACTAGGCCGTGGTAAGTCCCTCAAGCTCAGGACGCTGGCGCTTTTACGTTGAAATTTGTCGCGAAAAGCCCGCCGCAATATGTCTCAGGCGGGCGCATGGGGAGAGCGGAGAGTCGATACAGCGATCGACCCTCGATGTCAGCTTTACATGAGAGCCATCGCCATCATGACCAGCACAACCAGAGCGGCGATCCAAACCACCGACCGAATATAGGCAACACCCGCGACGTACAACGGCAGATAGACCAAGCGCAGTCCAATCCAATACATCGCGAGCTCGCTTAGATCAATTTGCTGGATCATCGCCATAAGGGCCAAGGTCAAAAACACCGGCGCTGTCTCCATATAGTTGGCCGCGGCGCGCTTGGCCCGCTGGGTGAGGACAGAGAGCTCGACAGGTTCATCGCGATTACCCAGCAGCCAGGAGGCATTGCTGAGATTGAGCATCATGGGCAAGAGCCAGACGTGAACCAGTAATAAAGCTAAAGCTGCCAGAATTTCCTGTGTCATGGTATGGGTCCTTTATTGTCATTATGGAGTGACTTCATTTCTGCGCTCATGTCTCCTGAGTGACATGCACGAGATAGCCATGCTGGGAATCGTGGCAGAAACCTAGGTTGACGTCTATCATGGGGTCCATTCCTTTTCAGATGATTCTGACCAATTTGGGAAAAGCCGAGCGTTAGCGGGCCGTCTAAGGATTGCTTGAAGCTCATTCACTCGCCATCTAGGGGGGGCGCCGTGACCTATTTTTCTAATAAATGCGCTGCGATTACGGGGGCCGGTGACGGTATTGGTCGGGAGCTGGCTATCCAGTTGAATGCTCAAGGCTGCGATTTGTTTTTGTGCGATATTAGTGAACAGCGCCTGGCTGAAACTGTTTCGCTGTTGAAGACCTCAAACGGGGTAATCCAATCGGCTAGGGTTGACTGTGGCGTGCAAGCACAGATTGATGAGTGGGCTGACTCGATAAGTCAGCAACGATCTTGTATCGATGCGCTGTTTAACAACGCGGGTGTGGCCTACAGTGCAGCCTTTGAGGATTCGACCGATGCAAATTATCAGTGGCTGATGAATATCAACTTTTGGGGCGTGGTTTGGTCGTCACGGGCATTCATGCCCCTCCTGAAAAAGGCGCCCGTTGGACATCTCGTGAATATCTCTTCGATTTTCGGCATGGTAGGGATCAACACTCAATCTGCCTACAATGCGTCTAAGTTTGCTGTGAGAGGCTTTACCGAGTCATTGCAGGCGGAGTATCGGGGGAGTCATATCAAGGTCAGCTGCGTGCATCCCGGCGGTATCTCGACCAATATTGCCCGGCGAGCCCGCACCAACGGGTCGTCGGTGCCGTCAACCGAAGAGGGACGAGACGCGCAGTTCCGACGATTGGCTAAGACTTCTCCAGGAACTGCAGCACAGGTTATTTTGAAGGGCGCTGCCAAAGGCAAGCCGAGAATTTTGATCGGCTTAGACGCTTGGTTTGCCTATCTCCTGACGTTCCTGATGCCCACTAGCTACCACATTATTACCGGGCGACTGCCCACGGGCGATGGTGAAGAGTGAGGCGCACGCTTTCCCAGAGAGGTCGAGGTTGGCCATGACCTATTATGTGTATCTGCTTAGCTCAGTGATACTCATGGCATCCGCTTTTGTCGCCGCGAAGAGTTTACTGATGGCAGGGGCCCCTCCTACCGGTCTAGCCGCAACACGGTTTATAGTTGCAGGTATTCTCGCCGTTATCTTTTTGGCCTCGAGACGATCCCTGCAAGCGCCAAAGTCGGCTCGAGAATTGTTTGGCGTTTCTCTGATTGGCGCACTGCAGACCGCGGTTCTTTTCGGTACCGGTTTTTTGGCGATGAGGCATCTCAGTGCTGCGACCGTCGCGCTGTTCACATTAACGATGCCGTTATGGGTTGTTTTATTTGACAGCGTCTTGAATAAAAAACCGCCGGGCACACCAACCTTAGTTGGCATCTTCCTGGGTGTAGTGGGGGTCGGATTGGTGGTGCAAGACGGGGTTTCTACTGTGGGGCTGTCATTTTTTAAGTGGTATCTCTTGCCGCTGGCGGGTGCTGTCAGCTGGGCCTGTGCGACTATTTATACCAAGCGGTCTGCACTACCTCTCTCTGGCTGGAGCTTAAACGCCTGGCAAATGCTTATCGGCGGGCTGGTCCTGGCGCTTCTCTCTTGGCTATTAGCACTGCCGGCACTGCACTTATCATCTTTGTCGGACTGGCTTTGGTTTGGTTGGCTGGTGGTGCCCGGTTCAATCGTTTCCTTTGGCCTCTGGTTCGCAGCACTAAATATTGGGGGCGCGACGGTGACCAGCGGTTATTTATTTTTGGTGCCATTCTTTACGGCCTTACTCTCCGTTCCGATTCTCGATGCCCGTTTTTCAGCATCCCAGCTGGTCGGCGGCATCGCTGTTGGCCTTGCGGTGTGGCTGATATCTCGGCAGCCGTCTCCGTCGGGTGATTAAACGGGCTGCATTAAAATATCGCCGTAGGTCGGTTGAGTGCCTTAACCCCGCTGATGATTCCGGCTACCATTGGCCCTGTAAATCCGTTACGTCGTTATTCCTGAAGGAAAAGATCAATGGGTCGAGCCTATCAAAACCGCAAGCTATCTATGGCGAAAACTGCGGCAATGAAAACCTCCGTTTATTCACGGTACAGCCGAGAAATATACGTGAGCGCCAAGTCGGGTGGCACGGATCCAGCGGCTAACCTGTCGCTCCGATCCCTGATAGAGCGAGCAAAGAAGGATCAGGTGCCCTCGCACGTCATTGAAAAAGCGATTGATAAAGCGGGTTCGGGCATCGGAGAGGACTATCAAACCCTGCGTTATGAGGGTTTTGGGCCCGGTGGGGTGATGGTATTGGTTGAGTGCCTTACGGATAATGCCAATCGCACTATTGGCGACGTCCGTCCCGCTTTTACCAAAGGTAAAGGCAAGATTGGGACGCCGGGAACGGTGGCGCATATGTTCGATCACGCGGCGGTATTCGTTTTTCAGGGTGACGAGGAGGAAACTCTGGAGACCTTGCTAATGGCTGATGTCGACGTGACAGAAATAGAAAACGACGACGGCATGCTCACGGTGATAGCCCCGAATACTGAGTACGCTAAAACGCGCAATGCGCTTACAGACGCCTATCCAGAGATTGATTTTGAGGTTGATGAAATACAGTGGGTTCCGAAGGGTGAGACACCGATTGCAGGTGACGAGTTGGCCCAGTTTGAAAAACTGCTCGATCTATTGAACGCCTGCGAGGACGTGCAAAACGTCTATCACGACGCAAAATACTGATCGGTGAAGGGGGCTCGGCAGGCACCGGCGCCCGCTCTTCATGTTGATCTAGGCAAACAATTTTTTCGAGGCTATTTCGCAACCTTGGGCCAGGGAAGCCAGCTTGGCAAAAGCGACATCTGGGTCGATGCTTGTACTGCCCACGTGCACCGAGAATCCACAGTCCACCCCAGCCATTAATCGCTCAGGATCGATGACTTGCGCCCACTGCATCAGGCGTTGTGCCACCAGATCCGGATGTTCTATGTAGTTTGACTGGGGTTCAATCAGCCCCGGGCACAGTTTTTTATGTGGCGGTACCCCCAATTCTTTCAGCACGGCCCATTCATGGGCGTGTCTGGAATTGGCCCCCTCGACCAGTACGGTCTGCGGCTTCGCCGTCCAGACAATGTCAATGATGTCCTTGATGGGAACATCGTGATGGTGCGGGCCCGGGTAGTTACCCCAGCAAAGATGCATGCGGAGTTGCTCCTCCGGAATATTTCTGACCGCGTGATTTAGCGCCGCAATGTTGGTGCCAATAGTCTGTTGAAACTCGGCTAGATCTTGGGTGGCGTAGGCTGAGTGGCGTCCCATGGCTAAATCTGGGCAATCCAGCTGAACAATCGCGCCGGCATTGGCGATCGCTTCGTACTCGTGACGCATGGCTTCAGCAATCGCAAAAACATACTCTTCATGGCTGTCGTAAAAATCATTGCCAAAAAATAGTGAAATCACGCCGGGCGATGCGGCACTCGAAAAAATTTGCTCATGGCCTCTGGCCTTGGCGGCAGCGACCAGCGCAGTCATGTCATCGATGGCGGCCTGCCCGTTAACCACCGAAATCGCTTCAGTACAGCTTGGGGCTTTTCGCTTTCGTCGTCCCGGGTTCCCCGCCACCATCTCGGCGCTGCGCGGAAAGTCCTGCAAGTCATCAAAGAAATAATTTTGTACCGACTCACCCCGAAAGCCTGACAAGCGATCTTGCACGTAAGTCGCGTAGGATGGCTTTGACATTTCGCCATCATTGATCACCGTGACCCCCGCATCGATTTGCTTTTGAACGACCTCGCCGATGGCTTTGGTGATTGCCTCGTCTAGCGCCGACTGATCCACGGGAATATCATCGGCAACCGCGAACATCAGCCGAACCAACTCATCGGGCCGTGGCAGACTGCCCGTGTGCGTGCAGGGAATAATTGGGGGTGTCATGGGTTTGCCTCCGCTGGAGTTACTTGCTCCGTTTAATGCCGCCAGTGATGGCGCTCCATTTTGGTTTCTATCGCCTCTGTGGTCTCTTTGGGCAAGAGGTGACCGCTGATGCCCTCAAAGTAAAAGGGCTCGCGACGCCGATCGCCCGTTACCACCTCATTCATGGAAGCCGCTTCATAGAGTCGCCCATTGAGCATGGTGTGTGAGATGTATTCTGACTGCCTAATATCAGTCAGCACATCGCCCTCTATGATGACTAAGTCAGCCAGCTTACCGGCTTCGATGGATCCAAGATCCTTGTCCATACCTAGATGCTTGGCGGCGTCACTTGTTGCGCCCCTAAGCGCCTCCCAGGGACTAAATCCACCCTGCACCATAATCCACATCTCCCAGTGGGCAGCCAGCCCTTCGCGCTGGCCGTGGGCGCCGATCATGACCGGTACGCCGAGGTTTCGCAGTTCCTTAGCGGTGCTGGCTACATTGACATGATTGTAATGGTGATCCGGGGCGGTTGTTCGCCGCATGCTTCGCGGCTCGACAAATTGTTTAGGGGTGTACCGCATGAGGCGCTCGTTACGCCAAACCTCTGTCCGATCGTAAAAATAGTTTTCACCGGAAATGCCCCCGTAGGCGACACCGAAGGTCGGCACATAGCCCGTCTCGGTCGCCCGCCAGAGCTGCTTCACATCGTCATAGATATGGGCGATGGGGATTGAGTGCTCAATGCTGGTATGGCCGTCTACCAGCTGGTTCAAATTGTGCTGAAACTTCATGCCGCCTTCGGGCATGACCATGATCTGGTGGCGATCAGCGGCCTCGATAATTTGCTGTCGGGCGCTTCGGGCCAGCTGGTTGTAACTTTTGACCGATATAGCCCCGGCGGCTTTTAGTCGCTGGATATGAAATTCAGCCTCATCAAGGTTGTGGACTTCCGAGGTAGCACTGGGCGAGTTGGCGCCGTAGAGAATGGTGCCCGTCGAGTAGGTGCGCGGCCCCAGGATCTGACCGGTGCGTTGCATTTCGGCATGCGCAAAAATCTCACTGGTGTCATTGCTTGGGTCGTGAATGGTTGTCACCCCAAAGGCTAGGTTGGAGTATTGCATCCAATTCTGCTGAGGAATTATCTCCTCGTTGGCCACACCGCCGTGGGCGTGCGCGTCGATGAAGCCGGGCACAATCGTCTTTCCCGTCACATCTAAAACCGTTGCTTGTTTTGGAATGACGATGTCGGTGGCCGTACCCACCGCCGAAATTCGGTTGCCGACGACAACGACAGTGCCGTTTTCGATCACCTCTTCGATAGCTCCAGCATCCCGCATCGTGACAACGGTTGCTCCAACTAGGGCAACAGAACTAGCCGGTATCTCGGTTTCCACTTCGAAGCTCAGATTAAACGCAGCTATCTCTGCTTGAGGCTTGTCTTCGGACTCATCTTCATCTGTCAAAGCATCCGACAAAAATATATCACTCATGTCGCGACGCATTAGGACCGGACCGTTGGACCAGAGCAGGGCGCTACTGTCCTGACTCCAATGCAGAAATTCCCCGGCCTTTAGAGAGGCGGCCTTGGTTGGAATCGCCGAGTTATCTCGGGCTATATTGAGTGGGCTGCCGGTATCGGTGAATGGCATGACATAGGCCGTGAAGTGCTCGGTAAAAGCGAGCCATTTGCCATTAGGAGAGATCGAGTAGCTGGTTACCTGTCGTCCGGTTGCATGGGTTATCTCATCCTGCCCCTGCAAATTAACGCTTCGCAACTCCAAGCCACCTTCGCCACGGGTAGAGAAGAACACGCGATCGCCCTCGGCATTGAAGTGGGCGTCTCCGCCGTAGCGGGTGAGCTTGACGGGCTCGGAGCCATCGAGGGCCAGGCGGTAGATGCCGGGCTCGGTCGACCATAATGGGCTCAGCAGATATCCGCCTGTGATCTTGCGATAAACGATCTGCTTACCATCAGGAGAAAAGCGCGGTTCGACATAATGTCCGGGCTCGGCGGTAAGTGTCTCGGGCTTGCCTCCCCGACTATTCACTTTCTTGATCGCCCCCAAGGTTTTGTCATTCCATGTGCTGTACACCACCGATCGACCGTCAGCGCTCAGTGACGGCCAATATTCGAAGTCGCTGGTCTGGCGCGTCAGACGTGTCGGTGGAGCGCTGGAATCGGCGGTGAGGTCTTTTCGATAGAGATGGCCTAGTGCTTGAAATACGGCGGATTTGGCATCCGGTGTCTGTTGCGCCCAGCGCAGCATCTTGGTGGTGAAGGTGGCGGGTGAGACCTCTACGGGGAACCGGACGGTATCACGAAGTTTTAGCTTAGCCTGTACGCGGACGGGAATGGTTGAGGTGTCTCCCGTGGCCACATCGACACGGTGAAACTGGCCGGCACTCCAGAATATCAGCTCCTTGCCGTTGGGCAGCCAATCGAAGGCGGTTGTGTTGCCGTGACTGCCCGCGGTCTCCTGATTGTCCCGCTCGAGAGTGCTGTATACAGCGCGCTCGGCACCCGATTTGAGGTCTTTGACAAAAATGGCGCTATTGAAATCCGAAAGCCGCTTGACGAAGGCCAGAGAGTCACCATTTGGAGAGGGAACCGGCCGCACCGCGCCACCCGCACCACCGGTGACCGTGACCGTATCACCCGTGGCTAGATTCAATCGCTTTATCGCGAAGAGTTCGCCGGTGGAGTCTTTGTTGTACTGCCAAACCCAGCCCGACGTGACATCCTGGCTGAAGTAGATATATTTTCCATCAGGGGTAAAGGCGGGCTCAGCGATAGACTTTTGAGCTTTCTCGCCATCCGGATGCTTGACGAGGGGCACGCCGCCTCCACCCATGGCGTTGTAGAGCCAGATTTCGCCGGCGGGAATGCTTCGCCGAGAGACGATACCTTTACGTCCGGCGATCCACTGGCCATCCGGCGACCAGGCCGGGTTGTGTATGTTGTGACTTCTTTCGCTAGACACCTGGCTGACCGAACCCGTCTCTCGGTCCAGAATCCAAAGGTTATCGTTGCCGTCGCGATCCGAGATGAAGGCGATTGAGCCTCCGTCCGGGCTGTAGGTCGGCTGGAAATTCCACTCTATACCCTGTGTCAGCGGCGTGGCGTCACCCCCTTCGATAGGGACGGTGTAGATATCCCCCAACATATCAAAAACAAGCTCACGGCCATCGGGGCTAACGTCGAGAAATGACCAGGTGGTTGTTGTGGTATCAATTGAAATGTCCCGCCAGGGTCCTGGCGGTGCAATGACGTCCCAAGACGTGTCCTGCTCATCAGCACGGGTTTGCCCCGCCATTATCGTTGACAGGCCAAGCACAGTAATCAGCATACGGCGGAAACTGTTGAGTACCGGGCGTTGAGACAGCCCATGAGGCTGGGGCCGGCGGGAGTGGGTGGCTGGAGCGAAAGCTGCGAGCATGGATTAAATCCGATATTTCGTGGGGGGGGTGCGAAACTACTACAACCGACGAGATGGGGAAAGGACCCTGCTGAAAGCAAGTTTCGCTAAAGAGAGGAGCCTGGCGACAAGCGCACAACCTGCCAAAAAAGATCCTGCGATGGATGACAATCGGGACTAAAGTCAGCACACTTACGCCCCTCGAAAAAGTACAGTTGGGGCAGTCAGACGTGACACATCAGTGGGATTTACTTATCAGTGGCGCCAAGGTTTTTGATGGCACGGGTGGTGTGCCGGTGTTTCAGGATGTAGCCGTAAAGGATGGGCGGGTGGTCGCCAGGGGGGAAAGCCTGCCGCGGGAGATAGCCGCTCAGGTGATTAACGCCGAGGGGCGCTGGCTGTTACCGGGCATGCTCGATATCCACACTCACCTTGATCTGGAGGTTGATCTGGAGCCAGGGCTGCCAGAGGTGGTGCGCCATGGCACGACGACGGTCCTGGTGGGTAACTGCAGTCTCGGGACCTGCTTTGGACGGCAAGAAACGAACGGACAAGAGCCGATCGTGGATTGCTTTACCCGGGTTGAAAATATTCCAAAATCGGTGCTGCGAAAATGTAGTGATACGCTCACCTGGGACAATACCGGCGATTATCTCGATCACTTTGGTGCCATCCCTCTGGGACCCAATGTGGCGGCCTTCGTACCCCACTCCATGCTTCGGATCGAGGCTATGGGTTTGGACAACAGCATTAGCCGAGCGCCCACCAATGCCGAACTGGAAAAGATGGAGTCTTTGCTCGAAGATGCTATGCAACAAGGCTACATCGGTATGAGTACCGATGGATTACCTTTCCACTATCTCTCCAATGATCCCAATACGGAAAAGCGCATACCGACCCAATTTGCAAGCTTTGGGGAGTTGAAGCGCCTGCTTTCAGTGGTACGACGACATAATCGCGTGTGGCAAACCACGCCGATTATAGAAAATCGACTAAAGGCGTTCTTGTACTTTACTTTGACCAGTGGCCGGCTGTTCGGAAAGACGCTGAAAACCTCGGCGCTGTCTGCGATGGAAATGACGGCGGCTCCCAAGCTAAGTCGCACCCTGCTCAAGTTTGCCACGCTCATGAACTCCTGGCTTTTTAAGGGCGACATGCATTTTCAGGCCTTGGGAACAAACTTTCGCGTGTGGTCGGATGGCATTGTCAGCCCACTTTTTGAGGAAATGAGGTCGACGTCCCAGCTGATTGCTAAAGAGTATGACGATGTCGAAGGACGCATGGCCCTGCTCAACGACCCGGCGTGGGAGGCGGAATTCAGGCGGGAATGGATGCACGGTAGGACCGGCGGCGACTTTGCCAGTTGGAAAACTCGCATGGGTATGCCGGATAATCTGGTGATCCGGGATCCCGCCTTACTGATCTTTGATGGTGCTCCGGTAGCTGACTGGGACGGCGAAAGTTTTGAGATGGTCATGGCTCGACTCAACCGCTACAAGGCCGGCGATTCCGCGTCGGCGCGCTCGGGAGCGGAGCAGGAGGCATTCGATTCGTTTCCGGAGGTGAGCACGGACGAACCCGGATTTATTCTGCATTTGCTCCGTCGCTATGATCGACACTTCCGTTTTTATGCCGACGTCGGTAACCAAGGCAACCGGGCGACATTGGAGCTTCTACTGGAGAAAAACACCCTGCCGGGGTTTAACGACTCGGGTGCACACATCACCAACATGGCGTTTTTTGATGCCAATCTGATGTCGCTGAGACTGGCCAAGCAACAGAGTGAAGCGACCGTCGCTGAGATGGTCCATCGGCTCACCCGCAAGCCCGCAGAGGTCTTCGGGCTG
The DNA here is from genome assembly GCA_965658055.1 of Luminiphilus sp. Lineage (GTDB taxonomy): Bacteria > Pseudomonadota > Gammaproteobacteria > Pseudomonadales > Halieaceae > Luminiphilus. The sequence goes on along the minus strand of CBFHQV010000018.1, from coordinate 11,609 downwards.
AATGTAGGTACGATGGATATAGGCGCACAGGCGGACTTGGTGTTGATTAATCCCGATGCCCTCGATGCCTGGGAGCCCGACAAGACGCGCCAGCTCATACACCGAGAGGTGTTTGATCATGCGCAAATGGTCAACAGACCCGAGGGTATCGTCCAGCAAGTGTGGATTGCTGGCACCTCTGCCTGGGAGGCGGGTGCCGCGACACCGGCGCTGGGTGCCACGTCGCTGGGTCAGGCACTGCGAGCAGCCTAGCCTCCAGGATTGTTAGCGGCCGGCACGCCTGCCGCTAATCCATACTCAGTCGCTGACGGAAACCCAATCTTCGCTGCCGGATAGCATATCTGCGACCCATTGATAAACAGCGACGCCACCAACTTCACGCGTGAATTGCGCTTGCAGGAAGGTGTGGCTGTTACCATCAGCGATTAGGCTGCGAAAGCGATCAGGCTCCCCCTGCTCGAGTGCGGCCATTTCCGCGATAAGTTCTGCCTCAAACGCTTCTCCGCCAATGCCGACAAAAACGTCAGCAATGACCACGTCGCGTTTTGTGCTCAAAAAGCCCATGCGCAGGTTGGCATCCTCACTCAACTGGTACAGGTGATAACCCGTGAGGTGCCCACCTTCGGTAATGCAGTCATCACAGCTTGCCGGAATGAATTGGGTAGCGTTCCATTCCTCGCTGAGGAACTCGACGAAGCCCGGCTTGGAAACACCTACCCCTGAGTCGTTGATAAGTTCGATGGCGACATCCGGGTACAGCTTTCTGACAAGCGGCAGCGCGTAATCCGTCCCAAACCCCCCGGCGCTGTTACCGGTCAGCACAATCCTTGAGGGGCTAGGGTAGGTTGATGCCACGACATCAAGTCCCGCCGACAGATTTTTTAACCCGCGGTGGTTTCGATCAATCACGCCGTCGTCGTCATCGTCGATGTCGATATCGCCAGAGAAAACCGAGCCATCACAATAGGGAAAGTAAGCGACGTTGAAGTCGGCGGCGGGGTTGTTTGCCCCAGCACTGTCTAAGATCCCTCTGGCGGGAATACCGGGAGATGCTTCTTGGGTTGCCTGGCAGAACTCGCTCCAGCAGGCACCGCCCCCCTCGAGGAAAATCATGAGCGTTTCGTCGCCACCATCCCGTGTGGCCATGGTGTACTCGCCTCCGGTCAAGCAAAGCGGACCGTCTCCTGCGCCAAAGGTGTGCTGCACGATGCCATCTGCGGGTTCAGCGCTCATTGGCGTGAATTCGCCGAGATAGCGATCGACTCCTTGCTCGTAAAGTTCGGCGAAGGGGACCGGTTCTGGCTCTGGCTCGGGCGCTGGCGCAGGAGGTGTCGGTGCCGGTGTATGGTTTGAATCGGAACAGCCAGTAAGCCCAATAACGAGCGGTAAAAGTAATCCAACAGCCAGTGATTTCATGATCTTGCCTTCTTGTTATTGCATCAGGAATAAAGGGTAGCTTCGCCACGCAATTCATCTCGTCGCGGGCAATCTTTAGTTGTCAAAGGTACCTGTATCGCGCTTTGGATACAAAAACTTACAGAAACAGAGGGTAGCTTTATAGGTGATCGACAACATGATTCAGGGTGGTAACAGCAGGCTCCATGGGCCACGGCGCCCCTGAAAAGCCCCCTTGTTGTAGTGTTGTGGTGTCCTTGCTTTGTCGTTGTATTGTCTTTGTATTGTCTTTGTATTGTCTTTGTATTGTCGTGATTGGTTGGTAAACGTCTGGTGTGCGTCCCGGATTTCAGGGGGCGCTATGGTTACCCTTGGCTACTACAGGGCAACAGCCAATTGAACAGTGAGTGAGGAGCGATGGATGGTCAACGCGAGCGACAGAAGCCGCATCGTCGAAATGGCCTGGGAAGACCGCACCCCCTTCGAGGCGATATTGCGCGACTATGGCCTCACTGAAGCTGATGTCATTCGTCTGATGCGCAGCGAGTTGAAAGTCGGGTCCTTTCGGCTCTGGCGGACCCGTGTTTCGGGAAGAAAGACCAAGCATCAGATAAGGCGTGGCTATTCCGTGGGGCGATTTCGCTGTCCCACCCAAAAAAATAGGGGATAGATGGGGTCGTCCAGACCGAGTTGAGGCGCGTAAATATCCCTAGCCACCGTGCTCCTTAGTCATTTGAACCGAGAGGGGGTATCAGCGCCCCGGGGACGTCTCATTTATGCAAGGTCATCCTGTTTCCTATTCAAGAAGCACCATAATCGAGCTGATGATTCCGGCTTATACTAATTTTGGCGGCAAGGTGCACGGCGGCACGTTGATGTCGATGATGGACAAGTTGGCCTACGTGTGTGCGAGCAAGCATGCCGGAAACTACTGTGTGACGGTCAGCGTCGACGCGGTAGATTTTTTGCAGCCGGTAGAGGTGGGTGAGGTGGTGTCTCTCCTTGGCTCGGTCAACTACGTAGGGACCAAATCCTTGGTTGTTGGTATCAAGGTGGTGGCCGAAAATATTCATACTGGTGCCCATCGGCACACAAATACCTGCTACTTCACGATGGTGGCCAAGGATGCCAACGGAGCGACGGCAACAATACCACCGCTGATTTTAGAAACCGAAGAGGACGTCCGGCGCTACTGTGCAGCTCTTCAGCGAAAACGCCTTCGCGATCATGCAAGAAATTATATGAACGATTACAAAAGTAATTTTGTCGTTGATGATGACGTGCAAAAATTTTTGGAAAAGCAGCGCTGCGAAGTCGCGCTGTTCTAGCTCTCCAACCGAAACGTGGCCGGCATTCGTTTCTCACGCCACTAAGCCCCTTTGTTTAGCAGCATCGAAACGAGCATCTCTGCATGGCGCTCAACCATGGGCTCCTGGCAGGGGTCCACGCCAAAAAGATCATGACACTCGGCGGCAAACGAAAAAATCGTCGAGGTACTGCTGATCATGATGTAGTACCAGTGGACGAAAGCGTCCCGGGATAATCCTTCGGTTTCATGTACAAGCTTTTCCATTTCGATGGTCGAGGGGCGAATGTGTTTTTCAATCAGGTATTCCAGTCGCCAGCTTTGGCGAGTGGCTTCCTGGCTCATGAGGCGGCTCAGTTCGGGATGGCCTGCATGAAAATAAACATAGAATCGGACAATAAAGGCTAGGGCGTCTCTCCCTGACACTTCGCGCATGATGGAAAGACGCTGCTCAAATTCCATCCTCATTTCCCCGAAAATGGCGTCGGTAGCCGCCTTCCAAAGGGTCTCTTTATCTTCGAAATGATAGGCAAGGACATTGCGTTTTACCCCCGCCAGCGTCTCGAGGTCTTTGAGGGATACCGCATCAAATCCCCGCTCGGGAAAAAGCTGCTTCCCAGCCGCAATCAGGCGGCTGCGCGTTGCTTCTGCTCGCTCTTGTGTTCTTCGCCGGCTTTTAACGGTGTTTTCGGCTGTTGTTTGTGTGCGTGGCATTGATTCCTCGGGGTCCTGGCAACCGTGTTTTGCAATATAAGGGCAAAAACGTGCTTTCGGGTTCGATTTGTGTTGACCAGTAGAAAACTGCGCTTTAAATTAACGTAATGGTAATAATAGTACATTAAAAATTACGTATAAGTAAGTTTAAGGGGGTTTTATGAGACCAAGACTGTTAAACGCCGCAGTGGCTGGGCTAATCCTCGGCTTGCCCTTGACCTCCTATTCTCAGGGGGTATTGGAAGAGATCGTCGTGACCGCAACCAAACGTGAGACCAGCCTGGCGGATACAGCGATTGCAATCACAGCGATCTCGGCAGAGCAGAGAGTCGCTCTTGGTATCTACACGGCACAGGATGTGGCCAACATCACCCCTAGCATGTCCTTTCAGCAGAACGCCGGCGGTGGCGAGGGCAATCGAATTTATTTGCGGGGCATTGGGCGAGAGACCAATACAACGGGTACGGAGCCCGGCGTGGGGGTCTATGACAACGGGTTCTATGCCAATGAATCCGCGGCACTCGCGGCCCCGATAGATTTAACCGAGCGCATAGAGATTCTTCGCGGCCCGCAGGGAACATTATTTGGGCGAAACACAACCGGGGGTGCCGTCAACATCATAACGAAAAAGCCCGGCGAGGCATTGGAGCACACCGTCCGGGGGCGTCTGGGCAACTATGGCCGCAAAACGTTGGCGTTAACCAGTAGTGGTCCCATTAACGATACCTTTGGCTATTTGCTTCACTACAGTTTGGAAGATGCGGATAGCTTTACTGAAAATGTGTCCGGGCCAGATCCGATCGGTACAGACACTGACCGGTTTGAAGCGCAACTCAACGTCAAGCTCGCAGATACCATCGACTGGAATCTTCGTTACTTTAGTGCGTCATTCGATAACGAAACCTTTGAGCGGGCGAAGCTGGATGGTTACCGCAACGAGGAAGGAGCACCATCGAAGCTCGGCGAGATCGTCATCAATCCAGAGCTTTTTGCTCCGCTAGCAACTGCACCCGATCAACTGGATCCGTTTAAGCGAAGCGCCGATGTTCAGGGCTATGTCACGGTTGATGATCAAGAGACCGTTCAATCGACGCTTACCATCGATCTCGATAGTGTCACCATTAAACTCCTGAATGGCTATCAGCGCTACAGCTGGGATAGCGCTAAGGATTTTGACGGCACCGCCAGCCCGGCTTCGTTTGTAGAGTCAATTGGGCAGAAGGAGACAATGACTCAGCACGAGCTACAACTTTTCTCCACACATGAGGGCCCGCTGCAGTGGTTAGTCGGCCTGTTTTACCTCGAGAACGACTTAGACCAGCCCTACGTTCTTTCGGATGCAAACAATCCTTTTCTGATTCAGAATCTTTCTGGTGCCGCGAACCCCGATGGGATCTTCTACTCACAGCGTGGCATTCTAAACACGGAATCAACGGCTGTTTACGGACAGGTGGACTGGGATCTTACCGATCGACTCAGTCTGTCTATGGGACTACGTTACAGCGAGGACGATAAAGCAGGTCAAGAATCTCAAACTATTTTTTATGACTCCGTGCTGGATTTTTGTGGAGAGGGCCGTCTTCCCGAGCTTATTGCCAGCGGTGATCCCTATTTTACCCCGCCGGGATGTTTTCGCCTTGGCGTATTGGTGTCAGACTTGGAAGATGACCACAAGGAAAGTTGGAGCTCTACGGATTTTCGGCTGAATGCTTCCTACAAGGTGTCCGATGCAGGACTTGTCTACGCAACTCTCTCTTCGGGTTACAAACCCGGTGGTTTTAGGCTCGGTGGCATGCAGGATGATCCTGATACGCCTGAGAATGAATCAACGGTTGCCAACGAACAGGTTAAGTCTTACGAAGTTGGTTTCAAGGGTGATCTTAGCGATAACTTCTCTCTGAGCACGGCGTTGTTCTTCTACGACTATGAAGATATGCAGGTCGAGCTCGATATCCTTGATCCTAACAGCGGTATCGTGACTAGCCGGCTCGCCAATGCGCCGGAAGTGGATATCTTTGGCTTCGAATTTGAGGGTGTCTGGGCGGTCACGGATAGGTTATCTCTTCTGGGTAACTACTCCTATTTAAGCTCGGAGTACGAAGCTGACTTTTTTGTGTCTGACAATAAAAGCAACGAAGTGCGAAACGTTCTTGGTAATGAACTCAACAGGACGCCAAACAGAAAATGGAGTATCTCAGCTATTTACCGCCAGCCTGTCGCCGCTGGAGACTTAACGGTAAGCAGCAACTATAGTTGGATCGATCGACAGTATGTCACCGTCTTCAATGACGCTATCGAAACAGTTGATAGCTATGGCGTGCTTAACGGACGGGTCGCTTGGCGCCCAGCAAACGGGCTCTTTGAGATTGCGATCTATGGACAGAATCTGACTGATGAGCTCAGCTACGCGAATGCTTATTCAGTGAGTGCGCTCGTAGATGGTGTGCGCCGCACGGGGAACCCGATTAATCCCCGTACTTACGGTCTGGAGGCGGTTGTTTTCTTTTAGAAAAGCCGACAGATAAGAATGAAGTGTACGCTTCGGTAATTCGCGATGTTTTCTATCGATCCCCACGCGACGTATCTAATGCCGGCTCATTTTGGTCCGAGGTACACGGGCGAAAAAACAAGCGGTTGGTATCATGATGTGACGGTAGTCGCTGTGCCCTTTAAAACAGAGCGAGACAAGTTGGCTGCACTGCTTCCTGCCGGCTTTCAGCTCGCCGATGAAGCTGTAGTAACTGTCTACTACGCCTGCAACAAAAATATTGATTGGCTTGCTGGGCGCGGCTACAACATGGTGGGTGTCAATGCGCGGACGGTATTTGTCGGCGCTGATGCCCCGATGGAAGGAAACTATTCACTGGTTATTTGGGAGAACCTAACGGACCCAATTTTGGTTGGACGCGAAGTGCAGGGAATACCGAAAATTTATGCGGAGATCCCAGATCACCAAATTCAGGAAGGCGTTTGGCGATGCAGTGCCAGCCATTTTGACAACAAAATTGTTGATCTTTGTGCGGAAAATTTCGTCGACGTACCGGCGGATGAAGTGAGTGCGGCGATGCGAGCGCAAGCGGGAAAAGAGCACCCGCTGACATGGCGTTATCTCCCCGCTGTCGGTGGATTTGGAGCCCCTTCGCTCAGCGAGGTTGTGACCTTTCCCTCTGAGAATATCTTCGACAGCGTCATGGTCGGCGAGGGTTCGGTGACTTGGAACACATTAACTTGGGAGGAGAACCCGACCCAGTTTCATATTGTTAATATGATGGAGCGGCTGCCCGTTGTGGAATATCTGCCTGCGATATTGACTCGAGGCCGCACCAATCTGGTATTACCTGAGAATTGGACTCGGTCCCTCGCGCCCATGGGCGGCGCTTAGTCGATGCCCTCATCCTATCAAGAAGTGCGGCAGGTCTGTTTTGTCGGTGCCGGCACCATGGGGTGCTTCAATGCCTTGATGGCCGGATCTGCAGGGTTAACCTGCACTGTCGTCGATAAATCGGCTATTGCATTAGATGGCTTTGAAGATCGCCTCCGGGCAACGGGCGATTACCTTTGCCATCAAGGCCTCTTCTCAGCACCCGATTTGAGCAACGCGCTGTCGATGATCGCTGTGGTTGCTGATCTTGCAGAAGCCGTGACGGGCGCCGATCTGATTAGCGAGTCGGTGCCTGAACAACTGGCGCTGAAAAAAGACGTGCTTGGATCCCTTGATCGGCTTTGCGATCCGCACACAATTATTACCACCAATACGTCCTCATTGCTGCCCTCGGAACTCGAGGGAGCGCTCGCTCACGGCAGCCGGTTTGCAGCCCTTCATTCCCATCTTGGCACGCGGGTCTTTGACATTGTAGGCGCTACTCGGACTGACCCAGGTGTGTTGTCAACACTCGAAAATTACGTAGAGAAGATAGGTGGCTTTCCTTTAATGCTGAAAAGAGAGAGCAGGGGATATGTGATTAACGCTATTCTTGGACCCCTCCTGAGGATGTCTTTGCTTCTGGTCGCGCGGGGTAAAGCCTCCGTCGAGCAAGTCGACCGAATATGGATGGAAAGCCAAGGCGCCCCGGTAGGACCTTTTGGTTTAATGGATCTGTTTGGTATAAACGTTGTTTATGATAGTTGGACACGGCCGCGTCCAGGCGACGAGGCGCAGCAGGCCGATATCCTTTCCTTATTAACGCCCTATATTGATAAGCACAGTCTCGGGGTGAAAACGGGCCAAGGATTTTACAGTTACCCAAACCCAGCATATGCAGATCTCGAATTCACAGTAAAAGACGTCCCTTCTAGCCATATAAGGGAATTATTGATGACCGCCTTTTTGTCCAGTGCCGTCACACTTTCTGACAGCGAGGTGGCAGAACCAGCAAAAATTGATGAAGCTTGGCGGCTGACGTTTTCTGTTGGATACGGTCCCCTCGCGCAAGCTCAACAGCTGGGCAGCGGAGAGTTAGGGCGCCTTTGTAAACAAGCGCGTATAGAGGGTCTTTTCACTTAGCGAGAAGACCTGGTGCGCGGGAAGATGAATATTCCGGCGCACCAAGTGTTTCCCTGCTTTCAGCTGGCGATTTTAAACCGTCACCGCATTGCCACGGAAAATCTTTGACAGATAGCGACTTTCCTTGGGAGAGGGTGCCGGTACCGCGCACTGCATAACTGCAGCGACCAGTCGCTCCATTTCCTCAGACAGCTCCTGATCGTTGGACGGTTCCTCTGTGTGGGCGCGTCGCGTGAGCTGAACCTGATTTATCGCCGGCACCGTTGGTAATCGCTCCCCTTCGACGCCCAAGGTTACCGTGAAAGCGTGCAGAGAGTTTTTGACGAACAATGCCAATGCGAACTCTTCACGGGTCGACGCCAGCGAGGTATCGGGTGTAATGAGCACGATCTGGCAGTTGGGTACTAGCGCTGCGATGCGAGCACTTCGGAAGTGATGGGTCAGTTGATCGTTTACCAGCTGTCGGAACTGATCATCTGACAGCACACGATCCCAGCTGTTGCCGCGTTCTCCTGCAAGGGCGTTGAGCGGTAGGCGCTCGAACGGGCTGCTAACGACCACGTCAAAACCGCCGCCATTACGCAGCAGATCATCCAATGCGCCTTCGATATCATCGCCGATACAGCGCACGTCTACCGTGGTGGCAGAATCCGTATCGATGGTATGGCGAAGCGCTTTGGCGGTGTCCTCTGATTTGGTCAGGACCCACAGCTTGTCGACACCGTTTCGGGTAAAGCCATTGGCGATCTCGGTAATTTCCGGTTTCATGCCATCGCCGATGAGAACGACGCGTTTGCCGTTCAACTTTGCCAAGTCCTTCTCACTCGGGGACAGCAGCAGCTCGCCTTCTGTTACCGAGCGATCGAACTTCAAGCCACCCGAAGGGTGGAAGGTTTCGCCGCTGACAATTTCGTCGGCGAGGTGGAAGACCGTTGACAAGCCAACTTGCTCGTCGGTGGGCATCTTGTGCAGGTGAAGCCTGTTAAGAATGCCCGACTCGATCTGGGACGCCGATTTCTGGCTTGCCTCCTTGTCGAAGAAGGGTGACGGCGCATCCACGAAGGAGCCCAGAAAATCGTCCTTGTCTTCCTCCGTGAAAATTCCGGCCAACACCAGTCGGTCCACGAGTTTAACCGCCATGCCCATGTGCATCAGACACTGGTTGGCACTGCCGGTGCCGCCGGATTCCTTGACCTGATCGTAAAGTCTCGACAGTGACCGCGGCAGGTCTTTGGTGGGAAGCACTGCAAGCGCATTGCCCGAGAGTTTCTTGACGTCCTCAAGCGAATAGCCGCCGGCAACCGCCGCAATGATGGCTGCATGGACCTGATTTAAGCGCTTGTTTTCCAGTACCAAGCGACCGCGACGGTCAAACAGCCCGGGGGCGTCGCCCAGACCTCGCAGACGAGCGCCGTCTACCGGGCCCGGTGCCAAGGCATTAATTTGAATCTCGGGGCCCAGATGCCGTGACAGAATTTCGGCAAGTACCCGCTGTCCCGCTTTGGAAACGGCGTAGTCCGCGCGATTGGGGTAGGCAACCGCCACGTACTTCTCGCCGCCAAAATAACTCGAGACGTTGAGGATTGATCCTTTACCCTTGTCCTTCATCAGCGGGCCGAACTTGCGGATCAGGCTGTAGTTGGAGATCAGATTGGCCTCCATGGTGCGATTCCAATCTTTTAGGGTCATATCCACGACCATCTCCTCGGCGCCGGAGATGCCCGCGTTATTGATCAGAAAGTCGACCTGGCCGAACAAATCAACCGCATGTTGATGCAGGGTATCCAGCGCCTCGGGATCCCCGACATCGATATCCGCAAGGATATGGATGCGAGATTCCGGGTTTGGATAGCCGATGCCTCGCAGTTCGTCGGCAATTTCCTGTCGCGCTTCGATCAGCTTGGCTTCACTTCGAGCGCTCAGAAGCACCCGGGCCCCCGCGATAGCGAGGTACCGGCCCAACTGCAGGCCAATACCCAGGCTACCGCCCGTAATCACCGCCGTCTTGCCTTTGTGCAGTCCCGGGAGCACGCGCATCAGTGAGGTGGGCATGGCCCCCTTACCGGTAGCGCGTTTGATGTCCTTGGGAATCCATAGATTGATGGGATCCATCTGGCGGACGCGGTTGGTAAGCGTAGCGGCCCAGTCTGCAGCAAAGGGCAGGGCGTCTTTATCTTCGGTGTCGTAGCGCACGAGTTGGTTGGGTTGAACTGCCCAGACCAACTCGCCAGCGGTCTTCAGCGTATCGTCCTCATGACGCCAGCCTCGAATCAGGGCCTCATTGGACGCGCGAATCACGTCATTCAGGAGGTTGCCGTGCGAGTCGCTCTGGTTGGTGACATAAGTGATTGCCGGGGGTTCGCACTTACCGAACCAGCGGCTCAGGTTGGTGGCCAGTGTGGAGGCAAAAGCGACCGGGGCTACCACCTCATCGCGCACAAAGTTTTCAACGTCCTCATCAGTGGCGGTCGAGATCGAGTATCCGTAGTGGCCATTATGCCGCTGCGGCAGCACGATCACCCCGTCGAGGCGGCCAAAGTGGTCATCGATAAACTGCATGGTGCGATCCATCGACTCCCGACGCAGCGGGTCAAGATGTGAAAGCTGGACGTTATCCATCTCCTTGGCTTGGATAATGCTTCGTGCCTGGCCCACGGCTTCGAGGTTACGAAACGCCAGCAGTACCTGAGCCCCACTATCCGTATGCCGCTGGGCAAAGGTGACGGCCTCGTTGTAATCCGAGCCGCCCAATATCAGCACGATACTGCCAGTCAGGTCTTCAAGGCGCTTATCCGGCCATGACACCAGCTGTGATCGACTCTGTGCCGGTACCTGCATGCCGTTTGTCACCTCGACGTGGTGTCCCGAGAGTGCTGCGGATTCGTTGGAGGCAAGCCAGGTAATTGCCGATGCCACGTCGTCTGGTGTGGGGTAGCGATAGGCGAGGCCATCTTCGCCATCCCGGGTAGTGATCATAAGATCCTTGAACTCTTTACCGGTACTACCGGGTTCCAGTCCCTGAAGTTCATCCATGCGTGCAAAAACGGTATCAATACGCTCGGACTCGATTGGGCCCGGGAAGATGGTATTAACCCGAATGCCGCGCTCCTCACCAAGCTCAAGTGCCAAGCCTTTGGACAGCGCGTTCAGGCCGGACTTAGGTACGACATAGGGGATTCGTCCGTAGTAATGAGTCCGTGAAAAAATGGTAGAGACATTAATAATGGACGCGCCCACACTCATATGAGGGGCTGCCGCCCGCGCCATATTCCAGGGTGCGCCAAGGAGGTTCATAGCGGAATCGAACATGGTTTGATCCGACTCGCTAGCGCGCTTCTCTGCCTCTGTGAAGGGAATGTCTCGAAGGGTGAACTTTGGGCCAGCGGCACCCGCGTTGTTAACCAAGACATCGATCGTGCCAAAGCTCTCGACCGTTTTGGTGACGATTTGTCGGCAGACTTCCGGGTCCGCACAGTCACCTGCCATGGTCACCATGTTGTCCCGGTTAAAGCCCTCGTTGCAAAGAGTGTCGACGAAGTCATCGAGCTTTTCGATATCACGTCCGGTCAACATGACGCGAGCACCTTCGCGCAGTAGCTGGCGCGTAATGTATCGGCCAATGGAGCCTGCAGCGCCGGTCAGCACGATGGACTTGGTGTCGAGTCGGCGTCCCGAACGAGACTGGCTGAT
>CBFHQV010000017.1:0-39152 GCA_965658055.1 Luminiphilus sp. | reverse complement strand
CGTGGCGACGGTTTACATTAACGAGGTGAAGGCCGCGCTCGATGCAGGTGAGATCACCCGAAATGAGTTTGACAATCTGGCCGTAGCGATCAATACCGGTACCAACCTACCCAGCGTTGCTACGCCAAACGGTCAGGCGGCTTTCTTATTCCTGCTAACGTCCGCTTTGGCACCTCTTATTCGACTGTCATACGGCCGCATGGTAATGATGGCGCTGCCCTACACCATTGTGCTTGGCTCTGTCGGTTTGATTACGGTCTATCTCTTTATCTGACTCAGGGATCCCAGAGGGCTACAGTGCCAGCCACTAGGGATATCTCTTTGAGTTTCTCCTCGTGACGCACAAGTTCATCATCGGTGGGCCTGATGACTCTTAACGGAGCCCTGCTTGCAGGGAGCCGGCGGATCCGGCCCCCTTTTTGAGCGCCTTGTACGTTACTGTCGTCTTCGTCGCTGAGCCCCAAAGATGTCTGCCCTCCGGTCATCGCCAAATACACTTCGGCGAGAATTTCGGCATCAAGCAACGCGCCGTGAAGAGTCCTCGAGGCGTTGCTAACCTCATAGCGCTGGCATAGGGCATCGAGATTATTGCGCTGTCCCGGATGTTTGGCTCGGGCGATCGTTAGGGAGTCAATAATTTTGCAACGGGTGTGGGTGGCCGGTCCTTTTGGGTCTAGCCGCGCAAATTCCGCATCGATAAAACCCACATCGAAGGGTGCGTTGTGAATAATGAGGTCCGCTCCATCGATAAATGCGAGAAACTCCTCAGCGATCCGCTCAAAGGGAGGTTTATCGGCAAGAAATCCCTGGGTAATACCGTGTACAGCCAAGGCGCCCTCATCTATCTCGCGGTTGGGCTGCACGTATTGGTGATAATGTCGGCCGGTCAGCTTACGATCGACCAGTTCGACACATCCGATTTCAATAATTCGATGGCCCTGCGCCACCTCAAGGCCCGTCGTTTCAGTATCAAGAACGATTTGCCGCATTGGCCTGCTCCATCTCATCGATCGCCGTGTTCGCTAGCAGATCGGCCCGCTCGTTTTCTGGATGTCCACTGTGGCCTTTCACCCAAAACCAATTGACTTCGTGACGAGCGACCTCTTTGGCAAGCGCCTGCCAGAGGTCTTTATTTTTGACCGGCTTCTTCGCTGCGGTCTTCCAGCCGTTGCGCTCCCAATTCGCGAGCCATTTGGTAATGCCGTCTCGCACATACACAGAGTCTGTGGTGAGGGCGACGTGGCAGGGCTCCCTGAGCGCCTTTAAGGCCTCTATCGCTGCCTGCAATTCCATGCGGTTATTGGTTGTTTCTGGATCGGCTCCGTAAAGCTCGCGACAGTGCTCGCCTGACCGCAACAACGCGCCCCACCCTCCGGGACCCGGATTACCCCTGCAGGCGCCGTCGGTAAATACTTCGACAGACTTCATTTGTCGGGAGTAAGTTCCAGGGTGCGCTGGGAGGGCGCACCGCGTGCTCCCCCGATGACCGGTTTCGCCACAGGCAGCCCCATCATTCTTGCGCGGAGGCGGCGTTGTGGCTGTTGCTGCAGGTAGCCCAATACCGACTTATTTCCAAATAGAACGTAATAACTCCCGAGCGGGATATTATGGTCAGCAAGCCAGTTATCGATTCGGGCTACAAAATCACCGACGCTACTTCTATGGGCAACGGGCAGCGCAAGTTTATGCCGAGCCGGTGCCATATGAAAATTAAGTAGCCGCAGCCAGTCCTCCAGCTTGTTTAGGGAGATGGCCACGCCAGGGTCGCCCCGTCTCGACCGCAAAAGTCTCTTCAGCCTAGTCATCCAGCCCCAAAGGCTATTGGCATTGGCGTCGACGACGAATAGATGCCCGTCCTGAGTCAACACTCGATGAACTTCGCGGAGCAGACGATGCGGATCTTCATTCTGTTGGAGTGCGTTAAACATCACCACTACATCGACCGACTCCGTGGCTAGCGGCAACTCCTCGTCCCTGGCGATGACGGCTACTCTTTCTGCGTGTGGTCCTACCTTCGACGGGCGTTGTTGTCCTCCACCGTCACCACGACCGGATGCTTCGTCCTTCGGGATGATTCGTGTAACATGTCTGACGCGAGACGCCTCCTCAACTGGCATCCCCATGTCATCCCCAATCACCACGAGATGATAACCAAACCATTGGTCCAGGATGACTTCAATGTCCGTAGCCACTTGGTGGCGCAGCCGGCGACCCAGCTGAGTCTCTCGCGACCACTGCTGAAAGCGCTGGCGCTGAGAGGGCCTGTCGGCGGCGATAGAAGTAGCATGCGAGTTCATGGTCAGAAGATAGCGCCGCCGGACTCAACCTACAACCCAATTTACACAGCGGAGTTAGACAGACGTTTTATGGCACAACCGACAATAGAACCGATAAAAGCCTTCTCCGATAACTACATTTGGCTGCTACACGACGGGCGCAGTGCTTATGTGGTTGACCCGGGGGATGCAGAGCCTGTTTTACAAGCGCTACGAGAAAAGCACCTCCAACTCGAGGGTGTGTTGATCACCCATCACCATCCCGACCATGTGGGCGGGGTAGCGACACTCAAGGCGGAGACAGCCTGCGCCGTCTGGGGCCCGCACAATCCGAACGTTCCTCAAATTGATCAGCGGCTGGGGGAAGGCGACTCCATCGATGCGCTAGGCGTGACCTGGCAGGTCTTGGAGGTGCCGGGCCACACCCTTGATCATATTGCTTACGTCAGTGCAGGAGCGGTATTTTGTGGCGATACCCTTTTCGCCGGCGGCTGCGGTCGGGTCTTTGAAGGGACCTTTCCCATGATGCGCCAGTCCCTCGCCAAGCTTCGATGCTTGCCCCCCGAGACGCGGGTTTACTGCGCTCATGAATACACGCTTTCAAATCTGGCTTTCGCCACGGCTGTAGCACCCGATGATGCGGCCATCCAGAGGCGATTGGCAGACTGCCAGCAATTGAGGGCAGCGGGTCATCCAACTGTGCCCTCAAGCATCCAAGAAGAATGTGCATCAAACCCTTTCTTGCGCTGGGATGATCCCGCCATTTACCAAGCGCTGACACGCCACAATAGAGCAACGTCAGACGATCATGATGCCGTTTTTACCGCTCTGCGAGAATGGAAAGACAGCTTTTAAACGATGACCAGCACTCGCTAAACGATGACCAGCACTTCCCATGTGATCGACAAGGGCTGGCAGCTAATAGGTACTGTGCTGCTGTGCCTTCTGCCCCTGCTCATAGTGGGGTGCGTTTCGCAATCCAAGACCGATGCCGCCATGACATTAGCGCCGGTCGAAGTGACCGCCACGCGACGAACACTGCCCGAGTATCTAACACACAGATTAGCCCGCCCCGCTGATCTCTGGGGCGCGATGGCTCATGATCTCAGCTGGGAAGAATCCCACCCAGCGATCGATCGAGAACGATTGGTTTGGCTCCAGCAGCCCTTGCTTCAGGAGACGCTGTCAGCCCGCGCCCCCCTTGTGCTGGAGTGGATCGTTGCTGAAATCCGCCGGCGGGAACTACCTATGGAACTCGCTCTCGTACCCATTGTTGAAAGTATGCTCGACCCATGGGCGTACTCCAGCCAGCGCGCGGCGGGTCTCTGGCAAATCACGCCAGCGACGGCCGCTTATTTCGGCCTAGAAGTCAATTGGTGGTACGACGGGCGACTCGATCTCTTGGTGGCAACAGACTTCGCTCTCGGGTATCTCGAGGAGCTTCACGCGGAATTTAACGGTGATTGGCTGCTGGCGCTCGCTGCTTACAACGGCGGGAAAGGCAGAATCACCCGGGCACTGGAAAATACGCCCCAGATCAACGCTAATGAATTGTCGCCCTTTTGGTGGCTGGAATTACCCCGCGAGACCGCGCGTTATGTCCCCAAAATCATTGCGCTGTCCCAGCTTCTGCGCGATGCAGCGGCGTTTGAGGCGCCCTGGCCCCTGGTTATGCCCACCGAAAAATTGGTTGTCACGAACACGGAAGGCCAAATGGACCTGGCCAAAGTGACCGAGCTGACCGGACTGTCCCTTGGGGCGCTGAGACAAATGAATTCCGCTCTGTTGCGCTGGTCGACGCCACCAGAAGGGCCCTACCATTTGCTCCTGCCGGAACACCTGGTCCCGGATTTTGAAAACGCGGTGCAGCTGTTGGATACACGAGACAAAATAAGCTGGCATCGCTATCAGATAGCGCCGGGGGATAGCCTCGGCGCCATTGCTAATCGCTTTAATACCGAAGTCCAGGTGTTGCAGGTCACCAATGGTTTGGAGGGTACCTTCATTCGTGCTGGCGATACCTTGCTTATTCCCGGTGTATCAGCCGGCAACTTGACGTCTTCAGACAGAGCCAGCATAGACTGGCCACCCCAGCGACGCCCAAAACGTTACACCGTTCGGCGCGGTGATTCTCTCTGGAGTATTGCCCGACGCTATGACCTACGCGTTCAAGAGCTGGCCTCCATGAATAGCGTTGACCCCGCGGGGTACATTCGCCCGGGGCAGACATTACGGCTGACCCCCTGAACGCGAGGATTGTCTCTTTTTGAGAACCCCGCGCGGTGGGCAAGACCCGCCAAATGGGCTACATTCCGCAGCTAGCTTTACTAACACACGAGGGGACTTTCTATGAAAATCACGTCATTGCTGTTTTACGCAGCGCTTGTGCTGTTCACAGGCCAGGCTGTTGCGGCGCATCACGAGGGCGATCATCACGCGATGAAGGCCGAGGGCACCCGCGCCATGATTGTTGCCATCGAAGGCGAAATCGTCGCGATCGATCCTGAGACCAAGGAAGTCACCCTGCAGGGGCCAGAGGGCAACCAGGTTACCGTTGTCGCCCAAGAAAAAATCGTCAAGGTAAGCGATCTGAGTGTTGGGGATCGGGTCGCGGCAGAATATCTTGCGTCGCTTCACGGCGAAGTTCGTGAACCCACCGAAGAGGAAATGGCTAACCCCTGGGTTGTCCTTGAGGAAGGCGTTGTTGACGAGGCGCCAGAGCATCCGGCCGTTGGCGTCGCTCGCCAAGTGAGAGCAGTAGTAACCGTCGAGGCAATCGATGTGGACGCCGGATTCATCATGATTAAAGATAGCCGGGGCAAGATGCATACGATCGGAGGCATCCCTCGCGCTAAATTAGAGCCTGTTGAACTTGGCGAAATGGCTGTCGTCGTTTACACAGAAGCACTGGCAATCGGTCTGCAAAAGCTACCCAAAGCGATGTGAACTCGACTCAGTCGACGAACCCGCCCGCCTCCGCCGGCGGGTTTTTTTATGGGCACAAATTTTTGAATGCACTGACAAACTTATTTTTTTTCCCTTGGCCAACCCGCCGCCGCATTCCAAGGGGGAAAGCGCTTTTTCAGCTTGCGCTACTGGGCTTCGGCCTGTTGGCTTCCTCAGTTGCAATGTCCGATCAGCTCAGAACTCTGGACCCGTCATCACTCAAGAAGATACTCGAGAGCGCGGTAGTCCCTATTAAGGTGCCGCTACTGCGCCTCACCGAAGGGTATCAGTCCCATCACATCGAAGATTGCTCGGGGACCCTTCTGGCGACAGAGCCCACTCTAATTTTAACGGCATGGCACTGCTTCGACGGAGGTCAGGATCTCACCTTGCCCGCTAAAGCACAGCTTTCAGGGCAATGGGTTCCGTTGAAAATAATTGCTTCGGGGGGCTCGATGGCAGCCGATTGGGCTCTTTTGGCGGTCGCGAGCGACAAGCCCATACAGCAGATGAAAGGCCTCGGTTTAGTTTCGAGCGCGCCAGTAGCGGGGGTGGCAGAAACGGGGATGACAACCGCTGTGACTGTTGCTGGCTACCGCAAATACGCCAACACGATTACCGCGGGGCGAACACTCGTGATCGATGAATATTGCGATGTTATTGAAGCCAGCGAAGCCTGGCTCGTGACATCATGCGACGCCGAGGCTGGCAGCTCTGGTGGGCCAGCCGTTGCTCTAAAACCACAAGGACTCGTTGTCACAGGTGTTATTTCGGCCAAGCGCGATGACGGCAGGTTGTTGGTAACTCCGGTGACCGAGGCGATTTACCCCTCAGGCATAGCTGCCTCGCCGCCATGACAGGCGGGAGACTGGGGCGCATGGGACAGCCTCCCCCACTCGTCAGGATCATACAAATGAAGAGCTAGTGCGTGCAGCGAAGCGTCGAGTAGGTCCTGTAGTAGCTGGTACACCAGCTGGTGTCTTTTTACCTTACGAACGCCCAGAAACATCGGCGTTACGACGGTGACTTTAAAATGGGTCTCAGAATCGGGCGGCACGTTATGCATGTGGCTTTCATTAACGACATCGATCGTTGCGCCCTCAAAGTGCTGGTGTAATCGTTCTCTTATGATCGCTTGATAATTCATTGCTGTGTGCTGCCCCGCCTTCCTTTGTCGGTCATCGTAGTGGAGGATCGGTTTGATCCTACCTGCACGCCGCCGTTTGCAAAACCCCCTTAAGAGAGTAACAATTTGACCCTGTGCAAAGACTTGGCGGGAGGGGTTATGGAAAACACCTTCGATATATATTTGACGGGACAGCTATTGGAGGGGCACTCGAGAGAAGCCGTTGTGGCCGGATTGACGGAGCTTTTTACGCTAAAAGCCGCCGATGCCTTACGGCTTGTCGACGGAACTCGTCGCCGCGTCAAGACCTCTTGTGACCGCACGACCGCTCTGAACTACCGAGAACGCTTGCTCGCCATTGGGATGGATGTGGCGATAGAGCGGCATCAGCCCGCGCCCAGCGCTGGCAAGGTGAGCAGCCCCCCGACGCAAGCCGAGTTAGGAAGCAAAGCCGTGTCTAGGGATCTCGGCCATGTCGCGCAGTTTGACGCGCGGGATGTTGGGGATAAGACCGTTGTATTTGAACCGCAACCCAAGCAACCCCAGCACGTTCAAACGAAACCCACTGAATTCTCGCTGGCGCCCGTAGGATCGCTGCTCGCGGAGTCCCGCACTGAAGTCACTCCCGTAAGAGAACATACTGAGTTTTCATTAGCCGCCCATGGAGAAATTATCCCAACCCTGCAGAAAAAGGTTGATGCCCTCAATCCTGCGACAGATCATCTGGCGCTTGAAGGCGACTCTGCAGTAGAGAGTCATGATGGCTAACCACGCACCGCTTTGGCGGCATCTATTGGCAATGGTTTACGATACCTTCTTGGTTGCCCCGCTTCTTATGGCAAATGCCTTTGTCTGGGTGAGTTTATTTGGCCCAACCGATACCGTGACTCGACCAGCGGTACCGGCTTGGGTAATGCAGTTGAGCTCGCTCTGCGTCATTGTGCTTTTCTTCGCCATTTTCTGGTGCAAAAGCGGGCAGACACTCGGTATGCAAGCCTGGCGAATAAGAGTAGTCACCGCCGACGGGGAACCCCTGACCCCCGGAACGGCAGTACTGCGCTGCGTGTATGCGCTGCTGAGCCTGCTCCCGATGGGGCTTGGGTACTTTTGGAGTATTCTCGATCCTAGTCACCTCACTTGGCACGACCGCCTGAGCGCCACCCACCTGGTGCTCCTGCCAAAAGAATAGTAACCGGTGTCAGGATTTTCGCCTAAGCAGCGAGAATCCGCAGAGCCAACACAGCGCAATTGGCGTGACCGCTGACAGGATCGAGGGAAAGCCATAAATCAAGCTTATCGGCCCGAAGAAATCCTCTGAAATACGAAAAACGATCCCCACGATGACGCCTGCAAAAATGCGTGCTCCCATGGTGCCGCTGCGGAGCGGCCCGAAAATGAACGACATGGCGACGAGAACCAATCCCCCGATCGCCAGCGGTTGGAGCAGCTTGCGCCAGAACGCCAACTCGATATCACGAAAAAGTAGCCCCTGACTTTCGAGATAGCGCGCATAAGGCCACAGCTGGCGCGTCGGCAGGCTCGCGGAGTCGACCGCTTCCAATGCCAGCAGCTGAGGGGTGATTTCGGTCTCCCATCGAGACGTAGTCTCCCGTTCAACTCGGGTTGAAGTTGGGCTAAACAGGGTCTTTTCCACCTGCTCAAGCAGCCAGTATCCCTCTTGGAAACTGCCACGCTCAGCTCTTACTGATTGCGTCAGCTGCCTCTCTGGATCGAAGCTCAACAGCTGCACGCCATAAATAACCCCTTGACGCTGAACTGCCTCAACGTGAACAAAAGTATCACCATCGCGACTCCAAACCCCCGCCGCGCCAACAAAACCTTGCTCTTGACGTTGGGCAAGGGCTCTGTGACTGACCGCTAATTGCTCTGACAGCGGGGAGACGAACTCCCCCAAGGCGAATCCACCTGCGGCGAGAAATAGGGCGGGCTGCAACACCATCATACTGATCTGGCTCAATGACAGTCCCGACGTCTGAGCCACTGTCAGTTCGCTGCTACTGGCAAGCTTGCCAAGACCGATCAGTGCGCCGATCAGCGCCGCAAAGGGTACAAACTCGTGAGCACGCCTGGGCAAGGTAAAGCCGACGTAAACGAGAAGGTCAACAAAGGTATACGTGTCCGATATGTCCTCGAGCTCATCAATGACTGCACTCAACGCATCGAGCCCCACGATAAGCATGAGCACCCCGAGCATAGCCACCAAAAGCTGCCCGCCAATATAGCGCTGCAATTTACCCACGCTTACCTCTCCTGAGCTGACAAGCCAGGTCCTCCCAGTAGATCAACACCAGCGCCAGCGCAGCAAATGCCGCATGAGATAGCAGCATGGGGACGGGTGAGCCACCAGCCTCAATGACCGTGCGACTTTGCGTAAGCGCGACAAAATAGACCAGAAAAATCAGTAATGCGGGGCCTATCCTTGCGTAGCGCCCGCGTCGAGCATCAGTTTTGCTCAATGCCACGGCAATGAGAGCGAGGATGGGTACGATCACCGGTAGCGACACCCGCCACCACAATGTCCCTCTCGCCTTGGGATCGTCCCTGCCCAGCAGTTCCGCGGTTGGAATGCCATCGGTGCGAGGTGTGCTCCGAGCACTGCCCTCCTCCTCGGGTATTAACTCGCCCAGGCGCCTAAAGGTGACGATTTCATAATTGGCTGCGCCGGGCTGACCTCGGTGGCGGGTTCCATTTCGAAGCTCTAGATAACGACGTCCTGTAGCGGGATCCAATACAATTTCACCCGACTCCGCCAGCGTGATGATCATCTCCGGGTCATCATGATCCCGCTCGGCAACAAATACGTTTTGCATGACCCCCTGCTCATCAATATTCTCCGCGTAGCTCACCAAACGACCGCCCCGCTGCTTCTTGAAACGCCCGCTCGCGAGCAGCTGAAGACTGTCGGCAGTTTTTGGCGTTTCCAGTAGTGCCCGCGCGCGCGCCGATCCCTCTGGCGCTAGACTCAAGGAGAGTACTCCTACAATAAACGCTATAAACAGCGCTGGAACCAGAATATAGCTACCCAGCCGCTGTGGGCTGGTGCCACAGGCCTTAAGCACAATCATTTCGCTCTCGGAATACAGCCGGCCAAATGCCAGAAGAATGCCGATAAATAGGGATAGTGGGAGGATTAGTTCAAAAAAGCTTGGAAGGCGATAGAGCATAACGGGGAGCAAGATATCAGCGGTAATGTCCCCTACCGCCGCCTCAGCCAGATAGCGTATAAACCGTCCACTGAAAACAACGACGAAAAGCACTAGCGCCACCGCAAGGGTGTGGGTCAAGACATCGCTGGTCAGATAACGAAAAACTCTCATGACAGATTGCTGCTCTCGACATGGAAATCACGGGCTGCCGGTTTTGTTATCGCCCGAGGCATCATACACTACGCGCTTTTGAGCGATCACTGTCTGTCAGGAGTTAAAATGACCAAGATTTCCTTCACGGCCAAGACCACACTGGACCTCGCGCGCAGCAAGACAGAATGCCTGGTCGTGCCGGTCTTTCAGAATAAAGCGGCGAAACCCACGACCCCCGCGTGCGATCAGGCCCTCGGCAAAAAAATCGCGAGCTATTTGGATCTTGGGGACTTCTCTGCCGCCCTTGGAACCAGCGCCACCCTTCCGGGCACTCAGGCCATAAAGCGCTTACTTCTCATCGGTTGTGGCAATAAAAATCAGTTTTTTCGAACGGCGCAGCGTCGATTTGCAGAAGTGGCAAGCCGTGAGCTGGCGAAGGGAAAAGCAAAAGATGCACTTATTCAGCTCGATGAACTAACGCTGGAGGCGGCGGATTTCAGTGCAACACTAGAAGATCTCGCCAGACACATCGTCACGGCGTGCTATGTCTACACCGAGACCCTGTCCAAGCCTCCGGAGCCCCCAGCATTAAAACGTGTTTGCATCCATGTCGCCGGCAAGCTCAGCGCGGTGAAAGCAAAGTCGGCGCTAGTCATGGGTGATGCTATTGGATTAGGCACTAACCTATCCCGCGAACTAGGCAATTTGCCGGGCAATATCTGCACGCCAAGCTATCTCTCCACGCAGGCGCGTCGCTTGGGGAGATTGCACTCCGCGATCAAAACAACGGTGTTGGATGAGAAAAAAATGCGTGAACTCGGGATGGGCTCCCTGCTCTCTGTCGGGCATGGGAGCGATGAGCCATCGCAGCTTATTGTTATGGAATATCGAGGCGCCCAGGCCAAGACACGTCCGTATGCGCTGGTCGGAAAGGGTATTACCTTCGATACGGGTGGTATCTCGCTGAAGCCCGGTCCCAAAATGGATGAAATGAAGTTTGATATGGGGGGCGCCGCCTCCGTATTTGGAACAGTCCATGCTATTGCGACTATGGGACTTCCCATCAATGTGGTCGGAGTCGTTGCCGCAGCGGAAAACATGCCCAGCGGGCGCGCGACCAAACCGGGGGATGTCGTTAAAAGTCTCAGCGGCAAAACTATCGAGATACTTAATACCGATGCAGAAGGTCGTTTGGTGCTTTGTGACGCGCTGACCTACGTGGGTCGGTATAAACCCATCGAAGTCGTGGACATCGCAACGCTGACTGGCGCCATCATTGTCTCCCTTGGACATGAGGCGTGCGGGGTTTTTGCAAACGATGACAACCTTGCCAACGCCTTACTGGAAGCGGGTGAGCAGAGCAACGATCGAGGCTGGCGCATGCCCATTTGGGATGACTACCAGCGCCAGCTGGATTCCAAGTTTGCAGATATGCAGAACATTGGCACCGGCACCGCGGGCAGTGTTACGGCGGCTTGCTTTCTGGCCCGTTTTGCCGAGGACTACAAGTGGGCGCACCTCGATGTCGCCGGCACCGCTTTTAAAAGCGCGCCAAAGGGCGCGACCGGTCGCCCCGTACCCATGCTGGTACAGTATCTCCGCGGACGCGCCGGCAAGTAATACTGATGACACGCGTAGATTTCTATATCAGTAACGAGCAGGGAGAACATTCTCGCCTTGCGGTAACGGCGCGTATCGCCGAAAAGGCTTACCGTCAGGGTCGCCGCGTATTCATTAATGCCTGCTCGTCTGATCAGGCCGAATCCCTCGACGCCCTGCTTTGGACGAGTAAGCCGGCAAACTTTGTTCCCCATGGATTGATAACGGCCTCGGAAGCTGAGCCTGTCGTCATCGGTTGGGGGCAAGAACCCTCCGAGCATGATGATGTGTTGATTAATCTGTCCTTGCAGGCGCCGGCCTTTTTCTCCCGATTTGAGCGGGTTGCGGAGGTAGTGACCCAGGAGCCTGACCACTTGGAAGCACTGCGTGCAGCCTGGCGTTTTTACAAAGACCGGGGTTACCCGCTGCAAAAATACGATGTTTAGCGATGTTTCTTTCGCTCGACATTCAGACTATTGAGCCAGATAACCATGGATAAAACCTTCTCTCCCGCCGATATAGAGGCCCGTTGGTACCAGCACTGGGAAGCCTCCGGCTACTTTGCTCCTCAAGGGGGCGATTCCTCGTTCTGCATTCCCATACCGCCGCCCAACGTGACGGGTTCCTTGCATATGGGGCACGGTTTTCAGCAGGCAATAATGGATGCGCTCATTCGTTACCACCGAATGACGGGCAAAAACACCCTGTGGCAGGTAGGCACCGATCACGCGGGCATTGCGACACAAATGCTGGTGGAACGGCAACTGGAAACACAGGGAACATCTCGGCACGCACTGGGGCGAGAGGCGTTCATCGAAAAGGTTTGGGAGTGGAAAGCGGAATCTGGTGGCAATATCACCCGGCAGCTGCGACGTCTGGGGGCTTCAACGGATTGGAGTCGGGAGCGTTTCACTATGGATCCGGGCCTGTCCGCTGCCGTCCAAACCGTTTTCATCCGGCTGTATGAAGAGGGCCTGATTTACCGGGGTGAGCGCCTGGTTAACTGGGACCCCAAGCTTCACACGGCGATATCAGACCTCGAGGTTGTTAATGACGAGGAACAAGGCAGTCTTTGGCATTTTCGCTATCCCCTCGCAGATGGTTCAGGTCATTTAGTGGTCGCGACAACTCGTCCGGAAACGATGCTAGGCGATACCGCGGTCGCGGTGCACCCTGAGGATAGTCGCTACGCGCATCTTGTCGGCCAGCAAATAGCACTGCCGTTAACGGGAAGATCAATCCCCATCATTGCTGACGACTATGTCGATCCCGAGTTCGGTACCGGCTGCGTAAAAATCACCCCAGCACATGATTTTAACGACTACGCGATGGGCCAGCGACACGCCCTAGATTGCATCAATATTCTCGATGCCAACGCTGCGTTAAATAGCCAAGTGCCGGATAGCTACCAGGGCATGGACCGGTTCGATGCAAGAGCAAAGATTGTTGCTGATCTTGACGCGCTAGGATTACTGGAGAAGGTTGAGGATCACCGACTGAAGGTGCCCCGCGGGGATCGATCGGGGGTCGTCATAGAGCCGTGGTTGACGCCGCAGTGGTACGTTGATGCAAAAAAATTGGCCGGACCTGCTATTGCTGCCGTCGAAAACGGCGACATTGAGTTCGTACCCAAGCAGTGGGAAAACACCTACTTCGCCTGGATGAGAGATATTCAGGATTGGTGTATTAGCCGACAACTCTGGTGGGGGCATCGCATTCCTGCGTGGTACGACGAAAAAGGAACGGTCTATGTTGGTGCTGATGAGTCCGCGGTTCGGGCTGCGAATAGCCTGGGGGATGAGATTTTGCTGCGTCAGGATGAGGATGTTTTAGACACCTGGTTCTCCTCGGCGTTGTGGACCTTTTCAACATTGGGGTGGCCCGATAAAACCGACGATCTCACCACCTTTCACCCAGCTTCTGTTTTGGTCACGGGTTTTGACATTATTTTCTTTTGGGTAGCCCGAATGATTATGATGACGCTGCATTTCTGTGGCGAAGTGCCTTTTCACCAGGTCTATGTGCACGGGCTCGTTAGGGATGGTGAAGGCCAGAAGATGTCAAAGTCCAAAGGCAATGTGATTGATCCTATCGATCTGATCGATGGCATTGAGCTGGACGCGTTAGTCGCGAAGCGAACCGCCGGCATGATGCAGCCACAGATGGCCGCCAAGGTCGAGAAGGCGACGCGCAAGCACTTCCCTGACGGAATACCGGGTTACGGAACCGATGCGCTCCGTTTTACCTTTTACTCCCTCGCCTCTACTGGCAGGGACATCAAATTTGATGTGGGGCGCATGGAGGGATACCGGAACTTTTGCAACAAGCTCTGGAACGCTGCCCGCTACGTGCTGATGAATACCGAAACATATCAACCTAACGTGGCCGACCATGCATATTCCGTGGCTGACAGGTGGATACAGAGTCGACTTCAGAAGGTGATTCGAGACACCACCACCGCAATCGAAAACTACCGTTTTGATCTCGCGTCACAGTCTCTCTATGAGTTTGTGTGGAATGAATATTGTGATTGGTACCTGGAACTCTCAAAGCCGATTCTCTGGGATAACGGCGCGAGCGAGTCGTTGCTGAACGGCACCAGGGGAACATTGCTCAACGTTTTGGAGAGCATATTGCGACTGCTCCACCCTCTAATGCCATTCATTACAGAAGAGATTTGGCAGAGCATTTCAGACAAACTCGAGGTACCAGGCGAGACCATCATGCTCCAGCCTTGGCCGGAGATCGACCCCGCATTGGCAGATCATGAGGCAGACGACACCGTTGAATGGTTGAAGGACATGATTACAGCCCTTCGAACAATTCGTGCCGAGGCGAATATTGGGCCGAGCAAGACGCTCAACGTGCTCATAGACAATGCAAATAGCGATGACGAAGCCCGACTGGCGGCAAATTTACAGGCTCTTTGCAAGCTGGCGAAGCTCGACGAGGTGACCATAAGGGCAGGTGCAGATCCCCTACCCCCTTCCTTGTCCACTCTTTGTCGGCAAATGGAGATTCACGTCCCGATGGACGGCGTTATCGATATCGAGGCCGAAAAGGCCCGCCTCAGTAAAGAGCGGGATAGAGCCGCCGCGGAGGTCGATCGACTCCGGCAAAAGCTCACAAATGCGAAGTTCACCGAGCGAGCTCCCGCCGATGTTGTGGCTGCTGAGAGGGCTAAGTTGGAGGCCGCGGAAGACACTTTGAACAAAACAGATGGACAAATAGAGCGCCTAGGGGGATTGCCATAGGGTCCAACTACTGTTAAACACGACTTTCGGTAATTTATTTCCGGAGCAACTTATGTCCGAGCGCGTGACAGGCGTTGTGAAATGGTTCAATAACGCAAAGGGCTTTGGCTTTATCACAATGGCGGATAGGCCGGATGACATCTTCGTGCACTTTAGAGCGATCCAGGGGGACGGGTACCGCTCACTCGCCGAGGGGCAAGAAGTTGAGTTTTCTCTTGTTGAGGGCCCAAAAGGCCTTCAAGCGGAGGAAGTAGTAAAGCGGTAACTGTCCTTTCCAGACGAGAAACTGCTAAACTCGCCACCCTTTAATTTGGATGTTTCTCATGTCTTCCCAGCATCAGCTCACGGCCACCGGGCGACTTTTTGTTAACGCCCTCTTTGCGGCCGCCATTTTCGTGGGCCTCGGGTACGTCCCCGCCACCCCCTACAACACGCTTGCCGCCCTACTCCTGATGGCACTTGTTGGCTCCTATACGGCATCAATTTCTATTCCAAAGCCAAAACCGTCCACCACCAAAAAAGCGCGGGGCGGCAGTCGACTGCAGGGCAGCGTCAAATGGTTTAACGGAACTAAGGGGTTTGGTTTTATCACCGGTGATGACGGCGCCGAGGTGTTTGTGCACTTTCGCAGCGTTGAGGGTCTTGGTAAACGCAGCATAAAACCTGGGCAGCGAGTCAGCTATGTGACGCGAAAAGGCGATCGCGGGCCTCAGGCAGAGGAAGTAAAACCACTGTGAGTAAAGTGAAAAAAAAGGTGAACGGCAAAGGGCGAGTGACAGAGCGCAAATACCGCGGCGTCGTGATGCCCACGGCCAGCCATAAAGCCATTCGCGCCGTTAAGCGAGCAGGACACGAGCCCTCAATACACGGCACCAAACTATGGCGATCCAGTTTTCTGATCATGGACTATATCCACAAAAATCCACCGGAGAAAGTCAGCACCGTGCTGGATGCGGGCTGTGGCTGGGGCATCACAGGAATATGGTTTGCGAAACGCTTTGGCTCGCAGGTGATCTCAATGGATGCCGATCCTGACGTGTTTCCCTACCTTGACGCGGTGGCGGCCCTAAACAAAGTCTCTACTACGCCTTTGGTGGATCGTTTCGAAAAGCTAAAACGCAAACAGCTCGCGCCAGTCGACTTATTGGTTGCGGCAGACATTTGCTTTTGGGATGACTTGGTCAAGCCGGTAGGCAAGATGATTGACAAGGCCATTGATGCCGGCGTGGGCCAAATCGTTATTGCGGACCCGGAGCGCCCGACATTCCACGAAATGGCCGAGAAAGCGGTACGTCGCCACGGCGGCGAAGTGATTAACTGGTCTTTAAAAGGCAAGCTCAAAGCCACCGGCGCGCTATTGGTGATTAACAACCAGTAACAGTGTTACTCGCTAACGTGTAACCGCATGCTGTACTCCGCCTCGGTCGGCTCCCCAGCTTCGTTTAGCGCGGGACTGAAGCGGATGGTTTTAAGGCGTCGCTGCACCTTAACCTTCAGCGAGGTTCGCAGAGGGTCGACGGGAGTTAGGATTACATTTCTCAACAGGCCCCTCGCATTAATTGTTGCCTGCAGGTCATAGCTTTCAACCTCACCAGTAATGAGGCTTAGGTCTCTCGGATCAAAAAGACCGTCGGGAATTGGCCTCGGCTGCATTCGGCTGGCCATGCTCGGGGGGGTGTTTTTCTCCTGACCCTCGTCTAGCTCGCGATAGAGCGCAAGCGCCTCGGCGCTGCGGCCATGAAACCATGACCAGTCTGCCAGCGCCTTAATCACACTCGAGTTCTCGGGGCTCACATCCCGCGCCTCATCAAGCAGGCGCCTACCTCGGGACCGAACACTTTGCTTGATCGACAGTAACCGCTGGTCTTGGGGAGTCTGATTGAGGTCGTTGTTATAGGCCATGGCGTTTGCGTAGCTGGTACGCTGGCTCATGCCATACTGATCGACCACCAGTGGCTTGACGTGGTGGTCAACCAAATAAAGTAGACTGATCAGGCGTAAAGTCAGGACAGCGCAGAAGTCGCTGGCCCATTCGCTATCTGCGCACACTTCGTCGCGTAAGGTCTCCGCGTGCTGGATCAAGAACAGTAGATCGCCTTCGTTACCCTCAAAGCGCCCAGCAAGGAAAAGCTCTGTTCGAACTTTCAACCATCGATCAGCAGCGGCAAGTCGTTCATGGGTCCATGGTTTTGCCCCCCTGCCCATCAGCCGATAGAGGTAATCAGTTCGCTCTCTGAACCCCTCAAGATCCCCCTGCTCTTTCAACAGCGCAAGGATCTGCTCGATTACCGGCAGCTGGGCGGGTGAATTCAGCCCAGTATTTACGCGAAGTGTATATAAACCCCACCGGTAAAGCTCAATAGCTCGGTCACCATCCCCATACTCGGCAGCTAGGCTGGCAGTCGCAAGCAGCGGTTCGGTAAGGTCCTGTGAATACGGTCCGCCCAGCCGCTCGAGGCTAGCGATCTCCTCGGTCCTTTTCTCCAGGCGCTCCACTATTGCGGGGGTAAGGACAGCTGGCGTTGTTTCTGTTCGAGCTATTGTCGCAAACAGGTTTACCCCCCAGGGTGTGAGCTCATCCGCCTGCGCAGGCGCTGGCGAAGCACACAGGAGGATCCAGAACATGCAAAAACCCACGATCAATCGGTATTGGCACATCTGGGTCTCGGAGTTCTTTAGCATCAGGCGATAGTAACAAACAAAAAAAAGCCCACTCGGAGAGTGGGCATCAAGAGACTCGTGACCTGGAGGGGATTTCCCAGCCCAAGCGGTTGGGAATCCAAGACCCGATGGCGCTAGATTCAAGCAATTCTTTACATAAATCAAATGTATTTATATTATTAATGCCATTCTTCTCAGGAATGCACAGCAACGCCATGAATGTAAGCAAATTAGCCAAAACAGATCTTAATTTACTGGTAGCACTTCAAGTATTGCTGGAAGAGCGAAGCGTCTCCCGGGCGGCCTCGCGCATGGCAATTACCCAACCAGCGATGTCCAAAACCCTCGCCCGATTGAGGGAAGCATTCAACGATCCCCTCTTTGTCCGTTCCAAGCGGGGCATCCAGCCGACGCCACGGGCTGAATCACTCGTCAGTGAGCTCGAAAATATCCTGGGTGCTATTGAAGATCTGCTGATCGAGGGGGATTTCCTACCTCAGGCCTATCAGGGTGAAGTCACCATAGCCATCTCTGAGTACGTTGGCTTATCGCTGCTGCCCTCCCTCGCTGGCAGGCTTCAATCCCTCGCGCCCAAATTGCGGGTCAAAACCATTACCCGCGTCGAGGGCCAGCTGGAGCAGTTGGCCTCGGGAGAGCTGGATTTCGCTATCCAAATTGAGCGTCCCGCCTATGGACCAGAATATCGTATCCAACCCCTGGGCAGCTCCCCGCTGGCTATTTTTGTACGGCGTGACCACCCACTCGTAGAGGTGGGTCTGTCTACTGAGACGTTGCTCAACTATCCCACGATCAATTTATATATTTCCGATCGCGAAAATTTGGAGTCCACTATTCAGGATCGTTACCGCCAAGTGTTCGGTAGCGCTGGCATGGTGGAAACCTCCCACCTACTGACCGCGCTGGAAATTTTGCGGGAAACCAACTACACGCTGCTATGCCCCGCCTATCTCGCCCGCAACGACACCGCCACACGGGACGTTGTTGCACTGCCGCTTCCGCCCGAGGAAGCCACGGTAATTGACTATGCCTTGGTCGCTCACGAGCGGACCCAACGATCTCCGCTACACCAGTGGTTGTGGAATGAAATAATCGATACCGTCAGGAATATGCGAATGCGCACCGTGCATCGAGGCTAATACCAGCGTGCGGTTTCAGACGAACCGCGCCCTATGTCATAATGCGTTCGCCCCTTCCCCATACAGAACTCCATGACCAAGAAAAATATCAGACCCATTCCACGGTTTGCTACGCCTATTATCGAAACCCACTGCCATCTCGACTATCTAGTGGAATCTGAGTTCGATAACGATGTGGATGCGGCAGTATCCGCGGGCGTTGAGCGCCTTATCACGATCGCGGTATCACAGGAGAACTTAAGCGTTGTGAGAGGCTTGGCTGAGCGATCACCACGCGTATGGTGTACCCAAGGCATTCACCCACACGAAGCAGGATCTTGGTGTGCCGCTTTGCTTGATGAGATTCGACGGGGAGCCTCTCATCATAAAGTGGTGGCAATCGGGGAAATCGGGCTCGACTACTACTACGATCATGCCGACCGGGTGGCGCAACGTGACGCCTTTGAAAACCAGCTGGCTTTAGCTGCTGAATTGGATCTTCCGGTAGTGATCCACACACGCGATGCTGATGACGACACCCGCAGGATTTTAAAGAATGCTTTACCCGTGCTTACGAAGCGAGGCGTTATTCACAGCTTCACCAGCTCACCAGCATTGGCTCAATTCTGTCTCGATGAGGGTTTCTCACTGGGGTTCAATGGAATTTGCACGTTTAAAAACGCCGAAAACGTCCGTGATGTTATTCGAATGACCCCCCTTGACCGCATACTTCTCGAGACCGACACACCCTATCTCACCCCTGAGCCCTACAGAGGTCGGGTTAACCACCCCAAGTTTTTACCCTTCATTGCAGAGAAGGTCGCTGAACTGAAAAACATAGAAGTCGAAGACCTCCTCACAACGATAAAGGCTAACAGCGAAGCGCTGTTTTTTAAGACGCTATGAGCACCTTTGCTTTGGGCCAGCGGTGGGTAAGCCATGCCGATGTAGAACTCGGACTCGGCATCATTGTCGAGCTTGAGGGTCGACGGGTAACGCTGCACTTTCCTGCCGTGGGTGAAGATCGCACCTACGCCACTGACAGAGCGCCACTGACGCGACTCGCACTGAATGTGGGTGACGTGTTGCAGCATGTCGACGGCAGCAGCCATAGCGTCCTCGCGGTGGAGGAGGCCGATGGCGTCAGATTCTACCTGACTGATGAGCGAGGGCTGGTTTCTGAGCTCGATATAGACCCCTACATCCGGTTGAGCTCACCAAAAGACCGGCTTCTCAACAATCAATTGGATAAGCCTGCAGACTTCAAATTACGTTATGCCACGTTACGCCATAGAGCAAATAACATTTCAAGCTCCGTCGCCGGTCTGCTGGGCGCTAGAACCTCGCTTTTATCCCACCAAATTTACATCGCGCGCGAAGTCGGACAGCGGTTTTCGCCTCGGGTGCTTCTGGCCGACGAGGTGGGGCTGGGTAAAACCATTGAAGCTGGACTGATATTGTCCCAACAGCTCGCCTCGGGACGAGCAACACGCGTCCTGATCATCGTGCCAGACACCCTAATCCATCAATGGCTTGTCGAGATGCTCCGCCGGTTTAACCTCGCCTTTTCGCTATTTACCGAAACTCGGTTTGAGGACGCGGAAGGGAGTATTGCCTTCGACAGCGAACAGCTGGTCCTAAGCCCTTTTTCTCTTTTTAATGGCTCGCCGACGGCCTGCGAAGGAGCACTGTCAGTCGACTGGGACCTCGTTATCGTGGATGAGGCTCATCACCTCAATACCGACGGCGCATCCGACACCCTTTTTGGGTTTATATCGCAGCTAGCAAAGCTCACGAAAGGCCTGCTCCTGCTGACAGCGACTCCGGAGCAAACGGGTGTCGAAGGACATTTTGAGCGATTGCAACTACTAGACCCGGATAGATTTTCTGATTTCGACAGGTTTAAGGAGGAGCAACAGCGCTACAGCGAGTGGAGTGATGTCATTAAGGCGCTGCAAGAGGGTGAATCCACTCCCGAGCTACCTGATGGCATCGACCCGACATTAGACCCCGTCGCCCAAATCCAGCTCATTTTGGATCGCTATGGAACGGGCCGAGTACTCTTCCGCAACACGCGAAACTCGATAGCGGGATTTCCTGAAAGAAAACTCATCGCCTATCCGTTACCCCTTCCAAGCATGTATGAGGAGGCTCGCCATCTTCTCAATCCCGAGTCGATTTTCGTCAGTGACGACTGGTTGAGCCTTGACCCACGGGTGGCTTGGTTGGAAGACAAACTGCGTGAGCTGCGGCCAAAAAAAGCATTGGTCATTGCCCATAGCTCAGAGACGGCACTCGCCCTCGAGCATCACCTCCACCTTCGCGCGGGAATACGGTGTGCTGCGTTCCACGAAGGATTGAGCCTTGTGGAGCGAGATCGGGCAGCGGCCTTTTTTGCCGATGATGTGGGAGGGGCTCAGGCACTTATCTGTTCTGAGATCGGAAGTGAGGGTCGGAATTTTCAATTTGCTCACCATCTGATCTGCTTTGATCTGCCAGCAAACCCTGATTTGCTCGAACAACGAATTGGAAGGCTTGATCGAATTGGTCAAAGCGCGGACGTGATCGTGCACGTACCCTATATGCAGGGCACCGCACAAGAGGTTCAGTTTCGCTGGTTAGACCAGGGGCTGTCTGCCTTCACTCACAGCTGCGCCGTAGGTCATGCCGTCTATGCTCATTACAGGAGTCAGCTCGAGGCGGCTCGACAATCCCCTCCTGTCGCTTCTTTAGATACGCTTATTGATGAGACGAGACGACATACAACAGCGCTCGAAGCGGCCATGCAACGAGGACGCGATCGACTCCTTGAACTCAATTCCCATGACCCAGTGGCCGCTGCCGGCACCATTTCAGCAATCGAGGAAAGCGAGAATCCACAGGGAATATTCGAGTTCGCCGAACTGCTGTTTGACCGAATCGGCATCCAACAGGACTACCACTCAGAATCAAGCTGGGTGCTCAAGCCAACAGAAATGCTCATTACCGGAGACCTTCCCGGCCTCGAAGAGGACGGTATGACGGTCACCTTTGATCGCAGCGCGGCGGTCGCTCGAGATGATATTCACTTCCTCACCTGGGAGCATCCCTTGTTACGGGAGGCCATGGACATTGTGGCGAGCTCAGAACTGGGCAATTCCTCCCTCGTCACTTTAAAACACCCCAAAATTTCGGCGGGAACTGTGTTGCTCGAAGTTATCTTCGGCATTGACTGTCTTGCCCCCTCCGAGCTCGAAATTGGACGCTTTCTTGACTTAACCCCGCTGCGCTACGTTGTGGCACCCAATGGTAATGAGGTCGCTAAGAATATTAGCCATGATGTGCTCAATCAGCATTCTGAGAGCATACCCGCCACCATGTCTGCCAACGTCATACGACAAATTAGAGATGTGCTCGAACGCCAGCTCGATAAGGCGGAGCAATTCGCCGAGATCTCTCTTAGAAACCGGATAGAACGCGCCACCATCACTTGCTCAGCGTCGCTGTCAGAGGAAGTTGACCGCCTGCACTACTTGAGTCGCGTTAACGACGCCATTAATCCCATGGAGATTGACGCCTTGAAAACGCGAATGAGTCATAGCGATAGGGCCATCAAAGATTCGCGAGTCCATCTTGAGGCGATACGAGTTATTGTCGCGGTATAGACGCTAACTTAGGGGCTGTACCAAATCGATGAGGTATAGGCGCGCTCCTGTATCGTATCAGGTCTGTGGGTCTCGACATCTCCGCCCAGCGCTAGCTTGTCCAACAGCGAGTGGCGAGCGGTCGGAATTTGCAACACCCTCGCATAGTAAAACGCATGAGCATCTGGATCGAAGTGCGGATCAGTCCACCATGCCCGGAGCTGAGCTGCACCCACTCGGTTGTCCACTCGACCTGTCGCCAGATCAACCGTATTTTCTACAGGGGCCAGCGTGCCATCAGGCAACAAACGGTCTTCTCCCGCCCAGGCGACATCATAAATCACCTCTGTAGTCGTGCCATCGGGCAGTTGGGACCCTTTGATAATCTGGATACGATCCAAGTGCCCCGAATTCGGATCGGCCTGCGCCTCTATCAAAAACTGCGGCGCGGCATTGGACCCCGATTCATAATGCACCAGCTCTCCACCCATCGGGACCGCATGGCCTTCCATATTGGCGGGGAAGCTTGCCTCGTCTAACTGGCTCTCCTGGAGATCCCACCCGCCGTAAAGCCGCACGGCAATCCGAGGCCCGCTGGTGGCGTAGACCTCGCGGCGGCGCATGGCCGCCACAATACTTTCACGGGTATTCTCTTCAGCCCAGACCGCCGCTAGGCCAGAGGCCGACATGGCCCAGCCAAAAGTCTGATTGGCCGCATCCCCCCATCGCATCTGCTTGTTACGCGGGATGGAGTCGGTGGCCATCTTACCCTGAAAGTT
Organism: Luminiphilus sp.; assembly: GCA_965658055.1. Lineage (GTDB taxonomy): Bacteria > Pseudomonadota > Gammaproteobacteria > Pseudomonadales > Halieaceae > Luminiphilus. The sequence continues at coordinate 16,432 of CBFHQV010000017.1, read as the reverse complement.
ATCCTCCTCCGCGCTAGAGAGTCCTGTGTGCGCGTCGGTAGAGCCGATGACACCAAATTGATAGGGATTGACCCCAAGGGTCGAGGCCAGAGACAGGCCTCGGCGTAATGCCGGGCGTATATAGTCTCCGCCACGCGGCTTGTATTCCTCGGGAGTCCGCTGAATATAGTAGGGGTAGGTCTCAAAGTCCGCGAAGGGATCCTCGGGGGAAAGCGCTGGATGCGTTTCGGAGTCTCCCTTTATTTGCGTAATCTCGACAATTGGCTCCCAATAGCGACGGGTTTCTGCATAGCTCGCGCTCATCTCACCGCCCTTGAGTGGCGCCATGGCGAACATGGCCCCCTTGGAGATATTAGAATTGTGGGGAATCGCAAGAAAGTTTCCGTTGGTCGCCTCTGCAGTATCCCCCAGCCAAGTCCATAAATCTTGCGGGAAAGCGCTCTGGTCTAATCCGAAGGGATCAAAAGTTTGCGCTCTCCTAGCGTCGAGGTCTGTTACGACAATGCGGTGCAGATTGGCACCCCCTGGAATGGAGCTGTACTCCCAGCCTATTAACGCAGTGAACTGCCCTGGCTTATTATGCGTATCGGCGGCCTCAGTAATCACCCGCCACGCATCAATTTCAACCTGCTGTTGCGAGGGAATACCACCAAAGCTGAGTCTGCGGGCAGCGGCTGCTGCTCGCGTGTCGTCAGTGGGCTCAGGCAGCGCATCGATGAACAGCAGACGCGCTGTCTTCTTGTCGATAGCGTCTTGTAAGACTGCCGACGCATACCAGGCTTGCAAGCGTTGATATAAGCTCAGGCCGGCGGTGTCCACGCCGTTGAGGTACACACTCTGGGTCACCCCCAGAAGCTCTGCATGGTCAGACAGCACCAAAAAATCCAGGGGCGTCTTGAGCTGCACACGATGCTTGTCCCATGGATGCTCAACGGGCGCTCCTTTTGCAAAGCGGTAAGCCACATCGGGAGTGGCCGACAAATTATTGTTCACAAAGGCGTCAAAGGAGTAATTCGAATGCAGGTGGGTATCGCCCCAAAGCAACTGCTTGGGCTGCGCAAAAGCCGCTGTTTCAACGCCGAAGGTGACAAAAAATACAATGAGTAGCCGCTTCACGGTTTTATCCTTCTCTGGGGTTAGCATGGGAGGCTTCTGCACTCCGCTGCTTTATTATCACCTGATCGTCGCCTGAGCGAAGGTTAACGTCCTTTCCATTCGTAGGGTCGCTTTTCAAAAAAAGCAACGACTGCGTTTGGGCTGTCCTCGCTGTTAATACATTTTTCCTGCAGATGTGCTTCTTTTACAATAGATTCCGATAGCGAGGCTGTGGTGGCATAGCGCAGGGCCTCTTTGGTGTAGCGCAGGGCAAGGGGTGAGCGTGAAGCAAGATCGGCGAGAAAAGCAGCCGTTTCTTGTCTAAAGCTGTCGTCGGTAAACACCCTGTTCACCATGCCCCATTCAAGGGCTTTCGCGGCAGGAATTTTCTCGCCCATAACCATCATCTCAAGCGCCCGCCGACTGCCAATGAGTCTCTCTGTCAGCCAGGTGGCACCACCATCAGGCACCAATCCGATACCTGCAAAGGGTTGATAGAGAAAGGCAGATTGCGCCATGACGACAAAATCACAAGCCATGGCGTAGGAGTAGCTGATGCCAGCGCAGGGCCCGTTAACGGCGGCCACCCAAACCTTGGGCGCGTCGGCAATCGCCAAAACTGCGGGACCAAATTCATTAATTAACGCGTCACGGGTGCGCTCGCCCATCATCAGGCCACCCTGACCATCATCTTCGGACAAATCGGCGCCCGCGCCGAAAGCTCTGCCCTCTCCCGTCAGCTCAACGATGCGAATAGAGTCATCGAGGTTAACCTCTCTCGCCGCCGCCAACAGCTCTCTGCGCATGACGGTATTCATAGCATTGAGCGTAGACTGACGATTAAAAGCTAGCCTCGCGACTGCGCCATCCCGGGTAAGCGTCAAGGTTTCGTAATCAGTCATAGCAAAGTCCTGTACAACGTTTCTATGTTAAACGGGTTAAGCGTCTGTGGACGATGGGCCGACAAGGTCTTTATCAATTATCTACCAATGTCGTTGTTGCAGCGGGAGTGTACCGCAGTGTGCGATGGCAATAACAGCACGCATATTCAGAGCGGCCACGGGAGATCCGGTTATGTCGCGTGGTTGAAATATAGTGCGGCCGACAGCCACAGTGGTAAGGATGTCGACGCTGCCTCCTCACCCGAACAAGCGACGCCTGCTCTGGAGTCAAACGGTAAGTGGCTGAGGGATTCCCCCCCATTATCATCATGAGCTCTCGCCATTCTTTGCCGTGGGATTGGGCGTTGTAATAAGCCATTTCGATCGCGTAATGACACACCTCGTGGACGATAGTATCGCTGAGGTGATGTTCGAAGTCGGTGGCAAAAATATGTGGATTAAACCGCAACCAACGTGTTGCTCCGCGTCGACAATACATGCCGGCGGTACCGCCGGTGAGATTAAATTTCACGGGAATTGGTGCCAGCGCGATGTCCAGGTGAAGCGCCGCACGATGAATATCATCTAACGCCTTTGCCGCGACCTGCCTACGCTGAGACTCCGACAGGTTTGGACGCTCAGGCGCCAACTCCAACCTCAATCCGCGCTAGCAATATCAAGCACATCTCTGAGCTCTCGCTTTAAGAATTTTCCGTTGGCGTTGCGCGGCAGCGGCTCCGAGAGAAACCACAGGTACCGGGGTATTTTAAAGGCCGCAAGCCGTGTGGCCAGATGCTCTCGCAGGGCTGCAGCATCCAGCATGGCAAACTCTCTGAGGTGTATAGCTGCACCCACCTCCTCTCCCAGGCGCTCATCCGGTACAGCAAAGGCGACGCACTCAAGCACCGCTGGGTGGTCAAAAATAGCGTTCTCGACCTCGGCGCCGTAAATATTTTCGCCGCCCCGTAAGATCATATCCTTGGCTCGGTCCACCAGATAAAGGAATCCGTCTTGATCGAAATAGCCAATATCACCGGTGTGCAGCCAACCATCAACAATCGTTTCAGCGGTGGCCTCGGCTCGATTGAGATAGCCCTTAATGACGGGAGTGCCCTTCACACAAACTTCACCGACTTCTCCCGCTGGCATATTCTCCCCGTTTGCCCCTATCACCCGGCCTTCCAAAGATGGTACAAGGGGTCCCGCACTCGCGGGACGTTCAAGAAAAATATCACCGGCGATGTAACTGATGATGCCGCAAACCTCGGTCATCCCGTAACCTTGCGTGGGCTTGGCTCGGGTAGTGGCCTCAGCGACCTTCCCGACGAGATCGGGCTGCATGGCCGCGCCACCTCCCCCCATAGCACTCAGGCTACTCAAATCATAACTATCCCGGTCCGGGTGGGATAAAATTTCCCGGGTCATCATAGGCACGGCGCTCATGGTCGTTATGCTCTCAGCCTCAATAAGCCGCATAGCCTCCACGGTGTCCCATTTGTACATCAAGACAAACTTCCCGCCGGCAACGCTGCCTCCTTGCAAAATACAGTTATTGGCCGTGACGTGAAAAAGTGGCGTTGCAATCAACGCAGTTGGGGCAGGTGCACTGATCGCCGCATCAGGCTCTTCGCCCAATTCGAATGCCCGTGCCGTGGCATAGATAGACCCCATGGCTGCGACACTCATAATATTGGCGACACACCCTCGATGGGTTAGTTGAGCCCCCTTGGGCCGTCCGGTTGTACCCGATGTGTAAAAGATACAGGCGTCGGAGTCAGGATCAATCGCCACCTCGGGAAGCTCGCCTCCGCCTGAGATAGCCTCCTGCCAATCGGTCCCTGCCACGGGGCTATTATCAGTGCGTACAGTAACCACCTCTATCGTGGGAAAACTATCCCTGATGGTGGCGAAAGTCTCCAATCGACGATCATCAGCAATCAGCAAAGTCGGGGCAGAATCTGCTAGCGCATAGGCCATCTCGTCCGCGACCCACCAAGCATTCATGCCAACCACGGCGGCACCCACGGCATTAATGGCCCAATGGGCGAGCATCCATTCCGGATAATTGCGCATCGCAATAGCCACGCGATCTCCCGGCTGAACGCCCTGACGTTGAAGCCAGCACGCAAACGCGGCTACTTGCTCCGCCGCTTGCGTGTAAGTGAGTCGTTCATCCTGGTAGATTAAGTACTCAGCGTCCCCATACCCCGCCGCAAGGCGCCATAAATCCGTCAATGAACCCGGCGCATTTACGTATCCCAGCAGGGACTGCCCTCGCACTTCAACTCGCCCTACCTCTAGCAATGTGCCAGGCGCGGTTACCAACTCACGGGCTGCATTAAAATGATCAATTCGTGCCATTAATACTCCAAATACGGTTGGCTGATATTCGGCATAACAGGCTTCAGCCAGCGAAACCACCAAAACTTTCGAGGGCGCCTGCAGCTTGCCAGCCGGAGCATACCCACAGCATACTGAAGGTTCAAATATTTCCGTGTCGAGTGGGCGTTGCACTGGGGCATTGCCGGCTCTCGACCGTTGAAACGGAGCAACAGCAGGGTAATGGACACGCAAACGCTGGATACCACACATCTCAAGGATTGGCTCGAGCAGCACATCGGCAAGTTTGATGGTCCTGTTCTGGCCGAGAAATTCGCCGGTGGACAGTCAAATCCTACGTTTAAACTGACCGCAGGCGGCAACCGTTTTGTCCTGCGACGCAAGCCGCCGGGCAATTTGTTAGCGTCAGCCCACGCGGTTGACCGGGAATTTAGAGTGATTTCTGCTTTGCAAGCCACGGACGTGCCGGTACCGCAGTCGATCGCGCTGTGCGAAGACGAGAGTGTCATTGGCTCAATGTTCTATGTTATGGAACATCTTGAAGGCAGGGTGTTTTGGGATCCCGCCATCCCCGAGGTAAGCAATGAAGAACGAGCCGCTATTTATGATGACATGAATCGTGTGCTCGCCTGCCTGCATCAAGTGGATATAGAGCAAGTGGGTCTCACTGACTATGGCAGACCCGGAAACTATTTCGAGCGACAGGTCAGTCGCTGGACCAAACAGTACCGTGCCTCAGAAACCGAATCGATTGCCGCTATGGAGCGGCTCATCGAATGGCTGCCGCTCAATATGCCTGAGGACGACGGCAGAATAAGCTTGGTTCATGGGGATTACCGTCTAGACAATGTGATGTTTCATCCCACAGAACCTCGCATCATCGCTGTCCTGGATTGGGAGCTGTCGACACTCGGCCATCCGATTGCAGATCTGGCGTATCAGGTAATGGCCTGGCAACTTCCACCCCAAGGCGGCTTAGCCGGCATGGCCGGAGTGAATCGTGATGCACTGAAAATTCCATCCGACCATGCGTACATCAAAGCCTACTGCGACAGAACCGGCCGCGATGAGATCGAACACTGGAATTTCTATCTGGTGTTTTGCTTCTTTCGGCTTGCTGCAATCCTGCAGGGAGTCAGAAAGCGCGGGCTTGATGGAAACGCCTCCAGCGCGGAAGCCATTGAACGCGGTAATTTGACCGGCCCCCTCGCCGAACTTGGCGTTTCGTTTATTCGCTAGCAGCCTGCGATAGCCTAATGGGTCACGCGCGCGTTGCTCGCCTTTAGCGTTGGGGACTGGCGGGTCTGATTTTTATTATTGCCTTTTCTCGAGGCCGTGCTGTTTGAGCCAGCCTTGAGCGCGTCAAGCTGCGCCTTGGTCGGCGGGGGTCGTCGTCGAGACGAACGCGGACGTCGATATTTCCGCGCATCCGGCCTGAGGTCTCCGTACTCAAACCGGTACAAAATTTCCTCCAGAGTCCGCGATATCATCGTACACCGCCTAATGGCTTCCACCTTTTCAAAGCAGGCTTGCTCGCCGTAGCGAACGATCTCGAGTAACTGCTTGTCATCAACATGTGACAACAGTCTTAAGGGGTTAGCAAGACGGAAGCTGGGAATGATGTTGATGTCTCCCGTATACTCCTGGTCCATCAGCGCATGCAGACCATGCATCATCATGTTAAAGCGTGGCCAGCTATCTCCTTGGCGCTGCGCGATCCCCCGGTAAAAATTAAGCACCTCTCTACCCAGACCGACGCCAAAGGTACCAGCAGCTTTTGAAAGCGGATGTTTGTCCTCGTCCTTGGAAAGAAATGCCGTCGCTATCGGATTGACCATACTCACGATGTAGTGATTGGTGCTAAAAAGACGGGAAAGGCGTTTTGCCGGCAGATCATCTGCGACCGAGCCGTCTACCCAGCGACGACCGGGGAGGTACGGCTGTGCTTTCCCATCAACATTCTTCGCCATGAGCATCACCGGAGGGAAGACTCCCGGGACCGCACAAGATGCCATCACCGCAGCGCGAATATACACATTGGGGGATGTAACCGCATTGAGTAACCGGGACCGTTGGTGCGGCTCAGCGGGAGCGACGGTGATGCTGACCTGGCGTCCGGTTTTCGCATAGGCCTCTTCAAAAGTCATATCCGGTACCAGACGCGCCACGAGCGACTCGAGATCGGATAACGAAATATGAGACCCGCTGCCAAGCATACGGCGAAAAAAACTCGCCTCCTTGTGGGCTTCGCGATGAAGAATTGCCGGGTCCTGCAGGTTAAGTAGCTCATCGTCGTTGAGACAGGCGAGAACGCCCGCCACCAGCGCACCTGCACTGGACCCCGAGATTACTCTGGGAAGCAACCCCTGCGCCGCGAGCACATTAACGACGCCCAGATGGAGAAAACCCAGCACGCCGCCGCCGCTCAGCATGAGGGCGGAACGGCCAAAGCAGATATTCGCTCTATAAAAAAACTCGATTTTTTGCTGAACGGGAATCACGTCCTCATCGAGCTCGGCCAGTAATCGCAGGGACGCGTCGATTTCGTCAATGTAATCTTCTATCAACCGCTTGGTGCCACATTTAGCCATTCGGTACAGCACGCTCTTGCCCATGCCCCCCATATTGCCGTGGATACCTTCGTTTAGCGCAAATAGCAGTCCTTGATAATCCTTCTTGCGCCGTAGTGCCTTTAAACGGTCACATCGCAATCGAATCTGCGCATGATCATAGAGGTCTGTTTCTTCCTCCTCTCGCCAGCCATCCATGCCACTCGTGCTGTCGTGCTCGGCCGCAATGGCGAACCAATCTTTATAGTTTTCAGCGGCGTTGAGCCGCGCCTCGATGTTCTTCAGATGACGTTTAGTGCCCACAAATACCTCGGTTGGCATGACGTAACAAGGTCTCATTATACTCCCGTCTCGATAGGGTAGACTAATCCCTTAGATCGAAGCCAATTATGGCTAAAACCATGAATCCCTAATTAAAACAACGAATTGGGTAGAAGATAATGAGTGATTTCGTAGGATACGCTGGGCTGCTCGCCAGTGTTTTTTTACTGATTTGGTTAGCGCTTCGGGGCATCGATATCATTTTTGCCGCATTGGTCAGCGCGATCGTAATCATTCTGACCAATCAACTGGCCTTCGCCGAATCGCTGCTTTCCGGGTTCGCCTTGGGCAAACTCGGGGCTTTTACCTTTGCAGGAAAGTTTTTTTTACTCTTTGCGGCAGGCGCTATTTTTGGACGTGTCATGGGAGACTCAGGCGCCGCCGCCTCGGTGGCCCTGGCTTTGATCCGGCGTATGGGCGCCGAAAAAGCACTCATCGTTACCACCCTCTCCTGCGCGCTACTAACCTACGGTGGTGTGGTGGTATTTGTCGTCATTTTCGCAATGTACCCTCTGGGGCTTCAACTGCTGAAGGAAGCGGACATTCCCAAACGGCTTTTCTGCGCTGCATTGGCGCTGGGGGCTGGCACATTTACCCTGACCGCACTCCCGGGTACCCCATCAATTCAAAATGTTATCTCCGCCACGGCGCTAAATACCAGTCTCTTTGCCGCGCCCTGGCTTGGCATGATTGGGGGCATCACCATGTTTGCCTTGGGGCTGTGGTACTTAGAGAACCAGCGCAGGCTGGCCCATGATCGTGCCGAGGGCTTTGAGCCCGGGCCACGTGATCAGCTCATTGACGTCAACGCCGAGCCGCTTCCCCACTGGGCCCTGGCCTTGTCACCGTTGGTTGTCGTTCTGGGCACCATTATGCTCCCGCGGCTTTTTCTAGCTGCAGGCGTGGCCGGAACGGGGAGCGCGGCACAGCTACTCGAATTCGCGAACAATCAGCCGGTAGTTTGGCCAAGCATCGCACTTTTACTGGGGAGCGTTCAGGCTGCTCTGCTTTTTCCCAGAGTCCGATACCGGGCTCTACTGGTGATGGGTCAAGGGACGCAGGACGCCATCCTTCCATTGATCAACACCTCGGCGGTAATAGGCTTCGCTGGGGTCGTCACCCAGACCCAGGGTTTTCAAACCTTTCTGACCCTGGCGGTCGACTCGGGTCTACCTCCGCTGCTATCCGTATTTGGGTCGATCAGCTTGATCTCAGCGATTACGGGTTCAGCCTCCGGGGGGTTGCAGATATTCATGCAAACGCTTGGGCCACAATATCTTGAAATGGGCATTGAGCCGGAAGTCCTGCACCGGATCGCCACGATTGCTAGCGGCGGCTTCGACTCTCTGCCCCACTGCGGCGCGGTAGTAGCGATGCTCACGATCACCCAGCTGACCCACAAGCAGGCTTATCGCGACGTTGGCATGATTACGGTGGTCATTCCCGTGATCGCGACGCTGGTGACGATTGGCGCTGCGAGCTTGGGTATTCGCTAGCACTTAAGCATCACGATTTCGATAGGCCTCCATTAAGTGGCGCTTGTAGAGTTTACCGTTGTCCATGCGCGGCAGCTGCTCCATAAAATCGAGCGCCTTCGGCACCTTGATTGCCGAGAGCCGTTCCTTCGTCCAGGCAATGAGTTCGGCAGCAAGGTCATCGGTTGCTTCGGACCAGTTTGCCGGCTGGACGACAGCCTGCACAACTTCGCCAAACTCTTCATCGGCAACCCCGAACACTGCCACGTCAGCGACCTTTTCGTGACCAATCAACAGGTTTTCAATTTCTGCCGGGTACACATTGACACCGCCAGTGATAATGGTGAAATTCCGGCGATCCGTCAGATATAGGAACCCTTCTGCATCCAAGTAACCCACGTCACCGATAGTGGTCCACCCGCTAGCGTTATAAGCCTCTTTGGTTTTTGTCGGCTCATTATGATATTCAAAGGCATTATGAATTTCTGAAAACCATATTGTTCCCACCTCCCCCGCGCCGAGCTCATTGCCCTCATCGTCGAGAATGTGTGGCACACCAAATAATGCTTTGCCAACAGATCCTTTGTGCTCAAGCCACGATGCGGAGTCTATTAGAGTAAAGCCGGCGCCCTCGCTGGAGGAGTAATACTCAACAATAACCGGGCCCCACCATTCAATCATCTTTTCTTTTACATCAATCGGACAAGGAGCTGCCGCGTGAATGGCCACTTGCATCGACGACAAATCAAATTGGCGCCTGATTGCCTCATCGAGCTTGAGCATGCGCACAAACATAATCGGAACCCACTGGCTATGGGTGATCCGATAAACCTCGATAAGTTCAAGCGCACGAACCGCGTCGAACTTCTCCATGATCACCGTTGTGCCGCCGGTATCAAGGACTAGCATGTTGTAGTGGAGCGGCGCCGCATGGTAGAGCGGCGCCGGCGAGAGGTAGGTTGTTTCGGACCCAAATCCAAACGCGGCTCCGATCGAGTTGGTTAAACTAAGTGGCGCATCCCATTGCTCTGTATGCGGTCGGACGAAGACACCCTTTGGCTGGCCAGTGGTGCCAGAGGAATAGAGCATAGGGGCACCCATCATTTGGTCATCGATCGGCCGTGATGGCAGCAGGTCGATCGCTTCCTCATAGGACTCGAAACCTTCGTAGACTCCCCCAACCATATAAAAGTGACTGACGCCCGGCGCCTCTGACACCATCATCTTGGCAACCTCGGCTAGACTCGACGACGCGATGAAAAGCTTGGCTCCACAGTTCTCAAGGATATAAGCGGTCTCGTCCTTCTTCAGGTGTGTGCTGATCGGCGTAAAAATAACGCCCGATCGCATGGCAGCAGCCGCGACTTCGAGGAACTCCCGACAGTTGACCAGCATCATGGCTATATGATCTCCGGGACCAACGCCACAAAGACGAAACAGATGGGCGACCTGATTGCTGCGCGCGTCTAACTCGCCGTATGTGACGACCTCCCCGGAGTTGGCCATAATGTAGGCCGGCTTTTGTGGTGTTTCGGCTGCCGTCACGGACAGATGTGGCATGGTCACTTCCTCTTGTTTATTTCCGGTACCTCTGGGGCAGAGGTTATCACGGGCTCCTTGCGCAGCCGAGCGACGCATTCCTAGAGCATCATACTGTGGTTTTGAGGTAGTCTGCAGTATCACAGGATCCTCCACTGAGGGGGTTTTTTCATGGGGCACGACGGGTGACGAAACTCAGCAGCAACGCTACACCTCAGCAATGGCGACGCCTGATTCGCGAGGGCGGCTACGACGCGCCAACAAGCGGGCTCTGTGGCGGATTTTTGCAATGCAATTTGGTTATTCTCCCTCAGGATGCCGCGGAGGAATTCGAGGCTTTTTGCCTCGCCAACCCCAAGCCATGCCCGCTTCTTGCGAAAAGCCCGACACCGGGAGATCCGTCACTGCCCAGTCTGGGAGAAGGCATTGATGTACGCTCAGACCTGCCGCGCTACCGGCACTGGCAAGCAGGCAAGGTCGTCGGTGAGCTCGCGTCGATCAAACACCTTTGGAAAGACAACGACGTGGCTTTTGCCCTGGGCTGCTCGTTTTCTTTTGATTACGCACTAGAAAAAGCGGGAATTGATGTCAGGCATGTTAGCGAAGGGTGTAACGTACCCATGTACCGCACCTCCATTACCTGTGAAAAGGCTGGGCGGTTTTGGGGTGACATGGTGGTTAGCATGCGCCCGATGATGGCAAAAGATGCCATCAAGGCTATCGAGATCAGTACGCATTACCCCGAGGCGCATGGTGCGCCTGTTCATCTGGGGGATCCGACTCTGATCGGCATCCAGGACCTGACACGGCCTGACTTTGGCTCTGCCGTTAAGATCATGCCCGGTGAAATACCTGTTTTCTGGGCGTGTGGAGTCACGCCGCAAATAGTGCTAGAAAATGCCCAACTTCCGGTTGCATTTACCCACGCACCCGGGCACATGCTGATCACGGATAAAACCCACGAGGACCTTTATGAAATCGGTTAAAGAGGTGGTTAGCCGAAGCCGTCGCAAGAGCGCGCCGCCAGAAAAGAAAAAAATACTGATCAATTGTGATCTTGGTGAGGGTTTCGGCGCCTGGAAAATGGGCTGTGATGAAGACATAATGCCGCTCGTCGATTGCGCCAATATTGCCTGTGGTTTTCACGCGGGCGATCCCACCGTTATGCGCAAGACGCTGCTGCTTGCCAAACAACATAAAGTCGAGATTGGCGCCCACGTCGGTTATCCCGATTTGCAGGGGTTTGGACGTCGCTCGATGCAACTTAGGGGGCAGGAGCTCATTGATTGCATTCACTATCAAATGGGGGCCCTCGACGGCATCGCCCGCTCCCACGGATTGCGCCCGACCTACCTCAAACCCCACGGCGCGCTCTATAACGATATGGTTTCAGATCGGATGCTGACCGAAACCGTGATCAAGGCTGCCTCCACCTGGTTCAGGGGGGCTGACTTGGTGGTCATGGCGACAGCAAATGACAAGAAAACCGTGCAAATGGGTATCGAGTATGGCGTTAACCTTCGATTCGAGGCATTTGCGGACAGAGGCTATAGCTCGAGCGGCGCGCTGATTCCCAGAGGCGAGGCTAATGCAGTACTGACCACCGAAGCGGCGGTAGCGCAGGCGATTGCCATTGCGAACGGCCAACTTAAAAGCCAGTCGGGAAAGCGACTCAATATTCTGCCTGATACGGTGTGTGTACACGGGGATACCCCCAACGCGGTGACAATGGCTGCGGCGATTCGCCAGGCCCTCGTCTGACGGATGGCTGGGTGAAGTTATCGAGTAGCCCAGCAGGGCTTAATGGCTTAAATCTGAGGCTGTCGGGGAATCCGGGGCCTGAGATGACCGATTTTTTGTGCGGACTATCAGAGCACCTGTGCGCAGCAAATGAAGGTGCCGTTGTCGACAGTGTCATTGGGTACAGAACCCTCACGCTCTTTTTTTCTGAGATTATCACTGACCATACCGGCATACTTACCGCAGCGGAGCAATACCGGCATGAGGCGCGATCACGCACAGAAAAGAGCGAACTCATTTGCCTGCCGGTATGGTATTCAGAGGAATCGGGCTCCGATCTGGTGCAGGTTGCGCAGCACTGCGGCCTCAGCGTAGATGAGGTCATCACCCTTCACACTGAAACAATATACGTGGCAGCCGCCACCGGATTCGCGCCTGGTTTTTCTTATCTGGGCTATACCCCGGAGGCTCTTAAAATGCCCCGCCTCGATACCCCGCGACGGGCTGTGCCAGCGGGAAGTGTCGCCATCGCTGACCGGCAAACAGCCGTCTACCCATCGTCATCCCCGGGTGGATGGAGATTGATCGGACGCTGCCCCACCCGCCTCTTTTCCCTGGACTGGGATCCTCCGGTAAGGGTAAAGGTGGGGGACCGTGTTCAGTTTTACCCCATTTGTCAGAACGAATTCCTGGCGCTCGGTGGAGTCCTGTGAACAGCTTTCGGATCCTAGAAGCCGGTCTCTCGACCACGATTCAGGACGGGGGCCGACGGGGACTGCTTGGTATTGGTATCACCCAAGGCGGCGCCACCGATCCCTTTATGATGGCACTCGCGAATACGTTGGTTAACAACCCACCTGATGCGGCAGTTCTCGAATTGACCCTGGGTGGGCTTCAGCTAGAGGTCACCGGTACCTTTTCAGTCTGTCTCACTGGGGCAGCTTGCGAGCTCGCTATTAATGGAAAACCGGTAGACATGGCTGGGCCGCATCATGTGAACACAGGAGATTTGGTTACGGTCGGCAAGTGCCATCAGGGAATCTACAGCTTTCTGGCGATGTCCGGGGGTATTGATACGGCGCCGGTTCTGGGCAGCCGAAGCACCGTCGTCAGAGAGAGCCTTGGCGGGCTTGAAGGGCGCCGATTGCGCCCGGGCGACTCCCTCTTGCTGGGTGATAGCCCCGGCGTTGGCCGTACAAAAAGCACGAGGCGCGATGCCGGCGGCGCAGGGATTGTCTCTGAACCAGATTCCTGTCTCACGCTGCGTTTTATTCCTGGATTTGATTGGGAAGAGTGTGCGCCGAAGGCCGCCAAAGCTCTCCTTGAGTCTGAATTTTCCGTATCGAGCGACTCCAATCGAATGGCAATACGCCTAACGGGTAGTCATCTTCAGACCGGAATCTCGGAGGCGTGGTCTGAGGCCACCTGCTATGGCTGCATTCAGGTTCCATCAGACGGCGAGCCATTTATTCTCATCAATGATCGCCAAACCATGGGGGGATATCCTAAATTAGGGGCTGTGATAGCGACAGACTGTGTACGCTTGACACAAGCCCGAGCGAACACCCAAGTCACTTTTCAGACGATCTCCCTTGAGGAAGCAAAACATCTGGCTTGGCTTGAAACGCACTATCAGCAAACCTTGCAGCAGGCATTGAACCAACCATGACAGCGCTTTTAGCAGAGATTAGTAACCATCTAGAATCCCTCCTCGTCGCCAAGAACCATCGAGGCATGGCGTTCCTGCGAGAAGCGCTTCCATCGGGCTCTTATCTCCGCGCAGCGGCGCTGCTGAATAACGCTCAAGGCAACGTTTTTATCATTACCGGTTTTCCGATTGCCGGCACCTTTGAAACCGACGGCCCCCCCGGGGCATTAGTCATTTATGACCACCTAGAGACTCTCGGCGCTACTCCGTGGATTGTCGCTGACCCCGACCTCGTTGCCGCGCTTGCCGGTCGCGCCAGGGCTCTGGCAGTTCCTGAGGGCTCCCACGCTAATGAGCTGATTGAACGCCTCTCGCCCGCATTGCTTGTCGCTATAGAGCGACCGGGCGAGGCGGCGGATGGCAAGTTCTACAACATCAGGGGCGTTGACATATCGGGGCAATGTCACACCGTCGCTCCGCTATTGGCTGCTGCCGACTGCCCAATTATCGCAATCGGCGATGGCGGCAATGAGGTCGGCATGGGCACGGTCCTGACGGCCACCCAAGCACTGCCAATCACCCCCTCGGTGATTACGTGCGACGAGCTGCTGGTTGCTGATGTTTCAAACTGGGGCGCGTATGGGCTGGTGCTGCTAAGCGCCTACGCACTGGATCCAAAGAATTTACCTAATATTAACCCAGCCGCCCTGCTATCTTTCATCGTGAGCTTGGGCGCGGTCGATGGCGTCACAGGGCGTTGCGAGACCACCGAAGATGGATTGGGCCCGGAAGAGACACAAGCAATGCTTAATAAGTTGACAGCCTTGTTTAACCAGGACACTCAAGTATGACAATCGCCTATCTAAATGGTGACTATTTGCCTTTGGAACAGGCCTCGATCTCCCCAATGGACCGAGGCTTCTTATTCGGCGACGGCATTTATGAGGTCATACCCAGTTACGGTGGTCGGTTTGTCGGCTTTGGTCGCCACTTCGATCGCCTGACGGAAGGACTCTCTGCAATCAGCCTGAGAAATCCGTTTCCTGCCGAGAGACTAAAGAACCTTCTTGAAGAACTTATTAACGCTAACAAGTCTCCCGACAACAGCGGTGGACTTGGCCTTTATCTGCAGATTACTCGTGGCGCGGCTCTCAAACGTAATCACCAGTTTCCCCATGAGATCACCCCCACCGTTTTTGCTTTTACTTTCGATATACCCCCGCCAATAGATGGCAATGTCGACAAGGCCCATGCTTTTTCAGTGGTGACTGGAAGGGATTTACGCTGGCAGCGATGCAACATCAAATCAGTTTCTCTACTCGGGAACGTGTTGCACATGATGGAGGGCGTCACCGAGGGAGCAGAAGAAATTTTACTATTCAACGAGAAGGACGAGCTCACTGAAGCCTCCACCAGCAATGTATTTATTGTGCGCGATGGATCCATCAGAACCCCCAGCCTTGATCATCAAAAGCTAGGGGGAATTACCCGAAACATGCTGGTAGATATGCTCCGAGACCATAGTACGCTACCGGTGATCGAGGGAGCTGTGAGTCGCGCTGACGTCTTGTCTGCTGACGAAGTGTGGCTCACAAGCTCAACCAAGGAAATCTCGCCCGTGGTACAAATCGATGGCGAACCCGTTGGTGCTGGAAGGCCGGGGCCGGTGTGGTCAGAAGCCCAAACTCTGTTTAACCGTTATCGTTTCGACTACTGAGCACTATCGTGGCGAGACCCAGCTACTTTGACATCGACCTCAGGGCGCTAGAGAACAATGTGCGCCTCACAAAAGATTGCGCTGCCAACAAAAAAATATGCGCCGCCGTAAAGGGCGATGCCTACGGGCATGGTCTCATTCCTTGTGCCGAGATAATTGCTCCCCATGTCGATAGCCTGGCCGTGGCCTTTTGTGAAGAAGCATCAGCCTTGCGCCAGAACGACGACTCGACACGAATAGTGGTGCTCGAAGGTCCGTTTGATTTAGAGGATGCCAAATTCATCGCCGGTAACGGTTTGGATTCGGTAGTACATTCAGCGCATCAGGTAGACCTGTTGTTGAGTGCGCGATTAACAGCCAAATCGACGATATGGTTAAAGCTCGACAGCGGGATGCATCGATTAGGGCTAGAAGACGAGGAAATTACCGCGCAACTCAAGCGGCTGGAGAGCAACAACCACAGCAACATAGGCTTGATGAGTCATTTAGGCGATGCTGAATCCATCGATTCTGCTATGACGAAAGCACAGCTTGCGCAGTGGCACGCAGCCGTAGACAAACGCTCGCTGCCAACCAGCCTGTTGAATTCAGCCGCCCTCCTCCATGCCTATGACGCAAAATCAGATTGGGTGCGTCCCGGTATTATGCTTTACGGCGCTGCCGACCTCCCTACTAGGGATGAGACTCCACTGCGGCCGGTCATGCATTTTCGATCAGCCGTCATGGCACTGCGCTGGATCAATGAATCCGAGGTTGTGGGTTATGGCGGCCGCTGGCAGGCGAGCAAGCCAACCCGTGTTGCTACGGTGGCGGTTGGTTATGCCGACGGGTATCCACGCACAGCCTGCAATGGAACCCCCGTCATGATTGATGGCGTTGCATGTCCGCTGATCGGCAGAGTATCGATGGACATGATTACCGTCGACGTCACCGAGTTGCCCTCGGTGGCAGTGGGAAGCGAGGTAGAGCTGTGGGGAAACAACTTGGCCGTCAACACCGTCGCCCAACATGCTGGTACCATCGGTTATGAGTTGCTCACTCGGTTGCCCGCGCGCTGCCCACGACGCTGGAGTCGTTGAATGCCGCGCAGGTACCGCGTGAAGATC
>CBFHQV010000016.1:0-39464 GCA_965658055.1 Luminiphilus sp. | reverse complement strand
TGGAGAGTTGGAGGGTTGGAGAGCGCGTTGTTCTTTCGGGTCAGCTTTACAAGCTAGTCTGGCGGGCCGGCTTGGTAGGTTAGGCGAGGAAGCGCCCGCCTATGGTTTGTACGTCTCGGTTGTCAAATAGACGATAGCCATCGTTTTCAAAGGCGTCCAGCGTATCCTTATCCGGGAAAGAGAAATACGCGTCCTGACCTTTCGCGACTTCTGTTGATAAAGCTTGGCCTCCATCCAGTTGATCAATGCAGGTCTCGAGCAGCTTCGCCCCGGGAGCGTAGAGTTGGTACACGTTACGCAGATAGGAAGCCTGATGGTCTGGCGGTATAGCCAGTCTTTCAATGATGCCCCCTTTATCGATAGCGGGGCTGTCTATCCAGTGCAAGGTAAGGCCTATGTGACTATCTCTGGCCTGCATTGCCCTGAAGGTTGCCATAACGCCTCGGTAGGCCGGGAGTAGGCCCGAGTGGAGGTTAAGGACTCCCAGTGGCGGCGTCGCGATGGCTTGCTCTTTGAGGATTTGCCCAAACCGGATGCTCACAATCAAATCTGGTGACGCGGCCTCAAGCAGCGCGATACCTTCGGCAGCGTTGATGTTCTCCACCGGTATTTCAGTGGTGCCACAGTTCTTGGCCAGTTGCATGAACGTCAGGCGCTCCCCGGTTCGTGATGATGCATCCAGCATGGGGAAGAGAGTGTTTGTGAAAAAGTCTTGCTCAACAAAAGCCAGAGAATCTAAGCGCGGATCCCGCTGGGCTTTGGCGCCGACCCGATGGGAGTAGAGTAGCGTAATATCATGCGCTAACAGCTTGGGCAGCAGGTGGTTGAGCGCCTCGTTACTGTAGAGATCCCTGTTGTATAAAATCGTGATGCGCATAAAAGACGGTTAGCGGATGATCGATTGGTCAAAAAGTCGATATGACATGGGTTGAACAAGTAGCGGATAAAGCCACGCCGGTAGCGCAAGTTTATCAGAAAGCTTTACGATGCTTGTCATGGCGGACGCGGCCTGAGCTCATTGGCTGTGCTGTTGGTCAGTGATGTCCGTAACCGGATAAAAGGATGTGTGTCAGTATGCGTCACTACCCCCCGAAAGTGGCTTTGGCGATCGTTATTGCCAATATGATAGGCACGGGTGTGTTTACCTCGCTCGGCTTTCAGCTGTTGGCCATATCGTCGACCACCACCATTCTTTTCCTCTGGTTTCTCGGTGGCATTTGTGCGCTGTGCGGGGCGCTTTGCTATGCCGAGTTGGGTTCCCGTCATCCGGCCTCCGGGGGCGAATATCATTTTTTAACCGAGTTGATCCACCCCTACGCGGGATTTGTGTCGGGAGTCGTCTCGGCAACCGTTGGCTTTGCCGCGCCGATCGCTCTCGCGGCCCTGACTTTTGGTAGTTATCTCGAGGCCGCGGGCGCGCCTGTAGATCCCCAATGGTTGGCCACCGTCTTGATCGTGGTGCTAGTCGCGATTCACACTCGGACCCATGCCGAGAGCTCCGCCGGGCAGTATTACTTTACCGCGCTCAAGATTGTCTTGATTGGTTTTTTTATCCTGTTGGCGCTCTATCAAAAGCCGAGCTATCTGGATCAGATCGAGCTTTCGGGCGCTTTCTTTGGTGAGTTGTTCAGTGGCGAAGTGGCGATAGCCCTGATCTACGTCACTTATGCCTTTTCCGGTTGGAATGCGGCAACTTATATTCTGGGCGAGATGGAGAATCCAAAGCGCGACCTGCCGAGGGTATTGCTCCTAGGCTGCACCATAGTCGCTTTACTCTATTTGGCTTTGAATGCGGTTTTTCTGATGTCGGCGCCGATTTCTGCGTTGAGAGGCGAGGTTGAAATTGGTTATGTAGTGGCGCGCTATCTGATGGGTGAGCAGGGGGCGCTGATCGTTTCGATCGTGCTGGCCGGCATCTTGATTTCTACGGTGAGTGCAATGGTGCTGGCAGGCCCACGAGCGCTACAGAGATTGGGCGGTGATTATCGGCGGTTTGCCTTTTTGGGGAGGCTCAATGCTGCCGGTATTCCAAAAAACGCCATCGTTATCCTTTCCGGCATTGCCTTGGTGTTCTTGTGGACTTCTACCTTCGAGCAGATTTTGATAGCCGCTGGCTTGCTCATGGCGCTGAACACGTTTGTCACGGTGTTGGCGGTATTTATTAGCCGGCGCAGGGTGGAGAGCGCCGCACTTGGCAGCTCCTTTGCCATGCCGCTGTATCCCCTGCCGGCCCTGATATTTTTGCTGATTACGGGCTGGACCGTGATTTACACGGCCGTCCAATTTCCGGTGCAGGTAGTCGCGGTGGTATCCCTGCTCGTTCTGGGTTACCCGCTGTTCTCGCGGCTGAGTCGCAGCTGACCTCTAACCCCGCGCCGCTAGCGGGAGGCTAGACATTGAAGCGAAAGTGAATGACGTCACCATCGGCAACCACGTAGTCCTTACCCTCCAGACGCCAGCGCCCCGCGTCTTTGGCACCCGCCTCTCCACGGTACTGTGTGAAATCCGCATAGCTAATGACTTCAGCACGAATAAAGCCTTTTTGGAAGTCGGTGTGGATAACACCCGCCGCCTCTGGCGCAGATGCTCCTACCTTCACGGTCCACGCTCTGACTTCCTTGGGCCCTGCAGTGAAGTACGTTTGCAGATTCAGCAGGGCGTAGCCCGCCCGTATTACTCGATTAAGCCCGGGTTCGGTCATACCCATTTCAGCGAGAAACTCGATTTTTTCATCGTCCTCCAGCTCAACAATCTCTGATTCCAGCTTGTTGCAGATCGCGACTACCTGAGCGCCCTCATCTTGCGCCAGTGCCGTAACCGCATCGAGGTGCGGATTTCCTTCGAAGCCGTCCTCGGCGACGTTGGCGATGTACATGGTGGGTTTGGTGGTTAGCAGATGCATTGTTTTGACAAGGGCGGTTTCATGCTCGTCGAGATCAAGGGCTCGAACAGGCCTGGCCTCGTTTAGATGGGGAAGCAGCTTATCTTCCAATAGGGCCTTTATGGCGACGGCCTCTTTGTCGCCGCTTTTTGCTGTTCTTACGACTTTGGTGAGCTGTTTTTCGCAGGACTCCAAGTCGGCTAGCGCCAGCTCGGTATTGATCGTTTCGATGTCGGCCAGCGGGTTAATTTGGTTGGCAACATGAATGACGTTGGGGTCCTCGAAGCACCGGACAACATGGGCGATGGCATCGGTTTCACGAATATTCGCGAGAAATTGATTGCCAAGCCCCTCGCCTTTTGAGGCTCCTGCCACGAGTCCGGCGATATCGACGAACTCCATGGTCGCGGCAATTTCCCGCTCCGGTTTTACGATGGCCGCGATCTCGTCCTGGCGTGGATCGGGAATGGTCACCACGCCCGCATTGGGTTCGATGGTGCAAAACGGAAAGTTTTCGGCATCGATACCCGCGCGGGTGAGCGCATTAAACAAGGTCGACTTACCCACATTCGGCAAGCCAACAATGCCGCATTTAATTCCCATGATGTGTCCTTCTTAGAAAAGCCGGGCAGTTAACCCGGTTGCGTTGTGTCAATACTGTGTAATTGCGTCATCGCCTTGACTGGGTCTCCCTTAAGAAGCAGTGGCAGGGCATCGGCTGCCTCATCGATGATTTGATCGATAGCCTGCTTGTCGCCAGCGCTCGGTTTGGCAAGTACGTACCCCGATACTTTACTGGCGTGGCCCGGATGGCCGATACCGATTCTCAAGCGATGAAAATCCTGTTTCCCCCCAAGCGCGGGAATGATGTCCCGGAGCCCATTGTGCCCCCCATGGCCACCACCCTGCTTGAAGCGCGCTTGCCCAGGGGGGATATCCAGTTCGTCATGGGCGATAAGAATCTCATCCGCAGGGATACGAAAAAAGTTAGCTGCGGCTGCGACTGATTTGCCACTTTCGTTCATGAATGTGCTGGGAATCAGCAGCCGCAAATCGCTATCCGCCAGCGAAATACGCGCCATCTGGCCGAAAAACTTCGATTCAGTCGCTAAGGTGACGCCTGCTCGCCTAGCCAGCTCGGCAATAAAAAAGGCACCCGCGTTATGGCGGGTGCCTTCGTATGCCTGACCAGGGTTACCAAGTCCGACAATGAGTCGGATCCCAGTCATGATCGAGCTTAGTCTTTGCCGTCAGCTTTAGGCTCATCCGCAGCTGACTCTGCAGCAGCTTCGGCTTCGCCCTCACCAGTATCGTCATCATCGGCCTTACTGCCTTTGGGCGCATTGACAGACGCAATGGCAAGGTCATGATCCTCGCCCAGGGCAAGTGCCGTAGAGGTCACGCCTTCGGGGAGGGTTAAGTCCGACAGATGGACGATTTGTCCAACTTCAACCTCAAGCATATCGACTTCGATGTACTCGGGGATGTCTTTGGGCAGACACTGGATCTCGATATCGGTCGCTTGATGCTGGATCATACCGCCGCCCAATTTGACGCCCGTACACTTGTCTTCGTTTACAAAGTGCAGCGGGACGTTGACTTTGAGTGCCTTGTTGGCTTCCACGCGCATGAAGTCAACATGCATGGGAAAGCCTTTAGCGGGATGCCGCTGCAGGTCTTTGAGAATGGCCGACTCTTCCTTGCCGCCGACGTGGATGCTCAATACCGATGCGTAAAACGCCTCGCTCTCAAGCATCTTCTCGAGATCCTTGCGGATCAGGCTAATACTGCTGGCAGCATCTTTCCCGCCATAGATAATACCGGGCACTTTGTTCTCGAGACGACGGAGGCGGCGGCTCGCACCTTTCCCTTCATCGACCCGAACCTCGGCTTCGATCACAAAAGATTCAGACATGGTCTGGCTCCTTATATAAACACCACTTTGCCTGCGACCGGCGCAATGGTGGGTTGGTTTTACACTCGATGATGTTAGTCATCAAAGAGTGCGCTGATTGATTCTTCGTTACTCACGCGGCGAATTGATTCCGCCAATAAATCCGAAATGGTGAGCTGCCGAATGTTGCTAATGGCTTTGGCTTCGGCAGATAGCGGTATGGTGTCTGTGACCACCAGTTCATCCAAGGATGACCCTCTAATGTTATCTAACGCTTTACCTGACAACACGGCGTGCGTGCAGTAAGCCACTACTTTTATGGCGCCACGCTCTTTCAAAGCGGTCGCCGCGCTGCACAGCGTGCCCGCGGTGTCGACCATGTCATCAACAAGCAAGCAGGTTCGACCGTCGACATCGCCGATAAGGTTCATGACCTGAGCCTCATTGGCTTTGGGTCGACGCTTGTCGATAATGGCTAGATCAGCTTCATCGAGCTGTTTGGCAATTGCTCGCGCCCGAACCACGCCGCCGATATCTGGCGATACCACGATAAGGTTTTCGTAGTTACGCTGAACAATGTCGCTGTTAAGAACCGATGACGCGTAGACGTTATCCACTGCACAGGTAAAAAAGCCCTGTATTTGTTCGGCGTGAAGGTCAACGGTGAGTACCCGGTCCACGCCGACGGATGCCATCATATCCGCAACAACTTTTGACGAAATGGGGACCCGTGCTGAGCGCACACGGCGATCCTGACGTGCGTAGCCAAAATAGGGAACCACGGCGGTAATGCGTCCGGCGGAGGCGCGTCGCAGCGCGTCAATGATGAGCAGAAGCTCCATCAGATTGTCATTGGTTGGCGCGCAGGTGCTCTGCAGCACAAAAACGTCCTTACCCCGCACATTCTCACCAAGCTCGACCGTCACCTCTCCATCGGAGAACTTGCTGACATTGGCGTCGCCCAGCGTGAGGTACAGGCGATCGGCGACCTTGCGAGCAAGATCGGGGTTAGCGTTTCCCGTAAAGACCATCATCTTTGATGACATGATGGGTCCCTCTCCCTGACAGCATTAGGTAAATGGCTGGGGTGGCAGGATTCGAACCTGCGAATGGCGGGATCAAAACCCGCTGCCTTGCCACTTGGCGACACCCCAATTCGTTTAAAACACATTGCTGGCTAGCGATCTGGGTGCTGGTTCATCCCTTTCGCTACCACGACGTCAAAGCGTGGCGCCAGTTCGGCGGCTACCTGCCGGGCGGCCGCCTCGTTATCAAAACTGCTGAAGACGCATGCTCCGCTACCGGTCATCATTGCTGGAGCCATTTTTTGCAATGATATCAGTGCGTTACGTACTTCTGGGTAGCGTGCTGTGACGACCGACTGCAGGTCGTTTCGCACCCCCCCCTCAAAAAAGGCCGGTATTGTGATTGGCGGCGTGTCCCTTGTCAATTCTGGGGCCGTGAATACTGCCTTTGTACTCACATGGCAGTCTGGACACACAATTGTGTACCAGCACACGGGCAGCTCAAGGGGGGTTAATAGGTCCCCGATGCCTTCTGCCCACGCTGTCTTGCCGTAAATGAATACCGGGACGTCGGCGCCTAGGCTTGCCCCTATTTCGGCGAGTTCGTCGAGGCTTCGGTCTAGGCCCAACAAGGTGTTGAGTCCAAGGAGTGTTGTAGCCGCATTGGAGGATCCCCCCCCTAAACCGGCCCCCATGGGAATATTCTTCTCGACGTGGATGACGACATTGGGCTCTTCGGTAAGGTGGCCCGTCAGACGGCGTGCCGCCTTGATGATCAGATTATCGCGCTCGAGCACCCCATCGAGCTGCCGCGCGAGTGAAATGCCTCCCGCATCAGCGAGCTCCAGCGTGATCTGATCTCCCCAGTCCAACAGTTGAAACAGGGTTTGGAGTTCGTGATACCCGTCTTTCCGTTGCCCCGTGACATGCAGAAATAGATTGAGCTTGGCGGGCGACAGTAGAGATAGTCGACTGCTCACGTTGAGCCCCCTCCCCACACCTCGAGGCTAGTGATAACGACTCGCGCTTTAGCCTCTCCCAGAGACCACTCGAGAATTCGGGGCACGCGGAATCCGCCCAGGACCTGCCAGGTGACCACCTCGCTTGACCAAGAGTTGGATGCCGCGGGCTGCCCAATCAATGACCCCGCTATTTCATCAAGGGGCACCTCAGTCAGGATACTGCCGAGCGTCGAGTTACCCGACAGCGTTTCAAGGGGTTGGGACCCTTTACCGTCATTCCACGTGACGATGCTGTCGCGTCGCGCGACGGTAATACCGCCTATTCCCGTAGGGCCACTCAGGCGGACGGTGTCAGTCAGCGCATTTTCGTGCTGCCAATTAAAAGCCAGGTTTTGTGCGTCGGCTTCCAAGGTTACCGTCGCCTTTCCTCGCATCTGCCAAGGCCTGCCTTCGAGCGATAATTTCGGATAGCTTGTGTCGTCTGCGTCGACCTCCTGCGGCGGGGTTGTGACACAGGCAGTGAGGCAAATGACACTCACCGTTAAGAGGGCCCACTGGCAAAGCGCTTTAATCATCGGGTGAGGCGTCGAGATCGGCGCCCAGTCGCTCGATGGCGCTGGTGATATGAATGCTGTCGGGGTGTTGCTCCAAGGACCGGCGCCAAATATCTCTTGCGGCATCCCGCTTACCTGTGGACCAAAGCGCCTCTCCCAGATGCGCCGCTACCTCGGGGTCGGGAAATTTATTATAGGCTTGTTGCAGCAGATCAATCGCCTGATTGTTGCGACCCAGCTTGAAGTAAACCCAGCCCAGGCTGTCGAGAATGGCGGGTTCCCCTGGAGAAAGAGTCAGCGCGCGCTCGATGAGTTCGGCGGCCTCTGCATAACGGGTGGTGTGAATTGTCAGCGTGTAGCCAAGCGCATTAAGCGTCGTTGCGTTGTTGGCATCGAGGGCCAGGACAGCTCGCAGATCGACCTCCATGGCGTCGATATTGCCCATGGTCTCCTCGGCCATGGCGCGCGCATACAGCAGCGACAGTGACTCTGGAAAATCGTGAAGGCCTTCGCTTAGCACTCCAATGGCATCCGCCGTTAGATCACTCTCCTGCAGGAGTTCGGCCTGAAGTAAATACAGCGCCTCGGCTTGTCCAGGGCTAGTTGTGCGGGCGGCGTAAAAAATCTCTGCAAACCCCGTTAGGTCGTCTTGCGCGAGGGTCAGGCGACCGGCTCGCCGAATCGCATCGCTGAACTCCCGGCTGGGGCCAACTTTTTTGAAGGCGGCGACAGCGGCCTCGGTGTCGTCACGTGCGGAGGCGACTCTGCCCAGGTAATAGTAGGCCTCATCAACCCGCTGCTCGAGAGCTAACAACGCCGTGAGCCATTGCTCGGCGTCATCGTAGTGTGCCATTTCCAAATCGATGAGTGCCAGGGAGTACAAGTAATCTCCGTTACGGGGAGATAATTTCCTCAGGGCATCAAATTCATGCCGCGCTTCGGTAAGTTTTTTTTCACTCGCGAGTAGCCGAGCGTACTGTAGTCGCAGGGCTTCATTATCGGGATAGGTGTTTACCGCGCGGTGGAGCCGATCAAAGGGTTCGTTTGCACTGGTATCCAGTTTTACCTGAGTCCAAAGTACCAACGCCCGGTCATCGTCTGGGGCGAGCGCTAAAACTGGATCTAGATCCTCGAGGCACTGTGCGTAACGGCCTTGCTCTCGGTGCAAAAACGCCAGCGCGATACCGACATCAGGGCTGTCCGGCCAATCCTGAGCCAGTGCTTCGATGGCCTCGGCCAAGCGCTCTTGTTCAGCAGGTGACATGTCCCGAAAGGACACAAGCAAGGCCGGTGCATTCACCTCCGCACCCCGTTCCAGGGCTTGTCGCGCATAAGTCACGGCTTCTTCGATTCGTCCTGCGCGAATCAGCAGTGCCATCGAGGTCGCTGACGCGGCTGCATCGCTGCTGTCTTGCGCGGCCAAACGAAGGGCCAGCGGTAGCGTTAACCCCTCGTTTTGTCGAAATTCTGCCAGTCGCAGTGCCCGACGTGTGAGTTCGGGGTCATCAAGCAGCATCGCCTGTTCGGCGAGAATAGACAGTGCGCCATCAAATTCCCGCTCCCGCAGTAGGAATTCAGCGGTCAGAAGAGGAAGAAGACTGGACTCGGGTATGGGTACCTCGACGGCTGGCGTGGCAGCATCCTCGGGCTTGCCCCGATCACGTTGGCCTCGGGCGGAGTCACTTGGGCCGCTTACTGAGGTCGATTCGTTTGCCTCAACGCCGCTCCCAGCCCTTTGGGTGGCACCACTACAGCCCCCCAGCAGTAATAAAGGCAGCAACAGGTAAGGCAGGGTGTTAACGGCGTGGCGCAAGGGGGTCATAGGGCAGATGGTGGCACAGTGATTGGATGAAACCCACGGAAAAGGGCTTACAGGCGAAAACCCCCGGTTCTTGCTATTATAGCGGCTTACTTTTTCCGGCGCTGACCTTTGTTGCAAGATTTAATCGCCATCGGTATCAATCATGATTCTGCGTCTATAGAGACGCGGGAGCGTGTTGCGTTTGCACCCGAGGACATTGCCGGAGCATTAGAGGCGCTCATTGCGGCTACGCCATTGGAAGAGGCCGTTATCCTCTCTACCTGTAATCGAACCGAAATTTACGGCGTGATGAGCTCGGGCAGTGAGCCGCTTACGGCCAGTGATGCCCTGGTGGCATGGGTGTCTACGTTTCATGGTTTAAGTGAGGGGGCGCTGGCCACCTGCACTTATCGCCACCATGGAGCTCAGGCAGCTACGCACTTGGTCAGAGTTGCCGCGGGTTTGAACTCGCTGGTGCTCGGTGAGCCTCAAATTTTCGGGCAGCTCAAGTCCGCCTTTGCCGTGGCGGAAGAGTCGGGGGCAGTCGGAAGTCGCTTTGCCAGCATTTTCCCGGGGGCTTTCCGCATCGCAAAGAAAGTCCGAACTGATACCGCGATAGGGGAAAACCCTGTCTCGGTCGCTTATGCGTCGGTCGATCTCGCAGGCCATATTTTCTCTGATTTATCGAAACGCACAGCGCTACTTCTCGGTGCGGGAGAGACAATAGAGCTGGTAGCTCGTCACCTGTGTGACGCGAATCTCGGCAGGTTAATGATAGCCAATCGAACCCTAGCGCGAGCGCAGTCGATGGCAGAGGAATTCGATGCGGCCGCGATCATGCTGGCCGATGTGCCGGAGCGACTTGCCGAGGCCGATATTGTGATCAGTGCCACAGCAAGCCAGCTGCCGGTGTTGGGTAAGGGTGCCGTAGAGAGTGCGATTCGCAAGCGCCATTTTCGACCCATGCTGATGGTGGACCTCGCTGTCCCGAGGGACATCGAGCCCGAGGTGGCCGAACTTTCTGATGTCTATCTCTACACCGTTGATGATTTGCGGGATGTCATAGAGGAAAACCTCCGGCTGCGCGCGTCAGAAGCCAGCAAGGCAGACAGCATCGTGCTCGAGGGTGTGGTGCAGCTCGAGGAAGATCTCAGAGGCCGGCAGTCTGCCGATGTCGTAAAAAAATACCGAGAGTCAGCGTTGTCGATTCAAGAGGTGGAGCTGGCGCGAGCGCTCAAGGCCCTTGAGCGCGGTGAGACCGGTGTCGAGGTGGTGCGCCGCCTCGCTCGGGATCTGACCAACAAGCTCATTCACGCTCCTACCGCTGGGCTTCGTCAGCTGGCACGCTCGGGGGATGACGGTCAGGTGGACCAAGCAAAGGCGCTTCTGGGTTTGGATGTTGGGCTCGACGACCGCACCAATGACGACGAGAAGCCCACCCTGCAGTGAAAGATTCTCTCAAGACCAAACTGGATAGCCTCAGAGATCGCCACGAGGAGGTCGCCGCCTTGCTGGGTGACGCCGATACCTTGTCGGAT
Organism: Luminiphilus sp.; assembly: GCA_965658055.1. Classification (GTDB taxonomy): domain Bacteria; phylum Pseudomonadota; class Gammaproteobacteria; order Pseudomonadales; family Halieaceae; genus Luminiphilus. Next base: position 28,809 of record CBFHQV010000016.1, on the reverse strand, counting down.
CAGGATAAATTTCGTGACCTGTCAAAAGAGTATGCGCAACTTGATGAGGTCGTGAAGGCCTATAGCCAGTGGACCTCAGCCGTTGGAGACGCTGAGGCGGCAAGAGAAATGTTGAGCGATTCAGATCCGGACGTTCGCGAGTTGGCTGCCGAGGAGCTTGAGGGTGCCGGGGAGCGCGTGGTTGCTCTGGAGGCAGAACTCCAGATACTGCTGTTGCCGCGGGATCCAAGAGACGCCCATAACGTGTACTTAGAAATCAGGGCTGGCACCGGTGGTGATGAGGCGGCCATTTTCTCTGGCGACCTGTTCCGCATGTACAGCCGCTATGCCGAGGCCAGTCGATGGCGTTTGGAAGTCATTTCGGAGCGACAGGGAGAGCACGGTGGCTTTAAGGAAATCATCACCCGAATCGAAGGTCAGGACGTTTATGGCCATCTAAAGTTCGAGTCCGGAGCTCATCGCGTGCAGCGCGTTCCGGAAACCGAATCTCAAGGGAGAATTCACACGTCGGCGTGTACTGTCGCCGTGATGGCAGAGCCCGACGAGGTTGAAGAGATCGATATCCGTAAGGAAGATTTGCGTATTGATACGTTTCGCTCCTCTGGCGCCGGGGGGCAGCACGTCAACACCACGGATTCGGCGGTGCGTATTACCCACCTGCCCACAGGGCTGGTCGTGGAATGTCAGGACGAGCGGTCCCAGCACAAGAACCGCGCGCGGGCGATGTCTCTGCTCCAGGCCCGACTGCTGACGGCCGCCGAGAATAAGGCCGCCAGCGAACAGGCGGCGGAGCGTCGTAACTTGGTGGGCAGTGGAGATCGCTCAGAGCGGATTCGCACCTACAATTTTCCTCAAGGCCGGGTGACTGATCATCGAATCAATCTGACACTTTATAAACTCGATGAGGTCATTCAGGGCGATCTCGACGCGTTGATCAAACCTTTGCGCACGGAGCATCAGGCAGATTTGCTCGCCGCCATGAGTGGCGATTTGTGACCAGCGCTCGGGATCTGATCGATTCCGCCCAAATTTGCGGCAGAGAAGCAGAGCAACTCGTGTTGACCTTATTAGGACGCGATCGCGCGTGGTTGTTTACTCACGACAAAGAGCCGGTTGAGGCCGAGTCGATTTCGGTTATTCAGCAAGCGCTGAGAAGGCGTGAACAAGGTGAACCCGTCGCTTACATCATCGGGTCGAGGTCCTTTTGGAACCTTGAGTTAGCCGTTACGCCGGCGGTGCTGATTCCTAGACCCGATACCGAGTTACTTGTGGAGTGGGGGGTGGAGCGTATTCATCGGGCAGGTCTTGAGCGCTGCCTCGACTTGGGTACCGGGAGCGGCGCGATTGCGTTGGCTATCAAGGCCGAGTGCCCGTCCTGTGCGGTGACTGCTGTGGACCGCTCTGCCGCGGCTCTGGCAGTGGCCCAAGCCAATGGGGAGTCATGCCAGCTTCAAGTGGCATGGCTGGAGGGCGATTGGTTTGAGGGGTTGTCCGGGCAGCGTTGGCCGTTAATCGTAAGCAATCCACCTTATGTGCGTGATGAAGATCCACACCTGCAGCGCGGCGATTTACCGGCGGAGCCAAGGGAGGCATTGGCGGCCGGCCCCGATGGTCTGAAAGATCTCAAACACCTGATCGCCATGGCCCCGGACTTCTTGGAGGCAGAAGGATATCTGCTGCTTGAGCATGGCTGGGATCAGGCTGCGGCTGTGCGCGCTTTGTTACTCAGGGCAGGTTTTAAAAACATCGAAACCCGTCGCGATCTGGCGGGCCATGAGCGCGTGACCGGGGGGTGTCTGGATCATGGATGACCTGACACTAGAGCGCTACTCGCGCCAACTTTTGGTTCCGGGATTTGATCTAGAGGCCCAGGAGCGCTTGGCCGCCAGCCGTGTTTTAGTCATTGGCTGTGGTGGCCTTGGAAGTCCTGCCGCGATGTATTTGGCGGCGATGGGTATTGGCCGGTTAACGCTTGTCGATCACGATCTAATCGAGCTCAGCAACTTGCCTCGTCAAATTGGGTTCACTGAGGCTGATGTCGGTCGATTGAAAGCCGAAGTGTTGGCAGAGCGGTTGCGAGCCATGAGCACGCAGATCGTCATTGCCCATGAACCGGTTAGTTTCGACCGTAGTGTCGCCGAGGCGCTGCTCCCCGAGACAGATCTCGTGATCGATGCGACCGACAACCATGAAACCCGATTGCTTATCGACGCAACCACCTTTGCCGCCAAGATCCCGTGGATAATGGCCTCCGCTGTGCAAATGGCCGGTCAGATCGCCGCTTTCTCGGCTCAGCGAGAGGAGGGCTGCTATCACTGTCTGGCCCCTGAACCTGACGTGTCGGCAGAAGGCGCTTGTGCGCGGCTGGGTATTTTGGGTCCGGTGGTGGGTGCTGTGGCGATGGAAGAGGTGTTGCGGGGAATTGCCATCCTCACTGAGATATCACCGCCGCGATGGGGGCTTATCGATATCGTTGACTTTCGGTTCGGTGAGCGTCGATCACTGCATCTCACCAAGCGAGCAGATTGTCCCAACTGTGGCGTCACGCCCTCGAGCTAGAGGACGACGCGTGCTCTTCGCCGGGTAGTCCACGCAGTAATACGCGCACCCGCAGTGCAATTAGGCCGGCACAAACGGCAATGCCGGTGATGGTCGCATACCAAAAGCCGGCGGCCCCATCACTGGGGGTTGAGGCGAGTTCCAAACCCAGGAGCCAGCCGAGTGGCAGGGCGATAAACCAGTAGGAAATCACCATTGCCACGAAGGGGTACTTGGTTTCCTTAAAAGCCCTGAGAATGAAGGAGCCCACAATTTGCGCTGCATCAAGCAGAATAAAAAAGGCGGCTAATTTTATGAGCCGGGTAGCTACTGGGCGAATTTCATCGGAGTCGGTGTACAGCGCAATGATCGCTTCGGGAAAGCTCAGCAATAAACCGGTGGTCGCGACACCAACCACTGCTGCTGCCGTCGCGCCAACGATCAATGCGCGATGAACGCCTGCGGTTCGCCCGGCCCCTATAGCATGCCCCATTCGCGTTGACATTGCGGTGCCAATTGCCAGCATAGGGATATAAAAAAGGTCCCAAATATTGAAGGCAATCTGGTGCGCTGCAATAGCGGTGTCGCCCCAGGTTGCAACGAGGAGGGCGATAAGGCTGAACACGCCCACTTCGAGGAAGAAAGTGAGCCCCATTGGCATCCCAATAGACAGGATCTCGCGAATAATGCTCCAGTTAGGAGCAACTGGCGTCCAGGCAGGAAGATAGTGACGGATGCGCTTACTGAGCACGACATAGCCGATCATAATCGCGACGCTTAACCACATGGAGATTGCGGTAGCGATACCACAACCTTTCGCCCCGAGCTCCGGAGCACCCCAATGTCCAAAGATAAATGCGTAGTTGAGGGGAATATTCAGTAAAAAGCCGATGGCGGCGGCGACCGCGAAGGGTTGCGTTACGCCAAGCCCTTGGGTGTGGTAGCGAAGCGCTTGAAAAATACCTGTTGCGGGCAAGCCAAGCGCGACCATTTGTGTGTATTCAAGCGCGAGAACTTTGGTGGTTGCCTCAAGGCCCAAAACGTCCATGACTGGCCCAGAAAACCAGGCCGCAGGGCTGAGGAGCAGGCCTAAAAAGACAGCGAGCCAAAGTGACTGGGGGAGAGAATCCCTGATCTTTTGAATGCGCCCTGCACCAAAGTCCTGAGCAACGATTGTTGCGGTCGCGAAGATAGTCCCGAGTATCAGTAGATAGATAGGGAGCCAGATGTTAAAGCCTACAGCAATAGCGGCAAGGTCCTGCTCCCCGTAGCGAGCGGCCATAACCGTATCGACAACTCCGGTGCCCATCTGCGCACTTTGCGCCACGAGCAACGGCACTGCGATAGCGGAGAGGTTTTTTAGTTCCTCTCTCAGGCTAGCCCATGTGAATAACGTGCCTTGTGTCACTGACTCTCACTCATTGCCGGGCCTGTCTTACTAAAACGCGTAATGAGTCCTGTTCCTTGTGCTAGACTCGGCGCTGCATTTACCGACCGAGCCATAACTTTTGACAGACACGCACGCCGATCAGGCCCCAATTTACGGAAATGACGCTGCTTCAGAGCTCGAGCCTCAAGCGGGTAAAACCCGTTTCGAAGATCTCGATCTTGATCCCAGTCTCATGCGCGGCATTGCCGATTTGGGATTCCAGCACTGCTCTCCCATACAGGCGCAGATTCTACCGCATACACTCGAGGGTCACGATGCTATCGGTAAAGCCCAAACGGGTACAGGTAAAACTGCTGCGTTTCTTATCACGATTTTCAATGATCTTTTGAATAATCCGTTAGAGGGTGAGCGGTTTCTGGCTGAACCTCGGGCTGTAATCATCGCGCCAACCCGCGAGTTAGTGATGCAAATTGGCGCCGATGCTTATGACCTCGGTCGCTATACGGGTTTGGATACGGCGACGTTGATTGGCGGGGAGGATTACCAAAAGCAGCTGCAGAAAATCCAGTCAGGGGTCATAGATTTGGTGGTGGCAACCCCCGGAAGGCTCATCGACTTTATGCAGCGCAGAGATCTTTTTCTCGATCGTGTTGAAACTCTGGTATTGGACGAGGCAGATCGAATGCTCGACATGGGTTTCATCCCACAGGTCAAGCGCATTGTCAGAGCCACGCCACGCAAGGAAGATCGGCAAACACTGCTGTTTTCGGCGACTTTCACGCAGGACATTATCAACCTCGCGCAGCAGTGGACCTTTGACCCTATCACGGTAGAAATCGAGCCCGAGCGGGTGGCTACGGCAACGGTGGATCAGCGCGTGTACTTAGTGTCGAGTAGCGAGCGGCTGCGGGTGTTGTTGAATGTTCTTCGTTCGGCAGATGCAGTCTCGACTATCGTCTTTGCCAACCGGCGGGATCAGGTGCGCTCGCTGTACGAAAAGTTGCGCAAGGCAGGCATTTCTTGCGGCATTTTGTCAGGCGAAATTACGCAGCAACGACGCACCAAGACCCTGGCCAATTTTAAAGAAGGTAAAATCGCGGTGCTGGTAGCTACCGACGTAGCTGGTCGCGGTATTCACGTTGATGGTGTCAGCCACGTCGTGAACTACAACTTACCCGAGGATCCTGAAGACTATGTGCACCGGATTGGGCGAACGGGCCGGGCGGGCGCTACAGGTGTTTCAATCAGTTTTGCCAGTGAAGACGATGCTTTTCTTCTTCCCGATATCGAAACTTTGCTGGGTGAGCGTTTGAAATGCGTGCCACCGCCCGAGGAATTGCTCGCCTGAGAGTGCGATCTTTCTAACGGAGATTTCTTAGCTCCTCACACCAAAGCAGAGTAGCCCCCACGACGGCCGCGGGAATGACGACCAGGTTCAGTACGGGAACTCCCGCGACAAATGCGACCACAGCGCCAAATCCGATGCTGCTTAGCCGCCGGGTCGCGCAGGCAGACCGGACTTCGCTGAAAGGGAGTCGATGGTTATCCATGGGATAGTCAATAAACTGGAGGCTCATCATCCATGCTCCCAGTAAAAACCACAGCAGCGGTGCCAGCGCCTGAGCGCCGGGGATAAAAGAAACGATAAGAACACCCAGCGCAAGCGGCAGGTAATAAACAATCTTCCGGATTTCTCGCAGAATGCCGCGGGGTACTTCCATGATGGCGGCCGTTACGTTGTCAAGTCCCGGCAGGGGTTGTCCCGTTACCCGCTCCTCTACTTTTTCCGCCAGCAAGGCATGAAAAGGCGAGGTAAGGATCAATACGATAAAGGTCGAGAGGTACCCTGTGGCGAGTCCACCGGTAAGCCAAAGTAGCGGTGCTATGACCCAGGTGAGGAAATGTAACCAGTCGGGGAGAGCTTCTTCTGTTACAGAGACAATGCTGTCCACGTAGCTGTAAGCCAAGCCGCCAATGAACAGGAAAAAGCCGATGTTGGCCAAAAGCGGTAAAATAACAAAAGGCCAAATACCGCGCTGGGAGAGCATGTTCAGGCCTTTGAAGAAATATCCGGCGCCTGTTATGAAGTTGCCCTGCATAGGATTGATCCTCCCTGATCTAAGAGTCAGTATATCCCGTTAGATAGAACCATAGAGTGTGTCCCATGTCAGAAAAAGATCTTTTTTTTGAAGAGATGTCTGGTGTAACGCCGCTCAAACGCGAGCCCAGAGAGCGATTGGTTAAAACAGCCGTTCAGGGGGACGTTGAATTTCGACGTGAAGCGGCTGCCGCACTCCCCAACGGGGCAATGAACTCGCTGCTCGATGAGGGGGTCGATCCGCTGGATGCCTGGTATGTCCTCGACTTCAAGCGCCCCGGTATTCAGCACGGCGTATTTAAGAAGCTGCGAATGGGGCGATACGATATTGAGGCGCGACTTGATCTTCACCGCATGACCGTCAAGCTGGCGAGGGATGAGGTTAAAAAGTTTATCGACGACGCGGCGGATCTTGGCCTGCGCACGCTGCTGATTTTGCATGGCAAGGGGCAGCGAAAGAGCGAGAAGGAAAATACAGCTGTGTTGAAGGGGTACGTCAATCAGTGGTTACAGCAGCTTGAGCATGTCCAAGCGTTTCACTCCGCTCAACCTGTACACGGCGGTACCGGTGCCGTTTATGTGCTGTTGAAGAAAAGTCAGGAGAAAAAACGTGAGAATCGTGAGCGGTTTTTGAAAGGTCGTGTGCCTTACGAGGGGCGGTAACCGTTAACCGCCGGTCAGGGCCCTTACCAGCAATTCATTGACAAGCTGCGGGTTGGCTTGACCCTTCGATGCCTTCATGATCTGACCGACGAAAAAGCCAATCAGTTTTTTCTGCTTTACTTCATCGGCCGCACGATACTGTGCTACTTGATCTGGATTTTCGCTGATCACTGTCGCGATCAAGCTCTCGAGTGCGCCTGTATCGCTGACTTGTTTAAGTCCTCGCTTTTCAATAATTTCATCGGCGCTGCCTTCGCGCAGCCATAAGCCTTCAAAGACCTGTTTACCTAGCTTGCTGGAAAGCGTGCCATCAGCCACACGGGTCACTAAACCAGCGAGGTCGAGTGGGCCAATCGGTGCGTCCTCAAGTGACAGGTTCTCGCGGTTCAGTGCGGCGGCTAAGTCACCCAGCATCCAGTTGGCGGTAGCCTTTGCTTCCCCACATGCCGTCACCGTAGCCTCAAAATAATCGGCCATAGTGGGAGAGCTAACCAGCTGGGCGGCATCATAGTTGGACAGTTGGTACCGCTCGATGAAACGCTGACGTTTGGCGCCCGGGAGCTCAGGCAAATCCCGGGCGACTGCCTCGATATAGGCGTCATCGAGGACGATGGGAAGCAAATCAGGCTCTGGGAAGTATCGATAGTCGTTGGCGACTTCTTTCGATCGCATTGAGCGGGTTTCGTTGCGTTCAGCATCGTAAAGGCGTGTCTCCTGCACGATGGATAAGCCATCTTCAAGAAGCTCTTGCTGTCGTTGTGCCTCTACGGCAATGGCTTTTTCGACAAAGCGAAAGGAGTTCACATTCTTGATTTCTGTTCGCGTTCCGTAAGCGTCAGAGCCCGCGGGTCGAAGTGATAAATTGATATCACAGCGCATAGAGCCTTCGGCCATATTGCCGTCTGAGATGCCGAGATAAGTCACCAATGAATGCAACGCCTTTAAATAGGCAACAGCCTGTTCAGCGGTCCGAAAATCAGGCTCGGTGACAATCTCCAGCAGGGGCGTGCCCGCTCTATTTAAGTCGACCCCCGTCTGATTGGGGAATCGATCATGAACGGACTTGCCCGCGTCCTCTTCCAAATGCGCGCGGGTAATTCTGATGGGAAAAAGATCACCATCGGGCATGGGCACCTCAAAAATCCCCTCACACACAATCGGTTCGAAAAACTGGCTTACCTGGTAGCCTTTCGGGAGGTCGGGGTAGAAGTAATTTTTGCGGTCAAAGATGGAGCGCTTACCAATGCGAGCGTCGATGCCGAGACCAAACATGACGGCAAATCGCACTGCCTGCTCGTTTAATACCGGCAGCATTCCGGGCATACCCAAGTCGACGGCACACGCCTGCACATTAGGTTCCGCGCCAAAGCGATTTGCTGCGCCTGAAAAGATCTTACTCTTCGTCGCGAGTTGTAGGTGGACCTCAAGCCCCATCACCATTTCCCACATCATCAGGATATCTCCGCCAGCGGTGGAGCAAGCCGATGGTGGTCGGTGCGTAGCTGAAAACGATGGCCGGCTTTGAGTAGGGTTGCCTCATCAAACGCTCGACCGATCAGCTGCAATCCTATAGGGAGCCCGTTGATAAGCCCTGCAGGTACGGAAAGACCGGGTAGCCCAGCCAGGTTGACCGAGAGGGTATAGACATCCTCCATATACATGGCAATGGGATCATGACTTTTGGCGCCCGCGGAGAAGGCAACACCGGGTGCTGAAGGACCGGCAATCAGGTCGCATTGGTCAAAGGCTTGTTTGAAATCGTTGCTGATAATACGTCGTACCTGTTGCGCTTTTTTGAAGTAGGCGTCGTAGAATCCCGCTGAAAGCGCATATGTCCCCACCAGAATTCGCCGTTGAACCTCGCTACCGAAGCCCTCGCTTCTGGAGCGCGCGTACAAATCCATGAGATCTGTGGGGTCGTCACAGCGATGACCAAAGCGCACGCCATCGTATCGGGCTAGGTTGGCAGACGCTTCGGCGGGAGCGATGACATAGTAAGTCGCAATGCCTTCTTGGGTGTGCGGAAGATCCACGTCTACGAGAGTTGCCCCCTCGGCCTCAAGCTCTTTCAGCGCGTCTTGAATCCTGTTCGCTACCGTGTCGTCCAGCAGCTCACTGAAGTATTGCTTTGGTAGCCCTATGCGTAGTCCCTTAAGGTCGCCTGTTAGGGCGTCATGATAGTTCGGTACCGGCATATCGGCAGAGGTGGAATCATTGGGATCAAGCCCGCACATAGCGTTGAGCATTAGTGCGGCATCCTCCACAGTCCGGGTCATGGGGCCCGCTTGGTCAAGTGAGGAGGCGAAGGCAATGATGCCAAAGCGCGAAACCCGCCCATAGGTGGGTTTGAGGCCGGTGATGCCGCAGAGGGATGCTGGTTGCCGAATCGAGCCTCCGGTATCGGTTCCTGTGCTGAGAGGCGCGAGCCCAGCGGCTATAGCCGCCGCGCTGCCGCCGGAACTGCCGCCGGGTACGCAGCTGAGGTCCCAGGGGTTGTGCGCGGGGCCAAAGTAGCTGGTTTCGTTGGATGAGCCCATCGCAAATTCATCCATGTTGGTTTTGCCCAGCGTGATGGCACCTGCGGCCTTAAGCTTGCTGACCACAGTGGCGTCATAGGGCGGAGTGAAGTTTTCCAGCATGCGCGAAGCACAGGTGGTTCTGAGGCCGGCGGTGCAGAAAATGTCTTTGTGGAGTAGCGGGACCCCGTTAAGGACACCCCCCTCGCCGCGGTGCCGCGCATCGTCAGCGTCTTTGGCGGCGGCGAGCGCACCCTCGTGATCGACTGTGATGACAGCGTTCAGCTGCCCATTTAGGGCATCGATACGGCTCAAATAGGCCTGCGTGAGCTCGATGGAAGAAATATCGCGATTTTTGAGGGCGTTCAATACCTCGGCGGCGGTCGCGGTAGCGAGATTAATATCCGGCATTAATCGATGACCTTGGGAACCAGAAAATAACCGTCTTCTACCGCCGGAGCCGGTTGCTGCAAATGATCGCGCTCGTTGACCTCGGTAACTTCGTCGGCTCTTAGACGCTGCTCCATGTCATGTGGGTTCGACATGGGCAAGACGCCGTCGGTATCGACCTGCTGGAGTTCGGTCACCAGGTCTAACACTCGGGTGAAGCGCTCGGTGACCTCGTCGATCCTGTCATCTGGAATTGTAAGGCGAGCCAAAAGCGCTACTTGGGCCACGTCTGAGGCTGTCACCGACATGCTGAGAATCCGAACAAAAGGGGAACGGGAACCTACCACAGATTCACCTTGCTCAAAAACCCCTCCATTGATACATTTCCACCTTAATGGTGGGCTGAAACCAACTGATTTTTTGGCGATTTTTGGCTCTTCAACTGACAAAGTAAGCTGTTTAGTCGCTCTCCGATTGAACAGCTCTCTGCGCCTTGGCGGGACCGTGAGTCCCGTCATAAAAACAGGAATGAAAGATGTTCAAACGCCTGCGCGGCATGTTCTCCAATGACCTTTCGATTGATCTCGGCACTGCCAACACGCTGATTTACGTGAAGGATAAAGGAATCATTCTCGATGAGCCCTCGGTGGTGGCAATTCGGGTTCATAACGGTCAGAAGTCAGTCGAGGCAGTCGGTCGTGAGGCTAAGCGAATGCTTGGCAGGACACCCGGGAATATCATGGCGATTCGACCATTGAAAGACGGTGTAATTGCCGATTTTCAAGTCACGGAAAAGATGCTGCAGCACTTCATCGCCAAAGTGCATGAGACGCAGTTTATTCGCCCGAGCCCGCGGGTATTGATCTGCGTGCCTTGTATGTCGACGCAGGTAGAGCGTCGGGCCATACGCGAATCCGCCCTGAGTGCCGGCGCGAGAGAGGTGCGCTTAATCGAGGAGCCGATGGCGGCGGCCATTGGAGCGGGACTCCAGGTGGACGAAGCGACTGGGTGTATGGTGGTGGATATTGGTGGTGGCACCACCGAGATAGCGATTATTTCACTCAACGGTGTGGTTTATCGCGACTCTATTCGGGTAGGCGGTGATCGATTTGACGAGAGTATCGTGGCGTATGTTCGGCGGCGATATGGCAGCTTGATCGGAGACTCCACGGCGGAACGGATCAAGCAAGAGGTTGGTTGTGCTATTACGACCAGTGAACTTCGTGAAATTGATGTCCGGGGACGCCATCTTGCAGAGGGTATTCCGAAAAGCTTTACGCTCAACAGTGATGAAATACGGGGTGCGCTTGAGGATCCCCTGGAATCGATACTGCGCGCTATCAAAATGGCGCTCGAGCAATCACCCCCCGAACTCGCAGCTGATATCGCGGAGTCCGGCATTGTGCTCACCGGTGGTGGTGCTTTGCTCCGGGACCTGGATAAGCGCATTGCAGCGGAGACTGAGCTGCCTGTAATTGTGGCAGAGGACCCGCTGACCTGTGTTGCCAGAGGCGGCGGAAAAGCGCTGGAGTTGATGGATCGTCACGCACTGGACTTGCTCTCAACGGAGTAACCCTGCAGGGCCTCACAGGAGCTAGGGGGACAGCCTATCAAGCCTCTTTTTCTTAAGGAAAAGCATGTGGGTTGGCGCTTGGCTCTGGTGCTGGGCGTTTGTCTGTTGCTGCTGGTCACCTATCGCGAACAGCCAATTTTTGAGCGGGCTCGTGCCGTAACGCAGGATGTTGTCTCAGTACTCTACGCGGCTGCCGCATCACCGGCCAGAGCGCTTCGATCGGTTGGGGATTTCTTTCAAACTCACCGGGTACTGCGCGAGGAAAACTCTCGCCTCGAGCAGGAGAATTTTATCTTGCGAGGGCAAACACAACGGCTTGCCGCAGTGCTGGCAGAGAATTCACGCTACCGGGATATGTTGAATTCAGCCGGTTCGCTGGAGCGTGAAGTGATGGTTGCCGAGATTATTTCAGTCACCGCCGATGCATCCCGTCATATTCTGCTGTTGGATAAAGGGAGTCGAGACGGAGTCGTTGTAGGGCAGCCGTTATTGGGGGCCGAGGGGCTTATTGGTCAGATCATTACGGTGGGTGCGTCTACCAGTCGGGGCATTATGATGACTGACTCAACCCATGCGGTGCCGGTGCAGGTGCTTCGAAGCGGCGTGCGCGGTCTGGCAGAGGGCACTGGGGAAATCGATAATCTGATCGTGCGTCATATCGCGGCTACTACGGATATCAGAGTTGGAGATATTTTGGTGACTTCTGGACTCGGGGGGCTATTCCCGCCGGGCTATCCGGTCGCTGAAGTTGTCAGTATAGAAGACGATGAAGGATCTGCGTTTGCGACAGTAATGTCGAAACCTATGGTTGAGTTAGATCGGGGGCGACATGTCATGCTGGCGCTTGGTGTCGCAGATATCTCACGCACTGCTGAGGCGCTTTGATGCAACCCCGAGGCTCTTGGTTGATCATCGCAACCATGGTGGCGAGTATTGTCGTCTACCTCGTGCCGCTGCCTTTTGACTGGCGCTGGTTCCGGCCAGAGTTGCCTCTTATGGTCCTTTTTTATTGGGTCCTTGCTTTGCCGCAGCGAGTCGGGGTTTTTTCGGCAATGTCACTGGGACTTGTTCTTGATCTTTTAGACGGAATAGCTGTGGGCGCAATAGCTGCGGGGTCGAGCGTGGGCGCCCTCGTTATTTTGTTAAATTACCAGCGCCTCCGGCAGTTTGATGCTCTGCAGCAGACATTTGTTATCGGACTCATACTGGCGGTCGCCTTAATCGTGGTAGAGAGGCTTCAAAATTTACTGGGTTTTTCCAGTGACGGACTGCAGTTTCTTTACTCCATCCCCTTGTCGATGCTGCTTTGGATTCCCTTGCGCAACTTGCTGCGGTCGTTTCGTCGCTATTATGAGGTCGCCTGATGAAGGTTTTGCTGGCCTCCTCCAGCCCAAGACGAAGGCAGCTGCTCTCCATCCTGCTTTCCGATTTCGAGTGCTGCTCTCCCGACATTGACGAGACCGAGCAGGATGATGAATTGCCGGATCGCTATGTGGAGCGGCTCGCTGTTGCAAAAGCAACTCACGCTTCCGCAGCAAACACCCTCGTCATTGCTGCGGATACATGTGTAGCGCTTGATGGAGTGATTTTAGGAAAGCCCGCCACTCGTGAACATGCGCGTACGATGTTGTTGAGTCTGTCTGGTCGGTGGCACCAGGTTTATACCGGTCTCGCGCTGTTGTCGCCGGAAAAGCGGCACTCTTGTGTTACAAAGACTGAGGTCCTTTTTGCCGATCTTTCACCTGCGTTGGTAGAAGCTTATCTGGAGACGGGTGAAGCGGATGATAAAGCGGGCGCGTACGGCATACAGGGTGCTGGGGGTAGTTTTGTTGATTCACTGCACGGTAGTTACTCGAGTGTAGTAGGACTCCCTCTTTCGCAAACGCGCTCTGCTTTAGAGCAATGGGGTATCGCGATAAACCTCAGAGTTCCACCCTATGCAGGTTGAACGTCTCCATCATGTGACAGGGAGGTTGCTGTGGCGATCTCTGCTCGTTTTGCTCATTCTTTTAGCGGTTTACGTTTCTGGTGTCCGACTGCTTTTATCGACTTTGCCGGTGTACAAGGACGCCATTATGCAGTCAGTGAGTGGGCAACTTGGCAGCGGCATGACGCTCACGGTGCTCGAAGGCGATCTGGTTGGCTTTACTCCTGCCATTAGGCTCGAGGGATTACAGCTGCCCGCATCGGAAGCACTGACCATTAGGGTTTTAGAAGCCAGGGCGTCGATTGATCCCTGGGCATCATTGCTCGCTTTGTCGCCTCGGCTGGGTACGCTGTTTGTGGACCAGGCCGAGGTCGATATTGATCTGGGCAAGTATCAGTCTCGGTCGTCATCTGAGAGCACCGCGGTGACAATCAGTCCTTTCGCGGTTTTCAACGACATCGTTGTTTCCAACGCGTCGGTAACGCTTACGCGAGATGATTTTGTGAGCAAAGTCTTCCGCGCGGACCTCAGGATCGCTCGGGATGGTAGCAATCTGCAATTTAAGGGTGAAGCCACCGGCCCAGAGGGTGCGAGATTTTCACTGTCGGGTGCCGGCATTGGCCAGCTAACGGCGTTAGATCGATTTGAGGGATCGATATACGGCCGATTGATTGTGCCCGAAATCGCCACGCTTTCAGAGGCCTTGGAAGTTAACCTGGCGGGGAATGCCGATGTGGAGTTTTGGTATCAGAACACAAGCGGGCAGCGCCAAGTTACCGTGAAACCTGCGGTTAGCGACTTGCTGTTAGAGGGGTTCAACAACCGATCGGTGCGCCTTGATCACGCTTCGTTTGTGGCGCGTGCTAGTAGCGCAGAAAAAGACTGGCAAATTACTGTTGAGGGGTTAGAGATTGAGCGTGATTCGGCGAGTTTCACACTCGGCAAGGCCCAACTGCAAATTGCCGGCCCGAGTGTCACCGCCTATCTGAGTGGATTTGACCTCGCAGACTTAGCTGGCGTCATTGTCGATTCTGAACTCTTGCCCAGCAACGTTCAGGCGGTTGTCAGTGCCTTGGAACCATCGGGGATTGCAAGTGGAGCGTGGTTTCAGCTTGCCGATCTGGAGCATCCGCGCGACAGCTGGTCGGTCGTTGTGGAGGTTCGGGACGCGACCTTCCAACCGTTTAAAAAAGCGCCCGGGCTCTATGGCATTGACGCAACGGTCAACGCCAGTCAGTCCGGTGCCACGGCTTGGATAGATACCGAAGGTTTTGGTCTTGATTTGCCCCTCGTTTATGATCGCCCGATCCTTGTCGATCGGGTTAAAGGTCAGCTCAAAGCCTCTTGGCAGCGGGATATGCTGCTACTCCACGATGGTGTGCTGGTGGCCCAAACGGATACCCATCCCGCGGCTGTTCAGTTTGCTATGGATATCCCCTTAAACGCGGTGGCTGCCGAGGAGACGCCGGTTGCCATGTACCTTGATGTAGCGTTTTCAGGAGCGCCACTGGCTGTTCGCAACAACTATATACCCAAGAAAATACCTCCAGCTCTGGATCAGTGGCTCCACTCTGCCTTGCTTGCAGGTGATGTGGAACAGGGCATTTTTCTTTGGCGTGGACCTTTTAAAGATTTCGGCGCTGGGACGCAGAGTATGCAATTGGTGGCGGATATCAGCGACGCCACTATTCAGTACCAGCCAGATTGGCCCGAATCAATGACCCCCCATGCGCGGTTATTTGTGGATACTGAAGACGTGGCGCTTTGGTCTGAGGAAGCTACCTCAGAGCAAGTTCTGCTACAAGATTTAGTGCTTATGACGCATCGCAGTGCAGAAAAACATGAGCTTGCCGTGAGCACCACGCTGAAGAGCGGTGCGCAAGAAGCCCTGACGTTTTTGGGTAACACTCCAATTAACAAAACAGCCGACAGGCTTCTTGCCGATCTCGAAGCGCAGGGCAATGTGACGGGATCGCTGTCGCTGAACCTCGACCTCAATAATCGGACGAATGATGTTGATGTAAATCTAACCACAAACTTGAGCGATGTAGTCGTTCGCTCGAGACTTTTGGGCGCCACGTTAACGGACGTTGCCGGGGGCTTGGATTTTGATGGGGGCGATGGCTTTACCAGCCGGACTCTCGCTGCAACATTGTTTGACACGCCGGTAGCCATAACCATTGGTCGCGGGAAAACTGGCCGAGAAAACGGTCATTTAGTTGACGCCCGATTCGTGACCGACATCAAGGGTGGTGAGCTGCAGTCATGGCTCCAGACCAACGGATTGCTTCTCGATCATGTTGCATTGGGACAGCTGTTTGTTGGTGAAACAGCTCTCACGGTGGATTTAATCGTTGGCGCCAGCGCCGACGTCTATGTTGAAACTGATTTAGCGGGTCTTGCAATCCAATTGCCAGAACCGATGGGAAAGCAGTCTGAGGAAGCGACAGCTCTAGAGCTTCAATTTAATCTTTCAGAGGATGGGAGTTGGCAAGTCTTTTGGGAGGATCGCCTTCAGGCTCTGGTGACTCGAGAGGGAGGTGACATCACGGGTACGGCAGTGGACATAACTCCCCGAGCTCGGCCTGATTTTGGTGTCTATGATGAACAGGCGAGGAGAACAAGCGGGGTCTTGATTGCCGGTTCCAGACAAGAGTTGGATCTGGATCCTTGGATTAATTTTTATACTGCGCTCAAGGCCGAATCGACGGAGGCTAGGTCCGTTCCATGGCCCGTAATAAATGAACTCACTGTTGACAAAGTCTCTTTTCGAGATGCCAGCGTTGGACCGCTGTTAATCGGCGCATCGCGAGCAGATGCCTGGTACGAGGTTATGTTTAGCCTCCCCGATATAAACGGTGTTATGGCTTTTCCCTTTGAAGAGGATCCCCCCGAATTGGTGATTCATGAGCTTCATTTAGGGGGTAGCGCCGCTGAAGAGCCAGCTGATGCCAAGGATGCGGAATCTGTCTCGGTGCCTCAGGTTGATACTGTCGAAGAAGTCGCAGAGGAGGTCGTTGTAGCGACTCAGCCGCCGCCGACGCTATCCTCTCCAATAAATGTCACGGTGGCCAATCTCTACGTAAAGTCCCAGCGACTCGGCGCGATGACCTTTACCCTAGGCTCCAGTGACGAAGGTCTGGGTGTAACCGATATACGAGGGGATATTGCGGCGGCGAGCTTAATAGAGGGCAGTGCTCTCTCTTGGGTGCGGCATGAAGAGGTCTTTTGGCAGAGTCAATTTTCGGGTGGGTTTTTGCTGCGCGACATCGCTGATGGGTTTCAAGAATTCTCGGTTGAGCCCCCAGTGCGTAGCACGGCAGGAGTGGTGGACCTAGACATCAGCTGGCCGGGGTCACCTGCTGATATGGCGTTGGATCAGTTGAAGGGGAGTGTGGAGATCAGTCTGGAGGATGGATCCTTTTTACCTGTTTCTGGGGGCGCTACGGGAGTTGTCAGGCTGTTTGGTTTGCTCAATCTCGCTGGCCTAGTAGAGCGGGCCAACGTCAATCAGCTCTTCGAGCCTGGAGTGGCGTTTGCAACTGCTCAGGGACAGTTGGCGTTCTCGACGGGGGATCTGGCGATACCAAATTTTTCCATCGATGGTCCCGGGGGCGCGTTTTCTTTTTCCAGCGATATTGATTTGAGAACTGACGCTATAGAGGGGGAGCTTATCGTGACGCTACCGTTAATCGACAATATTCCTTGGGTGGCGGCTCTTGCCGGTGGCTTGCCGCTTGCCGCGGGGGCCTATCTGATGAGCAAAGTTTTTGAGGATCAAGTTAATTCATTGAGCAGCGGGGTGTATGACGTCACCGGCTTTCTCTCAGATCCAGAGGTCAAGTTTGTCAGGCTCTTCGATGCGTCCAGCGTGAAAAATCGCGGCAATCAAAAGTCTGGTGAGACTCAGGATCCATCGAGCTCTTTGAAGTAGCGAAAAATTTTTTTAAACGCGCTATTGGCCTTGCCTTGTTTCGTCTCGTGTTCATGCTGGCGCAGAAGTTGCCGCAGATGTTGCCGGTCAGCGCCCGGAAAAACGGCGAGCACTTCCTCGAGGGCGCGATCTCCCTCGTTAATTAACCTCTCTCGTAGTTTTTCTAGCTGATGAAAGCGCGCGTTAACCTCTTGATGTTGGCCGTCGAGCTCGTCGAGAGCCTGTTGGATACCGTCGGAGTCAATTTGGCGCATGAGTTTGCCAATATACTGGAGCTGTCGACGCAGGCCGCCCCGCGCTCTAATGCGACGTGCTTCGGCTATGGCTTCGCTCAGCCGAGGATCATCAATGGGGACTTTTTTCAACTGTGCGTCGGGTAACTCGACCAATCGCTCGCCCATATCCTGAAGAGCAGTCATCTGCCGCTTCAGGGCGCTTTTGCTGGGAGGCGCCTCCGCATTCCATTCGTCTTCACTGAAAGGTCGGTCAGCCATAGAAGTAGGCTGCCAAACCGAGAAAAGCCAAAAAGCCCACGACATCGGTGATTGTGGTCAGAATGACGCCCCCCGCGAGAGCGGCATCCACTCCGATGCGATCAAGGAACAGGGGCAGAATCGCTCCCGCGATTCCGGCCGTCACCAGATTGATCAGCATGGCTGTGGCAATCACGATGGCGAGAGTGATATCGCTAAACCAGGTTGCTGCCGCTACCGCCACAACACCAGCCCACAATAAGCCGTTGAGGACGCCAACCATCGCCTCTCTGCCTATTAGCCAAGTTTGATTTCGTCGATTAATGTGACCCATGGCCATACCACGAATGAGTACCGTGAGGGTCTGCGTGCCTGCGATACCGCCCATCGATGCCACGATAGGCATCAGCACGGCGAGAGCCACTACTTTTTCTATCGTGCCTTGAAATACATTAATGACAGAAGCCGCAATGAACGCGGTTGCCAAATTTAGACCCAGCCAGACGGCGCGACGTGGCGCAGTATGCAGCACTGTCGAAAAGGTATCTTCTTCGCCGAGTCGCCCAAGAGATGTCAGTGAATGGTCTGCCTCTTCTCTGATGACATCGACGATGTCGTCAATTGTGATTCGCCCGAGCAGTTGATTGTCACCATTAATAACAGGCGCCGATATCCAGTCATTCCGTTCAAATAATCTGGCCACTTCGGCGGCAGGCATCATCGCGGGAATAGGCTCTCGGTTGGTAATCATCATTTCACGAACCGACTGACCGGGATCTGATACCAGTAGCGTTCTGATAGGTAGGAGACCCACGAATTGATCGTCCCTGTTTACCACGATCAGACTGTCGGTATTCTGCGGAATTTCGTCGTGCCGTCGCAGATATCTGAGCACGACATCGAGGGTTAGGTCGGCGCGGATGGTTAATGTGTCCGTGCTCATCAATCCGCCAGCCACATCATAAGAGTAGGCCAGCACCGTCTCAAGTCGAGTCCGGTCAGCCTCATCGATAACGGCTAACACCTGCTCAGTCAGTTGATCGGGAAGGTCCTGAAGGATATCGGCGACATCATCATCATCTAGTCGATTAACGATCGACGCTAATACTTCGGGCTCCATTTCAACCAGAAATGCATTACGCAGTTCTTCAGGAAGCTCGTTGAGAACATCGGCTTCTTGGTCTGATTCCAGTAGGCCCCAGAGAACTTGGCGGACCCGGGGAGGGTAGGAGCTCAGCAGGTGAGCAATATCACCCGGCGAAAGCTCGCCGATGATGCTCGAAATATCGCCGAGCGTCCCTGTCTCTAAGGCACTATCGATACGCTCGAATTGCTGTTCAGTTTTGACCGAGATTTCCACAAACATCCCTCCCACCCGCGCGCGCATTATCGGGCAGGCGTGCCCCGACTGCACTAGTTGAGTGAGTAAAAATGACAGAGATTAGGGTGGGGTAGGCTTCAGTCCGGCTCGCCAAATCGATCATTAATCAGGGCGATCAGCGCTTCGCAGGCCTGTTTTTCATCGGGGCCGTCCAGAATAAGCGTGAGCTTGCTGCCTTGTCCGGCGGCTAGCATCATCACCGCCATAATACTTTTCGCATCAATTGCTTTGGATTCTTTACGCAACTTGATTGCGCACGGGTAGCGCGATGCGCAGTCCACGAGCTTGGCGGCTGCCCGGGCATGCAGGCCTAGTCGATTGATGATTTCTACAGGTTGCTCAATCATTCCGCCATCATCGCCCGTAATTCTCGATGCCTGATCTGCGTCTGTTCATAGGCCGCTTTGAGAACGGAAAAAACTTCTTCGGCTACAAAAACGGACCTGTGTTGTCCGCCCGTGCAGCCGATGGCTACAGTTACGTAGGTCCTTTGAGATCGTTCATACAAAGGGAGCCACTGTGTCAAAAATCCTGTGATGGACGCTATAAAGTCGCCACAGTCTTTGTGATCTCTTAAAAAGTCGATGACGGCTTGGTCTTTGCCGGTGAGCGCTCTGAGCTCAGCGCTCCAGTGGGGGTTGGGAAGCAGCCGCGCATCAAACACCAAGTCAGCATCGGTGGGGACACCCCTTTTGAAACCGAAAGACTCAATAAGTAATGACAACGTACCGCTGGTGTGATCAAGAAGGCGGGTATTAATCGCCTCTCTTAATTCATAGATTGTAAGATTGCTTGTGTCGATAATTAAATTAGATCGCAGCCTGAGCGCTTCCAGCAGAGAAGCCTCTAGCTGGATGGCTTCATGCAGGGAGATGTCATTATTACTCAGCGGATGGCGCCGGCGGGTTTCGCTAAATCGCTGAGTGAGCACTTCGTCAGATGCATCGAGATAAACCACATCACATGAAGAAAGCGACTCAAGGTCATTGGGTGCTCGGGTAAGACGTTCTAGATCCTGGCGGCTGTTGCGGACATCAATGCAGACGGCGAGGCCCTGGTAGGCGGAGTACTCATCGCGTGTGCTTTGAGATACAAGATCTGGAAGAAGTCCGGCTGGCAAATTATCGACGCAGTAGAAACCGCTGTCTTCGAGTTGATGTAGCGCCGTACTTTTTCCCGAGCCTGACCGACCTGTGAGTAGAACTAGGTGCATCGTCAGGCCGCTAGGCTGTGCTTGGCGAGGGCAAGAAGTTCACCCTGGTCGGTAGCGCCGCGAAGACGCTCACAGTACGCACTGTCAGAGAGCATGGTGGCTATTTCCGATAACAAATCCAAGTGAAGCTGTGTAGATTCCTCGGGAACAAGCAAGGCGAATAATATGTCCACGTCTTGATTGTCAGGCGCGTCGTAAGGCGCGGGTTCGGCGAGAGTCAATAAATAAGCAATAGGGTATTTAAGACCTTCAATTCTACTGTGAGGCACGGCGACTCCCTCGCCCAAGCCGGTGGACCCCAGCTTCTCCCTCGCCAGAAATTTTTTGAATAGAAATTGCTCATCAAGTTCCCCGTGAGTTGCCGCGATCCCTCTCGCTACAAGTTCAAATATATTTTTTTGACTTTGCGCGGTTGAGCGGCAAAGGACGTGAGATTCGTCTAACAAGTTCATCAGCCCGGCCATGAATCAGTGCCCTCGGTGCTTGCCTTTGTGCTTACTGATTTGGCGGTCGAGTTTTTCAGTCAGAGCATCAATCGCTGCATACATGTCCTCATTTTCCGCTGACGCAAAAAGGTCCGCGCCTGAAATATGAAGATTGGCTTCCGCTTTGTGCGTCGCTTTTTCAACAACCAGCGTCACGTCGATATTAGTGATGTGCTCAATGTGGCGCTGCAACTTCTCAAATTTCTCGGAGACATGCTCGCGTAGTGCATCAGTAATTTCGATATGGTGTCCACTAACAGTAAGTTGCATGCAGATCTCCTTGCTTTATTGATATCAGATTAGTCGCTTTCTTTCGTTAGAGGGCGGAATACCTAACTGCTCACGGTACTTAGCCACCGTCCTGCGCGCAACGACTACGCCCTGTTCTTTGAGTAATGTCCCGAGCTTGTTGTCACTAAGTGGCTTCTTTAAGTCCTCGGCCTGTACTAATTTTTTGATCAACGCTTTGATGGCAGTAGAAGAGCACTCTCCGCCCTCGGTCGTGCCGACGTGGCTCGAAAAGAAAAATTTAAGTTCGTATATACCCCGCGGGGTGTGCATATATTTTCGTGTTGTGGCACGAGAAATGGTGGATTCGTGCATTTCGATTTGATCGGCTATGTCGGCGAGAACAAGAGGCCGCATAGCCTCCTCGCCCAGCTCTAGGAATGCCCTTTGATGCTCGACAATCTTGCTCGCCACTTTGAGCAGCGTTTCATTGCGGCTCTGTAAGCTCTTCATAAACCACTTGGCTTCCTGCAGATTGTCTCGAATAAAAGATCGGTCAGTCGCCGAGTTGCCGGCGCTCGCGAGCTCGGCATACATAGTGTTGATTTTAAGTCTTGGGGCAATGTCGGGATTGAGCTCAACGCGCCATTGATCATTTTTCTTCGATACAAAGACGTCTGGGATGACGTACTCCGTATCGCTCACTCCTATATTTGCCCCAGGCGTGGGGTCAAGTGACTTGATGAGAGCGAGGGCGCCGCGAACCGAGTCTTCATCAGTTCGCAGTCTCTTGGCTAGTTTCTTAGGATCGACGGTGGCGATATGGTCGAGATGTCTGCTGACAATGGCACCAGCAATATCACGACAGGGGATGTCTACAGGCATTTGCCGAAGCTGTAGTAACAGACACTCTCTAAGGTCTCTGGCAAAGACGCCGGTGGGCTCAAAGTGCTGAAGCAGGTGTAAGACCGCCATGGCCTCGTCAATTTCAACCTCGGGTAGGTCGACGGCAGCTAGAATTTCTTCCGGGGTTTGGGTGAGTCGGCCATTGGTGTCGACACTATCGATAAAAGCTTCCGCAAGTTTTCGGTCCGTGTCAGAAAATCGGGTCAGGTTTAACTGCCAGTGGAGCTGATCATGAAGCGATTCGGGCGCGACATCCCGCTCAGTGAACCCATTTTCGTCATCAGCACTTCCGGCCGGTGCGGAGGAGGGAAGAAGGTCTTCCCAACGCGTATCTACGGCGAGCTCATCGTCGCCATCGGGTGAATTGTCTTTGGTTTCCGTAAAGTCCAGTTCGCCGTTATCGCCAAGGGCATCAGTCTCACTATCGCTGTGCTCTTCTTCGCGCTCGAGCAGCGGATTGCCTTCCAGTGCCTCGTCAATGGCCTGTTGTAGATCAAGGGTGCTCAACTGTAAAAGCTTAATAGCCTGCTGCAACTGAGGCGTCAGTGCCAGGTTTTGGCCGAGTTTTAGTTGCAGCGACTGCTTCATTACACCTCAGATGCGCTAAGCCGGTATTTGAGTAATAAGTGTAGCCCTCTCAACTCAGGCCTCGCAATATTCGAAGCATTTTTATCAACGAAAACAAAGGCGAAATTACTTTAAAGAGTGAAATCGGCGCCCAGGTAGACCTCGCGGACTTTGCCGTTGTTCAACACTTCTTCAGGGGTGCCTGAAGCGATTACATGCCCCTCTCCAACAATATAGGCCCGCTGGCATATATCCAGCGTTTCCCTGACATTGTGGTCGGTGATGAGAACGCCGATGCCGCGATCACGAAGATGACGAATCACGGTTTTTATCTCGTTGATAGAGATCGGATCGACGCCAGCAAATGGCTCGTCGAGGAGTACAAATGCTGGATCAAGTGCGAGCGCTCTCGCGATCTCCACCCGGCGCCGTTCGCCGCCTGAAAGAGCCTGTCCCAATGTGTTGGCAAGATGGCCTACGCTGAATTCATCGAGCAGTTCCATGCAAACAGAGGTGCGCTGTTTTCGGCTCAAATCTTTGCGTGTCTCGAGAATGGCCAGAACGTTATCTTTTACGGTTAGGCGTCGAAAAATCGAAGCTTCTTGTGGTAGATAACCGACTCCCGCTTTAGCTCTCGCGTGAATGGGTAGGTGCGTAAGGCTGAGGTCGCCCAGACTCACCTGGCCTTTATCCGCGCTTACTAACCCTAAAATCATATAAAAGCAGGTGGTTTTGCCTGCGCCATTTGGCCCTAACAACCCGACAATTTCTCTGGAGCTTACCTCTAGCGAGACATCCAATACGACTTGTCGACCATCGTAAGATTTGGCGAGATTATCGGCTTTAAGAACGGATGACATGCTTCATACGCCCCTATTGATCTTCGGGGTTGAGAGCGCCAGACGGAATGATGACCTCTACCCGCTGTTTTGGTCGCTCGTCCTTATCACTCGTCGCGTTTTGCTTCGTGCTCATTGCGCTGACTTTTTGGCGGGTGATCAGATAGTCAATGACGGCACCCGTGACGATGGCGCCATCCTGCTCGATGCGAGCACCATCTCTCAGGATGATTTTGTCGTCTGACCGGTGGTATTCGATTTGCCGGGCTTGTGCGTTGACTGGTTGCTTACCCAGCTCGGGTACTTGGCTGAGAGTCGCGGGGTCTCCCTCGGCCACGACAACGTCAGCTGATGCCTGACTGTGACGGATGGTCAGCAAGTTAGCGCGAATGGTAAGACTACCTTGAGTCAGAGCTACATCCCCAATGTAGCGCGTTTCTCCCGCGTTATCGTCACGCACCGCTGAATCGGCTGTAATTTTCAAGGGTTGATCGCGGTCTGTCGGTAGGGAGTAAGCCTCACAAATTACGAGTATCGCGAATAGGCCGCTCAGCGCCCACCGCGTTTGTGGCAAGCCTGGGGCTTGGCCACGCTCAGTGTTCATAAACGGTGGTGACATTTTTCAATAGCTTCGCTATTTTGGTGTTCAAGTCCAGATCCAGTCCATACGCTGTAGTTTTACTGTCCGCCAAGTGAAGCTCCACAAAGGCGTTGTTCACAGCTCGATCCTCATCGAGCAACACCCTCACTCGAGGCGTTTGCAATTTCTGACTGCCCTCATTTTTTTGCTCAATAGTGACGCCATTGTGAAGCCATAATTCCCTGGCATAAGGCCGGTAAACACCATTGGCTGCAACCAGCACCCAAGAATCTTCACCCGGCTCAGAGCGCTCTGCCACAATATTAGAAAAATAGACTTTTGGGTCTTGAGTGTATTCATGGATTTCTTCAGAGGAGAAGTTGTCCACCGCGGAGCCAGTAGCGTCATAGTTTCGCTGAATAACGTTCGACGCGTAATGCTTGATGATGCTTTCTTGTTTCCCGATGACGATTGACGGTAACTGTTCACCTTGTCCTAGTGTTAGCCAAAGGACAGACAATACGGCGATTGCCAAAAGCGTCGATAGGGTTAGCTTCACCTTGAAAAAGCCTTGACTACGTCTTGCCATTGTCCTTTGGCAATCAGCAACGCCTCGACAAACTCACGCACTGCGCCATCACCGCCACCCGATTCGGCCACCCAGGTCGCGGCGCTTTTTACTTCAGCATGGCCATTGGCGGGGGTAGCCCCCAGCCCGGCCGACGCTACCGCTGACAAGTCGGGCAAGTCATCCCCCATGTAAGCCGCCGCGTCGAGTTCTATGCCGTGCTGGCTACAAAGCTCTGTCAGTGCTACTAACTTGTCCTCGCGGCCTTGTATGACATCACTGATGCCAAGATCGAGCGCGCGCTGCTTCACCATAGGCGAGTGACGGCCTGTGATGATGGCAACTGTTATCCCCGCTTGGGAGAGTAGTTTCATGCCTAGACCATCGCGAATATCGAAGCTCTTGGTTTCTTCGCCGTTGCTGGCGTAGGTGATCTTGCCGTCGGTCATCACACCGTCTACGTCGAAAACAGCGAGCGCAATATTATTTGCAACAGAAGAGTCTATAGACTTCATGCTATCCCCGCCTTCAACAGGGCCATCAAGTGCACGACGCCGCTGACCTTGCCTGCACTATCCGTCACTACCAGCGAAGTAATTTTATTCTGCTCCATGAGCTGCAATGCTTCAGCGGCCAGATGGCCGGTGGGCAGCGTCTTTACATTTTTTGACATGAGGCCTGCGATATTGGCGGTATTGATGTCAGGGCGAGTCTCAAGCGCTCTTCGCAGGTCACCGTCTGTAAAAATTCCCAAGAGCAGGCCGTCCTCTTGCACAGTAGTCATTCCCAGTCCCTTGGCCGTAATCTCCATCAGGGCTTCTGCCAGCGTGGCATCTGAAGAGACTTTGGGCACTGCAGCTCCCGAGGCCATGACGTCATCGACACAGAGGATGAGCTTACGGCCCAGCGATCCACCCGGATGTGAGAACGCAAAATCTTCTGCTGTGAAATCTCGTGTTTCGAGTAGCGCAATAGCGAGTGCGTCACCCAGAACCATGGCGGCAGTAGTGCTCGATGTTGGCGCCAGATCGAGCGGACAGGCTTCTTCGGTCACGCCCGCATAGAGATGGACGTTGGCTGCTTTTGCGAGCGGTGATTCTGGGTTACCGGTCATCGCGATAAGAGGGACCGCCAAGCGTTTAAGTAGAGGTAGCAGCGTTAAAATTTCCGCCGTGTTACCGCTGTTTGAGAGCGCTATCACGACGTCATCACGGGTAATCATGCCCAGATCACCGTGGGAGGCTTCTCCCGGGTGGACGAAAAAGGCTGGGGTGCCGGTACTCGCGAGGGTTGCGGCAATTTTGCTGGCTACATGGCCGGACTTGCCCATACCGGTGACAACGGTGCGCCCTTTGGCTTTGAGTATGCACTCGCAGGCAGCCACCCAATGATCATCGATGGAGTTGGCGAGGCCGGCAATGGCGTCGCTTTCCATCGCGATTGTGCGACGAACCGCCGTCAGGATTGTTTTCTTGTCAGTCATCTCTTCACAAAGCCGTCGTGCCGAGTGTCAACCACACGTAGTAAAGCACATATATCGCCAGAAAAGTGCACCCCGCTGCAGGGCCAAGCGACGCCGTGCCTGTATCTCGGCGCCAGCTGGTCCATATGAAGAGGGTCAGCAATGTGGTGCCTAGCGCGACGGTGCCGAGATCCCGCAGTAGGTCGGAGGTGGTGACAGCCACATCTCCAAAAAAACCGGGGATAGCCAGCACAATCAGTAGATTAAAGATATTGGAGCCCACAACGGCTCCGATGGCGATATCAGCGTGGCCCTTCATGGCGCTGACGAGCGATGCGGCAAGCTCGGGCAAGCTGGTTCCTAGCGCGACTATCGTAAGACCGATAATTAATTCCGGTACGCCAAGCGCCGTCGCCACATTGACGGCACCATACACCAGCGCTCTCGAGCTCAGGATCAGTAAACCCAGACCGACGGCAAAGCTGAAGCTCGCCTTGCCCAGCGCCATGGTGGCAACATGCACGTCAAGGTCGCTGTTGTCCGGGACCGCGCGGTGGCGAGCCATTCGAACCAAATAAAGGACCAGTCCCCCAGTGAGAATGGCAGCGTCTATCACCGAAAGCACGTTGTCTTGCAGTAAAAGCCAACACAGACCAATGATCACCAGTAAGATAGGCATATCGGTAAAGGCGGTGATTCGCCCGACCGCGATCGGCGCAATGAGCACCGTAATTCCAAGCACAAGGCCGACATTGGCAATGTTTGAGCCAAAGGCGTTACCGACAGCGAGAGCACCCGAGCCGGTTGCAGCCGACATAATCGAGACAAGAATTTCCGGCGCAGAGGTGCCCACTGACACAATGGTCATGCCGATAAGCAATGGCGATAAACCGAGACGCGAAGCGAGCGCCGCTGCGCCATCGATAAAAAGATCCGCGCTCCACACGAGGACCGCGAGTCCAACAACGATGGTAAGAAGATTGATCAGCATGGGGTCTCAGTTTTCGTTTCCGGGGTTTTTCACCGGGACCGCTAGTCGCAACGGCGTATCACGCCAAGATCGGGTATCATCTGCACTTGGCTGGCTCACCATGACTCGGAGAGACAAGCAGCCTTAACTGGGGCATTGTAACTTACCTTTTTATAGCCGGAGCGATTGATGAGCCTCTATTTCCGTAACAAATCACCGCTAGTAGCCGCAGCAAGAGCCCTTGTGCTGCTGCTGTTGTCGGCGTGGTGCGTAGCGTCCGGGGCAGATGAGATCCCTCCTGCCACTGGGCCAGGTGAGGTCATTGGTGAAGTAACCACTACGATCATGGCGCTCGTGCGCGAGGCGCCTGATTACTTTGATGACGACCCTGACCGATACATCGACGCCGTTGGTCAAGAGCTCGATAGCGTGGTTGATTTTCGGGGATTTGCGAGAGGCGTCATGGGTGAATATGCGAGCAGTGCGCGCTACAAAACCCTTTCCGATGAAGGGCGCGATGAATTGCGATCGCAGCTAAACCGATTCACCACGGTATTGCGTGATGGCATGGTGAACACCTATAGCCGAGGGTTGCTGGCCTTTGGAAGTTCGCGAATCGAGTTGGGTGAGACAGAGGTGTCTCCCGGTAGCGCTCGGGTGGCTTCGGTCAGTCAGTATGTCTATGGCGAGGATGGGAAGGTTTACACCGTCAAATACCAGATGGGCCAGTACAAAGATGGTTCCTGGAAACTCAGGAATCTGATCATTGAAAACATTAATCTCGGGGAGATTTATCGAGGCCAGTTTGAGGCTGCCGCGGTAGCGGCTGAGGGTAATCTCGATACGGTCATTGATACCTGGGATGACAGCCAGATTAAAACTAGCGCGACTGAGGACTGATGCAATGGATACTGAAAGCGTGACAGCGTTGTTGCAAGCAGCCTTTCCCGGTGCCAGCGTGTCGGTTGAATTATCGGGCGGTCATTGCAACGTGCAGGTAATCAGCGATGAGTTTGACGGACTTCGTTCGGTAACCCGTCAGCAGCGTGTATACGCGCCATTGGCGGATTGTATTGCGTCAGGCGCGCTTCATGCGGTCAATATTTTTGCCAAAACCCCCGCTGAAGTTGCTGGGTAGCGAGGGTTTTCCTTGGACAAGTTACACATTCGAGGTGGTCGCCGACTGGGAGGCACGCTTAAAGTCTCCGGCGCCAAAAATGCGGCGTTGCCGATCTTGGCGGCCACGTTGCTAACCCCTGAGAAAACGACCCTTCATAACCTCCCGCACCTACACGACATCACCACCATGATGGAGCTGTTGGGATGCCTGGGGGCGGGCCTGACCGTGGGGGAGCGTTTGTCCATTGAAGTCGACGGGTCGACGGTAAATCAGCTGGTTGCTCCCTACGCCTTGGTCAAGACCATGCGCGCATCTATTTTGGTATTGGGGCCGCTTCTGGCGCGCTTTGGATCGGCGGAGGTGTCGTTCCCGGGTGGATGTGCCATTGGCTCGCGACCCGTCGATTTGCACCTGAAAGGCCTCGAGGCTATGGGTGCCAGCATTGCGATTGAGGATGGTTTCATCAAGGCTTCCTGTCCCGATGGGTTGCGGGGTGCTGATATCACTATGGAGACGGTGACCGTCGGCGGTACCGAGAATTTACTGATGGCAGCTGCGTTGGCTAAGGGTAAAACAACCTTGCGCAATGCGGCGCGCGAACCCGAGGTCGTCGACCTGGCGCAGTGTCTGATCGCGATGGGTGCAAAAATTTCGGGAGCGGGTACGTCAACAATTGAGATTGAAGGTGTTCCTGCACTGGCCGGTGCCGACTACACCGTCATGCCGGACCGCATCGAAGCTGGGACTTATCTTGTGGCAGTCGCCGCTACCGGCGGGCGGCTTCGATTGGAGGGTGCGGTACCCCATCACCTTGATATTGTGCTCGACAAGTTGCGGGAGTGTGGTGCCACTATTGAAACCGGCGCCGACTGGATTGAGCTCGACATGGAGGGCAGACGACCTAAATCTGTCGGTATCACTACAGCGCCGTATCCAGGCTTTCCAACAGACATGCAGGCCCAGTTTACCGCGCTAAACACTATTGCAG
>CBFHQV010000015.1:0-43379 GCA_965658055.1 Luminiphilus sp. | reverse complement strand
CGAACACAAAGGGTATATGTGAACAGGCCTGGCTCAACAGCAGCGCGTCACTGGTAGTCAGGCCGCGATTGCCGTCAATGGCCAGCCTGAGTTTGTTTCCCACCCGCTCCCATACTTTGTGCACCACCTCGATATCTATCTCTACTGGCCTTCCGCTTATTTTTATCTGCATGCGCCGATAGCCTTCTGCAAGTTTTTCAGCGGCGATATTGGCGATGTCGTCGGGTTCTCCTACCGCGCTCGCGTAGTAAGAGGGAACGCTATCTGTCGCCGCACCACCGAGGAGATCGGCGACGGATCGTCCCAGCTTTTTACCCAGTGCGTCATACATGGCGATATCGATAGCTGCCTTGGCATAGCGGTGGCCATTGAGCAATGAATCCATTGTTCGGTGGAGCAGCAGAGGTTGATCCAGTGGCGCCCCGATAAGACCGGGAGCCATTTCGATTAATGCCGCCCGTGCCCCACCCGCATGACCCGGCGCGTACGTGGGACCGACAGGGCAGGTCTCGCCCCAGCCGACCTGGCCGCACTCGCTTTCAACACGCACGAGCGTTGTGTCCAGCGATGTCACCAGGGCGTTAGCCATGCGGTAGGACCCGCCCTTCACCGGGAGATCATGCTGGAAGATGGTTATCTTTTTTATTTTCATAATTCGGAATACTTTTATTAACGACAGATTGAATAGTTAATTGAAGATTGAATCTTTACGTGTTGCTACAGAAGCTGGCGTACATGGTTCGGACGGGGCCTGTTAGCTGGAGGCCTTTTAACTTGGTTCATGCAGCGGTATAGCCTCCATCGATCGACAAAACTGTGCCCGTCATGTGCCTCTCAGTGGCCACATAAACCACGGCCCGAGCGACTTCTTCAGGGCTTGCCACGTCCCCCGAGGGAATGCTGGCTTTGTTACGCTCGATAACGCTGTCCGCCAGGGCTTGGGAGGCGTGATTGGAAAATAGCATTGGCGCGTCAATGGCTCCGGGCGCTACCGCGTTAACAGTGATGCGGCGCGCAGTAAGCTCCAAAGCCATGGTTCGTGTGAGTTGGTTTACTGCCCCTTTGCTCGCACAGTAGGCCGCAAGACCGGCGCTCCCTACCTGGCCACAGGTGGAGGAGATATTGACAATCGTGCCGCCATCTTCTCCATCGCAGGCGAAGGCGCGGCTAAAGTAAAAGAGCCCGGTAACGTTGGTGTTCATCACGCGCTGCCAAGCTTCGTCGGTGGTGTTGGTGGCGGGTTCTCGCACAATGATCCCCGCATTATTAATCAGGCCATAGGCAGGCTTCTTGAACAGCGAATGACTCAACTGCAAGCAGTGCTCGGCAAAATGGGAATCCGTTACGTCACCGCAGGCACTGTGAGCTTCTATCGGGTAGTCTTTTTCGAGACGCTTGCAGGCGCTTTGCAGCGACGACTCGGTTCTTCCTATGAGCAGCAGGTTGGCGCCGAGGGCGGCAAAGGCTTGTGCGCAGGCAAAACCGACTCCCCCTGCGCCGCCGGTAATCAGCACGGGCTTTCGTGAGAATTGGCGGGCGCCTCGGCCAGGGTTGTTGGTGTCAGGCATAGGCGCTCACAGGTTAGGTAGCGGGAGTTTGGCGAGTCGGCCGCCATCGACAATCAAATTTTGGCCGCTAATAAAACTGGCTTCTGCACTGGCCAGCCAATACACCGTATTAGCGACGTCCTCTGGTGTTCCCAGTCGACCCACCGGATGCAGCGCTTTGATCTGCTGTTCGACAAGCTCTCGATCCGGGTATTGAGCGAGTAGCTGTTCGTTAAAGGGCGTGTTGATCCAGCCGGGTGAGATGGCGTTGCAGCGGATGCCGTGGCGTCCATACTCAAGGGCGAGGTTGTGAGTCAGGGCAGCGACCGCCGCTTTTGACGCGGCGTAAACTCCATGCAGGGGGTTTGCGCCAAGACCCTCAATCGAGCTGATATTGACGATTGCGGGTGAAGAAACGGTGGGCAGTGTCATGAGGGGCAGGGCATGCTTGCACATCAAAAAGGTACCCCGCACGTTGATCGCCATGACGCGATCCCAGTCTTCGACGGTGGTGTGCTCAAGCGGTGTTTCAATACAGATGCCAGCGTTATTT
Organism: Luminiphilus sp.; assembly: GCA_965658055.1. Lineage (GTDB taxonomy): Bacteria > Pseudomonadota > Gammaproteobacteria > Pseudomonadales > Halieaceae > Luminiphilus. The sequence goes on along the minus strand of CBFHQV010000015.1, from coordinate 41,279 downwards.
ACCAGTACGTCCAGCCTGCCATAGTCAGTCTCTACAGCAGTCATCAGCGCCGCCACACTGGCCTCTTCGGCGACGTTCGTTTCGATGAAATGCTGGCTCATACCGTTATCTGAAGGAGGGACTTTTGGTGCTTGTAGATCGGCACAGATGACCTTGTCGCCGGCCTGTTGAAAGCGCGCGGCGATAGCGGCGCCAATATTTTGCGCAGCCCCGGTCACTATTACCACGCGTTCGGAGGTCATGATGCCGGACTAGCGCTCATAGCGAGGTCGATAGGGCACGACCGTGCTGCGCTGGGCTCCCAGCTTTTCAATGCGCGCTTCCATGATGTCACCTGGTTTTAAATACCTGGGGGGCTTCATGCCATAAGCGACTCCCGGTGGCGTACCGGTCATCATGACATCGCCAGGTTGCCAGCTCAGGTAATTGGAAATGATCGAGATCAATTCGGCGATGCTGTACATCATGTCCGAGGTATTGCTCGATTGCATCACCTCACCATTGACCGTGAGCGAGATATCGAGATTGTTCGGATCGCCAACTTCATCGGGAGTGACCAGCCACGGCCCGAGAGGTTTTAATGTGTCGGCGCTTTTACCCTTGGTCCACTGGGTACCGCGCTCCAACTGAAATACTCGTTCGGAAACATCATTGCCCACACAGAAGCCGGCAACGTGATCCATGGCGCTGGCGACGGGGATATTACTCCCGGCCTTGCAAAACACCACCGCAAGCTCTGCCTCCCAGTCGAGTTGGGTGCCGCCTTTGGGCATCATCACCTCATCATGAGGGCCGTTGATGGCACTGGCCGCGGTCAGCATAAACATGGGCTCCGCGGGAGGTTCCATGCCCGCCTCTGCGGCATGCTTGCCATAGGTCAGCGCGCAGCCTACGATTTTACCCGCGCGATGAACGGGGGCCGCAAGCCGGGTTTCCGCTGACACGGCGGGCAGCGTTTGCGGGTCAAGTTCCGCCACGGTGGCGAGGGTTTCCGGCACGAGGGTCTGATAGTCCCAGTCTTTAATAACCGACCCTAAGTCACGCAGGGTGCCGGTGTCGTCGATCAATCCCGGCCGCTCGTCGCCGCATGCACCATACCGAATAAGTTTCATAGTGTTACCGTACCTTCGCCAGCAGTGAACTGAGATTGAACCCCCGCGCCTGTGCATGATGAAATACCTGAAGCGTGTCAGTCACGCCTGACTCAATCGAGCGATAAGGGGACATCTGCAGCCAGGCATCGAGGCTGCCATCATCGGGATCTGCGGGAAATGGCATGGGGTCACCGGCGCTGTCCAGATTGACCTCTGGGCGGTGGCTTTTAAGTAGCGAGAGAATGCGGGTAACGTTGGCTGGCGTGCCATTCATGTCGAAAACCCTGGCACCTTCGGTACATTGTGCCGCGGCTGCGATAAAGCGCATTGCTGCATCCTCAACATGAACGAAGGCGACATCGCCGGAGAAAGGAATCGTGTATTGCTCTCCGGTCGCAGCAGCCAGCATGGCAATGGTCGGCGCGGCGCTCATCCCCTGATCTCGACCCGGCCCATAAATAATGCCCGGCCTGATCCCGACACTGGGTTGCGACCAGTCCTGCCAATAAACCGCGGCCATCTGCTCCCCGCATATTTTGTGGGCACCATAAAGGGTTGCCAGCCATGCATTGTCGCCCATGGCCGGTGCTGCGATGGAGCTGGCGTAACTGAGATGGGCAATCCCTAACTGTCGGGCCAGCTCAAGGATATTAATGCTGCCCATAACGTTGATGCGGGTGCTGTTGATTGGATCGGCTTTGCAAAAGGGGACCTGCAGGGCAGCGAGATGAATGATGGCGGAGACGTTATACTGTGTTGCAACCGCCATGAGCTGGTTAAAATCGGTGATATCCCCAAGCTCCCAGGCAACCTGTTCGGCCTCCGGCATGATCAGCGCCAATCGGTCGCGCTGCGCTGATAAGTCATAAACAACGGGGCAAGCACCTGCCTCTCGTAAGAGTTTGACCGCCCAGGCACCGATACAGCCGGCGGCGCCGGTGACCAACACCGTTCGGTCTTTAAAGTAAGAGGCATCCATTATTCCTGATCCTCCAGCTTCTGTAGAAAGGCCGTCAAGCGCTCCGTGGCACCTCTAACGCTTGCCGCCAGTTTGACCCGATCGTCTTCCAAAGAGATATCACCCAGTAGTGCCTCCAGCCGCGCAATCGTGCGATGGATTTCAAAGCGCGTCAGCTCCGCATGAATCCCGGGGTCGGCCCAGTCCATCATGTTGATCGAATTGGTCGCGTCATGAAGGTTGCCGGGCATGACCTCAAAGGAGGGAATCATCGTGATGCGGTCAGCTTTTTCCAGCAGTCGGCAGGCGCGGTGAAAGATCATGGTACCTTGCTGTAAGAAGCCATAGCCCGCGTCGGGAAAGGGAATCCCCTCGACGCGATTTCGGGGTAGTTCAACGCTGCCCCCCTCCTCGCCGGAAATGCCCAAAAGTTCGCGCCCCTCAAATTTGGTGCCTTTAAAGATCTCGAATTCTCCGCCTTTTAGTTGTTTGGGGTCGGTCACCATCATGACCACGTCGAAGGCCACCGAGTCGACGTGCCAGCTATCGACGGCGCGAGTGATGTCATCGGGCGCGTAGTTGATGCCACAGGCCACGGCGGGAACCGAGTGGCGTTTAAGGGTGACCTTGGCGATACCCGATAAGTGTTCTGCTAGTTCGGGAGAATCACAGAAGTCGCGGATAAAGTGGGAGCGATAGCCGGCCCCTCGAGCGTAACTGCCGAGCCGGTTAGCGCCGGTACCTGCATCTTCATTGCGGTTGCCATAGATTTGATCACAGACCCAGCGCATCGCTTCGACCCCCTCCTCAGACAGGATGCGGAAGGCGTTGCTGTAGGCGAAGGCGGACGCGCATTCGGCGATGTCTGTTTCCGTATAACCCAGCATTGCGAGTGAAACAGTCGCTGTTGGGGTTTCCAGCGCAAGATGCTTGCCCGGGTCAAAGGCGGGCTCTTGGGGTAGGGGGAGATAAGGCCGCGGTACTTGTTGTGGAAAGGGCAGCGGTTGGTGTTGCATATGACCTTCCGGGGGAATCAAGGCATCTGAGGCAGGATTAAAAAGCAAAACGGCATCAGCTGTACAGCAAGCGCTAAGCTTGATGCCATTTTTTGTCGCTGGTGGTGCTGGCGGTGGGCCGAGCAGCGAACATACTGGCTGAGCTCAGCTGTCCGATACGCAATTAAGTGCCTGTGAGCAAATATAAATTACTGAAAAATATGGAAAAAAGTTCTTTTCTCCATAAAAAAGGATTTTTGCTTTTCGTCATGATTTTGTAACGCGACCGTCAGTTTTCTCGTCTATACTCCGGCCTGACTGAAGACCCCAACACGGAGCTCCAGCCCTTGGATATTATTTCGACCCACGGCGTATTGTTGCTGTCCCTCGCCTGTCTCTTTGGGTTGCTTATGGCTTGGGGCATCGGGGCCAATGACGTCGCCAATGCGATGGGCACGTCAGTCGGAGCAAAAGCGCTCACCCTCAAGCAGGCGATTTTAATCGCTGCCATTTTCGAATTTCTCGGAGCCTATCTTGCTGGCGGCGAGGTCACTTCGACTATTCGCAAGGGAATTGTTGACCCCGCGCTATTCGCTGACACCCCCGAGCTATTGGTTTATGGCATGTTGTCGGCCCTCCTTGCCGCCGCCACATGGCTGGCTATAGCCAGCTTGAAGGGGTGGCCAGTGTCGACCACGCATTCAATTGTCGGCGCAATAGTGGGTTTTACGGTTGTCGGCGTGTCTTTTGACGCTGTTGCGTGGGGGCAGGTCGGCACTATTGCGGCTAGCTGGGTGGTATCGCCATTACTCGCGGGTACCATCGCCTTCCTGCTCTTTATGTCAGTGAAATACTTGGTTCTTGATCACGAGGACACCTTCGCCCGAGCCAGAACCTATGTGCCAGTCTATATGTGGCTGGTGGGCTTTATGATCAGCATGGTCACTCTGCTCAAAGGTTTAAAGCACGTGGGCCTTGAGTTCGATTTTGGCATGGGTTCACCGTTCATTAATGCCATGGTGCTTTCCGCGATTATTGGTTTGGTGGTTGCTTCGTCGGGCGCTGTTTTGTTGCGGCGTATTCATGCCCGTGGCGTGAACGAAAATAGTAGTGAGAATGTCGAGCGGGTATTTGGAATCCTGATGGTTTTCACCGCCTGCAGCATGGCTTTTGCCCATGGCTCTAATGATGTTGCCAACGCCGTGGGCCCAGTCGCTGCGGTTGTAAGCACGGTTCAATCCGGCGGTCTTGTTGAAGCGAAGGCCGGGTTACCTTGGTGGGTTTTGGGCGTTGGTGCTGTGGGCATTGTCATTGGTCTTTCGACCTACGGCTGGCGTGTCATTCAAACTATAGGTCGCAAGATTACCGAGTTGACGCCCAGCCGCGGTTTTGCCGCTGAATTGGCAGCCGCTTCCACAGTGGTACTTGCCTCGGCGACGGGTTTGCCCATATCGACAACCCACACGTTGGTGGGCGCTGTGCTGGGTGTCGGTTTGGCCCGCGGCATTGATGCGCTTCATATGCCGACCATCGGGGCAATTGTCACTTCATGGTTGGTCACTCTTCCTGCGGGTGCGAGCCTTTCTATTCTCTTTTTCTACATCCTACGAACGGCATTTGGGTGATCTCCGAGGGCATTACCGTCCGATCAGACGGTAAGCCTGTCTGAGATTGTTCGGGCACAGATCCCGTGCTAGCCCTTCGTTTTTGTTCTTCGGCTGATGGTATGCTTTTTCTTGGGCCATAGACGGTTACGCAGTGCTTAACACTTCCACAAGGAGAGCCGATCAATGACGACAAGGCAACTCAGCGAGCAGGAGGTCGCACAGTTCCGCTCGGAGGGGGTGATCAAAGTGCCGGCGTGTATTGACGCGTCATGGGTTGGCTTGCTCCGTGAGGTGGCGGATCAACAGCTTCAAGCTCCCGGCCCCTGGGTTAACGATGTCAACGCCGGCGCCTCGGAAAACCGCTTGTTCACTGACCGATACCTTTGGCGTCACAACGATGTTATTCACCGGTTTGTCCATGACTCGGGCTGTGCCCGGCTGGCGGCGCAAGCAATGGGCAGCAACAGCGCGCGCTTTTACTTTGATCACTTACTCATTAAAAAGGTGAACACGCCCACCATTACGCCCTGGCATCAGGATGCACCTTACTGGCCGTTTCGGGGAAAACAGATCGTCTCAATTTGGTTGGCTCTCACCCCGGTCACCGTAGAGGGCAGCGGCATGGAGTTTATCCGCGGCTCCCATCTAGATGACGTCTATTACCTTCCTCAGGTTTTTAACGGCGCCGACAATAAGGCAGGTCAATGGGCCACCGAGCAGCGGGGTGTGCCGGTGCCGGATATTGATGCCAACCGGGAGGATTACGACATCGTCAGTTTTGACATGGCTCCCGGTGATGCCTTGATTTTCTCGGCATGGATTCTGCACGGGGCGCGAGGGAACAGCTCCTCAACTCAGGATCGCGTTGCGCTCTCAACAAGGTGGCTAGGCGATGATGTGCTTTGGGATCCAAGAGAGGGCGTTGACCCCACGGTGGACCCCGCACAAGTCCTCGTGGATCCAGGGATGCCGCCCCGGGATAATTCATTTTTCCCTGAAATCTTTAGTGCCGACAGGCAGTTTGCTGAGTAGGGCTGGCGGCTAATATGCGTTACCTATTGTTGGGAGTGGCCGCGCTGGTTCTGGTTAGCCTGGGCTGGCTGGCCCACGAGACGGCCAAGATAGGGGTTGGATACTCGGCGAAACAACTCTGTTCAGGGGTTTTTGTAAGCGAGCTGCCCGGTGAGTTCACGCTTGAGTACGACATTGTCCCGCGGTTAAGGAGCATCGGCCCTCTCTCGGGGTGGTTGACCACCGAAGTTGCGTCAGACAGCGCTTCCGCGACTCTCTTTACGGCGTCCGCGACCGCAACGTATATCCCGCCTTATGGTTGTACGCTCCACGGGCTTGCAGCCTCTACTGACTCAAGAAGCGAGCAGGGTTTCGTCGCGCCGGCAGAGGTGAATGAAAATGCTGCATTGATGGAATCAAGCGGGGAGTTGCCAACCCGGGCGTCAACCGCATCAGCGATCGAGCCATTTTTGGCGAGCCTGTTTTCTGAGCCGCCAGAAGGAGGACGAAACACCCTGGCCGTCGTGATCATGCACAAAGGTGACATCATCGCTGAGCGATATGCTTTGCCAGTGTTACCTTCAACCCGTTTGCAGGGCTGGTCGATGAATAAAAGTCTTACGGCTTCTTTTGTCGGCCTGCAGGTGGAGCGGGGCCTGCTTGATTTGGACCTGCCCGTGCGCGATCAGCTATCACATCTAGGTGTCGATAGCGGAGTTATCACAGACCTGTCGGCAGACCTGACGCTCAAGCATTTGCTGTCGATGGCCAGCGGCCTCGATTTTGATGAGCGCTATTACCCCGGGGATGATGTGACCGAGATGCTGTATGGAAAGGGACCCATGTGGCTGGTGCCTCTCAAGCAGGGTCATCGGGTAATGCCCGGCGCGGAGTTTGTCTACTCCAGCGGCGATACCAATGTGGTGTCCTATCTCTGGCAGCAGTCACTGGGGGGAGAGGACTATGCAGCTTGGCTAACCCGGGAAGTTTATGTTCCCTTGGAATTAACTGACCCTCTGCTTGAACCTGACAGCAGCGGTATCCAGGTGGGTTCCAGCTTTGCTTATCTTACTGCCCGGGATTGGGCACGGGTCGGTCAGTGGTGGTTGGATGCCTGGCATGGCCGCGATGCGCTCTTGCCACAGTCATGGCAGCGCCTAGCTGTGACGCCCGGTACCAGTAGAGGCGGCGAGGGCTATGGCCTGGGGTTTTGGTTGAATACCAAACAGCGACGTTTTCCCGGTGTGCCTGAAAATACCTTTAACGCCGGAGGCAACTCGGGCCAGTATGTTGTGGTGGTTCCCGAAGCAGAGCTGGTGGTCGTGCGCCTTGGTTTGACCCTTGATGAATCAAAAGTTCATCTCGCACCCTTTCTCCGGCAGATTCTAGCTCAGGTGAAGAGCGAAGCGAGGGACTCGTCTTTGTAAGCCCATCCTCGAGCGGGGGATCGAATTTTTCGCGACCCCGTAGACGTGACCCCGCAGACTGGACTCCGTAGAAAAGGTGCTCGCAATAAAAGGGTGCTAGCAATATAAGCCCCTATACAGCGAATCGATCCGTCGCCTTTATCAGAGCCTCCGTGTTGGGCGGATCGAAAGCCGAGTGGCCGGCATCGGGAATGAGCTGAAAGTCAGCTTCCGGCCAGGCGCGATGCAGATCCCAAGCGGTGGTCGCCGGGCACACTACGTCGTAGCGTCCTTGGACGATCACGGCGGGAATATGGCGGATGAGATCGATGTTATCGAGCAATTGATTCTCGTGGCTAAAGAAACCCTTGTTTACAAAGTAATGACACTCAATGCGGGCCATTGCCAACGCGGCCTCGGGCTCGTCGAGCTTTTCCATAAAGTCCTTGTTCTGTAACAGATAGCTGGCGGATGCCTCCCAGACCGACCAGGCGCGAGCAGCAGCGAGCCGTTCCTCTTCGTTGTTACTGGTCAGTCGTCGGTGAAAGGCATTGAGCAGATCACCCTGCTCCGACGCCGGGATAGGCGCAAGGTAGTGCTGCCAACTGTCGGGATAGATCTCGCTGGCGCCTTGCTGATAGAACCAACGGATTTCCTGATCCCGAAGCAAAAAGATTCCCCGCAATACCAGTTCCGTCACGACGTCGGGATGAGTTTGCGCGTAGGCCAAGCTTAATGTGCTGCCCCAGGATCCTCCAAAGACCAACCAGCGTTCAATGTGTAGTTCGCTGCGCAGCCGTTCCATATCGGCTACCAAGTCCCAGGTCGTATTGGCGAGTAGACTGGCGTGCGGGGTTGAGCGGCCACAGCCACGCTGATCAAACAGCACGATCCGGTAACGCGCTGGATCAAAAAATCGGCGGGCGTCGGGTGAGGTACCACCTCCGGGCCCGCCGTGAACAAAGACGCAGGGCTTACCCTGGGGATTGCCCGATTCCTCAAAGTACAGCGTGTGACCTTCATCTACTGACAGCGATCCACTGCGGTAGGGTTCGATGGGAGGGTAGAGGTGGTCCATGCGGTTTGTCTCCCCAGTAGGTGGGATGTTCTCGATGTCGGTGCGCTGGAATGCGCCGGCAATCATACTGGGTTAGGCTACTGTTCGTGGTCAAGTAGGGGTTGCTTTAGATGCAGCAGGCGTTTATCTATGACGCAATAAGAAGTCCGCGAGCTCGTGCAAGGCCTAGCGGTGGTCTCCATGACATTCATCCCTTTGATCTTTTGCATGCACTTTATAGCGCGTTGGAAGAACGTGTTGGACTAGACCCCGCGGTCATTGCAGAAGTTATTCTCGGGTGTGTGACTCAAGTGGGTGAGCAGGCTGGCAATATTGCAAAAAGCTCGGCGCTGTATGCCAACTGGCCCTCAACAGTATCGGGCCTCACTGTGTCCCGATTTTGCTCCTCGGGGCTTGATGCTGTTGCTCTTGCCGCCCTAAAGATCACGGCGGGACAGGAGCAAGCAATCGTCGCTGGAGGGATAGAGATGATGTCCCGGGTGCCGATGATGGCGGATCAGGCGGCGATTTTCTCCGATCCCAAATTGGCTGAAGCGTCAAAAATTTTGTTAATGGGCAGCGGCGCAGACCTTATTGCCTCGCTCTATGGCTGCACAAGAGCGGACGTAGACGCGATAGCCATGGCGAGCCAACAGCGGGCAAGCGCCGCAATAGCTGGCGGTTATTTTTCATCGATTATTCCCATTAAGCATCCGATTAGCGGAGCGAATGTCACCCAAGACGAGTGTGTCCGCTCGGAAACCACCATGGCGTCACTTGGAGCATTGCCCGCAAGTTTTGAGAGTATTGGTCGCTCTGGTGCAGACGCTATCCAGTTGGCAGCCTATCCGCGGTTAGCAGCCATTAACCACGTCCATACGGCAGGTAATTCTCCCGCGATGGCGGATGCCGCAGCGATGGTGGTAGTTGGCAGTGAAGCCTTTGCTAGTACCCTGGGCGCCAAACCACGAGCGGTGATTAAAAGCATTGCAACGGCCGCCGATGAGCCTTTGCTGGTCTTATCAGGGTGTGTCGCTGCCACGAAAAAACTCCTGGCCAAAGAGCGTCTGAAAGTAGCTGATATTGATTTATTCGAGATCCACGAGGCGTTTGCTGCGACTATGATTAAGTTGCAGCGCGATCTGAGTATTCCCTCGGAAAAGCTTAACGTTAACGGTGGCGTTATTGCCCTAGGCCATCCTCTAGGTGCTACCGGGGCCATCATGCTTGGCGTTCTGCTCGATGAGCTTGAGCGAAGACAGCTCCGTACGGGCTTGGTAGCAACAAGTGGCGCTGCGGGTTTGGGAACCGCGCTCTTGATCGAGCGACTGTAAAAGGTGGAGACTTTGTAGCATGAGCGAACCTATTTATATTTTAGGCGGGTATCAAACGGATTTCGCGCGGGTCTGGTCACGGGAAGGCCTAGACATCTCTGACATGATTCGTGAGGCTAGCCTGGGAGCCTTGGTAGAAAGCGGTATCGAGCCCTCGCATATTGACTCAATCCATGTCGGTAATGCCTTTGCCGAAGCCCAGCGGCAGCAAGGTCACCTGGGCGCGATGGTGTCCCAAGTTGTACCCGAGTTATGGGGAAAGCCCGCTATGCGTCACGAGGGAGCCTGCGCGTCGTCATCGCTAGCTACGCTGACGGCCATGGCCGAGATAGAAGCGGGTCGTTACGATTGCGTGCTTGTTGTTGGGGCTGAAGAGTTTAAAAACTTGCCCGGTGACCAGGCTTCTGAAAATCAGAATTCTGCCGCTTGGCGAAATCGCGAGAATATTGATTGCCGATTTATGTGGCCTGCCGTCTTCGGCTTATTGGCTGACGAATACGAAGAGCGCTATGGCCTCAATCGAGAGCTACTAAACCAGATTTCCGATATCAATTATACCAACGCCAAGCGCAATCCCTTGGCGCAAACTCGTCAATGGCAATTTGCTGAGGGCAGCTTCAGTGAGGACGATGCCTTAAATCCTGTTATTGAGCCCGGGGTGCGTCGTCTCCATTGCGGCCAAATTACAGACGGTGCCTGTGCCCTTGTGTTGGCATCTGGTTCTTTCCTAAAGAAACATCGGATGCAAAGTGGAAAAAAAGCATTGGCGAGAATCGAAGGGTGGGGCCATCGCAATGCAGGAATCCGGTATCGGGACAAGGTGGAGCGAAGTAAAAATCAGCCCTACGTTTTTCCCCATGTACGTGATGCGATTACGGATGCCTTTGGTCGGGCCGGTATTCAGGATGTTTATCAGCTTGATGGTATTGAGACCCACGATTGTTTCTCCATGACTGAGTACATGGCAATTGATCACCTTGGGATGACGCCACCGGGGGAGTCCTGGCGGGCCGTGGAAAATGGGACCATTGCTCCCGGGGGGCGCCTCCCGGTAAACCCCAGCGGTGGATTGATTGGCTGCGGCCATCCGGTTGGTGCGACCGGCGCCAGAATGCTGCTAGACGCCTCACGCCAGGTGACGGCCAGTGCTGGGGAGATGCAAATTGAAGGTGCTGGCAGAGTAGCGACCCTGAATATTGGTGGATCTTGTGCGACGGTATGTAGTTTTATTGTCGGGCGTGAGTGATACCCTAGCTACCTGAGGATCCTGAAGCGCGGTGTACTTCGCGCCGTAGCAGGAGGAGTTTTGCGATGAACCAACAAGTAAAAGACCCTGATGCGCCGTTTGGCCATGAGTACGGCCCCTATATAACCGACGTATTTGCACCCGTTCTCGACGAGGAAACCCACACAGATCTCCCGGTTACAGGAGAAATACCGCAAGATCTCAATGGTGTCTATTTGCGTAACGGGCCGAACCCTCGCCACGAACCCAAAGGTGACTACCATCCGTTTGATGGTGATGGGATGTTACACAGCGCGCATTTTGATCAGGGGCGATTAGTCATTCGCAACCGGTGGGTTCGAACCGAAGCGTGGCAGCGCGAGCATGAGGCTGGGCGATCGGAATATTGGGGGATCCGCCAAACTCTGAAGGGGCGTGAGGATCAACCGCTAAAAGATTCTGCGAATACAGATGTCATTGGTCATGCCGGTGTGGCTATCGCCAATTGGTATTTGGCCGGTGTCCCTTACGCTCTAGATCCAATTTCCTTAGAAACCTTGGGGCCCCGACGTGGTTATCTCGACGCGATGGGCTCGGGTATGTCCGCTCACTGTAAAGTCGATGAGGCTACCGGAGAGTTGATGTACTTTGATTACGGCGATCAGTTCCCCTACATGTGGTACGGCGTCGTTGACAGCGCTGGCAATCTTGTTCACCGGGTGCCCATCGAACTGCCGGGCAACCGCTTACCCCATGATATGGCGATTACCGAGCATTATTCGATTCTGCACGATCATCCCGTGTTTCATGATGAGGGGGCCCGCGCCGCAGGAAGACATAAAGTCGTATTCAACTCCGAGATGCCATCGAGACTTGGCGTAATTCCTCGTAGGGGTGACGCCGCATCGATTCGATGGTTTGAGTTTACGGGGGCCTTCATCTATCACGTTGTCAACGCTTGGGAAGAGGATGACGAAATCGTGATGGTGGCGTGTCGGTACATGCCCGCTCGGCAGTCAGACGGCAGTTTCGATGACGCCAGAACCGCGAAAATGATTACCCGACTCATGATGGATGCGCGCCTCTGGCAATACCGAATGAATCTGACGACCGGTGAGTGCCGTGAGAAATGTCTGGATCCCGACCACAATATAGAGTTTCCGAGCTACGATGCTGGGAAGACTGGGAGGTATACCCAATTCGCTTATCTGGTTGACCATGATCCCAATACGCTTCGTTGGTGGGGTGTTTGCAAATACGACACGGATACCGGTACGCGGTTAAGCGCCTGGACGGATGACGCGGCGCATTGTTGGTACAGTGAACCTTGGTTTGCGCCAGCCGACGATCAGCATGACGAAGATCGCGGTTACGTTATCGCCTTTGTTTGGAATGACAGAGCAAAGACCCAGGAGCTGCAAATCTTTGATGCGAAAGATCTGAATAAAGGCCCTCTCGCAAGAGTGCACATGCCCCATCGAATTCCGCCGGGGTTCCATGCCTGTTGGATGTCGGCTGATCAGATCGGCTCAAGCGCGCCCTAAAAACTGTTGCGATCAGGTTGCGCTGAATTCTAATGCAAACGTCGACGCCCGAAAGAATTCAACGGTATGAGGATGCCGGTTATTGGGGGAGCGCGACGCTGTGCTCGTTATTAGCCCATCAAGTCGCTGAGAGGCCACATGCAGTAGCGGCAGTTGATCAATTTAATAAGCAGGAATTGACGGGCGGCAATCCTCAGCGACTGAGCTTTAAGCAGCTTGATGACGTGAGTAGCGCCATGGCGCTTGACTTGCTTGCATTAGGTGTTCGGCACGGCGACCGCATGATGGTGCAGTTGCCTAACGTGGTAGAGCTGATGGCATGCTATTACGCCGCCAGCAAACTGGGCGTCGTTATTTCGCCCCTGCCGGTGCAGTACGGGCGCCATGAGATTGGCTCGCTCGCGATAGCGCTTGAGCCTTCGTGGTTTATTGGCACGCGTAGCTTTCGAGGCCAAAGCCTTGCGGATCATGGGTCGGCTGCCGTCGCTTCGAGTGCCGTTCTTGCCGTGGATGAAGATTTCTCGCTGCGTGGTCGAGATGGGTTGTCCCATGATGAGCAGAGCCGCATAGATCAGTACTTGAGTGATCATCCGCGAGACGCTAATGCTATTTTTTCTGTCTGTTGGACCTCGGGCACAACGGGAACCCCGAAGGGAGTGCCGCGTTCTCACAATATGTGGCTCGCGTCAGGCCGAATGACGGCAGTGGGAAGTGAGTACCAACAGGGGGACTTGCTGCTCAATCCGTTTCCCATGGTGAATATGTCTGCTTTGGGTGGATTTTTATTTCCGGCCGTTCGGGAGGGCTGTGGCGTGGTGTTGCATCACCCACTCGATGTGCCTGTTTTTTTGCAACAGATCCAGCAAGAGCAGATTACATTTACTATTGCGCCGCCCGCGCTGCTCAATAAGTTGGCGAAAGAACCGGAGCTGTGGCGACGCTTTGACTTCAGCCAGCTTCGTGCTATTGGCTCGGGCTCTGCGCCGCTCGCTCCCGACATGATTGATGTGTTTGAGAATGATTACGGCGTGGCCATCTACAACATTTATGGATCGAATGAGGGTATCGCCCTGATTTCGTCGCCCACCGCTATTCCAGATGCTCGAGCTCGGGCAGAATTATTTCCCAGAAGCGGTTTTGGCGGTAACAAATGGCGCGGCGAGCTTCACGAGTCGGTCAAATCAAAGGTCATTGATCCTGACGATGGTCGGGAGCTGACAGCCCCTGGGGATCGCGGTGAGCTATGTTTTTCCGGCCCCACCGTGTTCGATGGGTATCTGGGTGCAAAAGACGACGGTGTTTTTACGCAGGATGGTTTTTTTCGCACGGGTGATCTTGTCGATATCACAGGTGATCAGGGTGAGTACTACAGGATTGCTGGTCGCCTCAAAGACATTATCAATCGCGGTGGTATGAAGATATCGCCCTCAGAGCTAGATGCGCTCCTCGATGGCTTTCAGGGGTTGGCAGAGGTGGCTGTCTGTGCCTACCCGGATGATGACTTGGGGGAGCGAGTTTGCGTTTGTGTGGTTCCCTCGCAGGAAGAGAACCCGCCGACTTTGGATGAGCTATGCGAGTATCTTATTGGCTGTGGTGTGGCCACATTTAAACTGCCAGAGCGAATCCGCATTGTGACGGCGCTACCGAGAAATCCGCTAGGTAAAATACTTCGTCACGAGCTAAGCGACAGCCTCGATTAAGCAACTTGAGGGAAAAAGTTAGCTTCCACCGCGGACAAAAACCCCGCCATATCAACAATCGTTTCAGTCTCAGGGTTGAGTGTCTTACCCTTCAAGTCGCCGGTGACCGTGCCCTGGTCAACGGTGTCAATCAGTGCCGCCTTAAGGTCGCTTGCGTAGGTTGCGAGCGCAGCGTTGTCTTCCCGCCCCGCGAGGTCATCCAGCGCGTTGGCTAGCGCGAAGATAAGCGCGGAAGAATTGAAGTGCGCCTCCTTGCCATCGGTTTCCAGGTAACGCATGTAGAGATCGTGAGCGGTGCCGTGAGGGGCCTCGAAAAGCTTGGTGCCGTCCTTGCTGATAATCACCGAGCTGGCTGTTGCGAGACTCCCACCGAGAGCGGCGGAAATGTCGGAAAAAATATCGCCGTCCAGATTCTGAGCGGGATAAAGCCCCCAGCGCGGTGGATCACAAATCATCTTACTTAGCTGACGCGAAGGTCGCATGATCATAAAAGAAGGGGGTGGTGTATCCAGCGCTGCGAGTTCCTGTCGGATTTCTAGAATGATCGAGCTGTATACCTCGTCGTAATTGACGAACTCGCGCTTAAGACCGAAATAGACTTCTTTTTTGTTGAGCGCTGCATCCTGAAAGACCTGGCTTACCCAATCTTTAATAGCCTCTCGGTCGTTGGACATAAAAAGTATGGGGTCGTTAGTTTTGACATGGCGGGCGTGTTTTTCCTCGCCATCGACAATGACCTTAATGACACCATCTTCGGGTGCCGGGGTGTTGTAACTGCCGTACTGGTCACCACCGCCGGCACTCATGCGCGAAATGGAGACATGCGCCTTGCGCTCAGGGAGGCCGTAGCGTTTGAGCTGCTGCACCAGCTTGAACAGTTTCATGCCGCTGACGTTATCGGGAACCCCCCAGAGCCCTCGTTCCGGTGGGTTGGACACGATCCGGGCCGCCTGTGCGTCGATCAATTCATAGTGATAACCCAGGCCTGCGGCTTCTACCTGTGCCTGATAATCGTTGTGATAAATCGTTTCGATTGCCTCGCGCATCACGCCATCATAGCCAGGCACCACGGTGTCTTTGAGCCCGAGGTAAATATCCCGCTTCTCATCGAGTGCCCGCTGGAAAAATCGGTGGGCCCAGGCTTTTACCGCTTCCAACTCATTGGTCGCCAGCATCCACGGATCGCCCTTGTTCAGCGATCGGCGGTGCAGCTCGATGGGGTCCCCGCTGCTGCCAACAAAAATGACTTTGGCAACCCCGGTCGCATTAGAAAGTTCACTGTAGCTGAAGTCCAAGCCACCGCTTTCCATGGTGTCGACCTCAATATCGCGGTTTACCCAGTCGGGTCGCACACTCTTTAAATTACGAAATTCGATGTCTTCCCGGGTGATATTGCCACTGATGCCTTTGCGGATTGCACCGTTGGGAGACTTGGTCGCCAAACCATCGAGGGATTTTTCATTGATCTCGGGGTGTCTTGCCAATAACTCATCGAGCTGCTGCCGATTGACGGTCATCCCGGCATTCTTGATGCCCACGCCATGCTTCTTGAGTGCCTCAATCGCGTCGCGCACGACCTGCCCATTACTCACGAGTCGCTGCTCCGCCGAGAGGTCAATTTCCACTAGCTCAATATCAAGCTTCGAGTGCACAAAGCGCTTTAGAATCTCATCAAAAGCCACTTGCGCCATTTCATCTCCATGGAGAATAACCAAGGGGTTTTTAACGGCTATTTTGGCACTCACGGGTGTGTCCTCTCGATAAACAATGCTGTTGGCAAATGCCGACAGATTTTGGGGCGCAAGAATAGCGCGGCGAGGCAGCGAGCCCTAGAGGACTTTTGCACATCGGCGATAGATAGACGGGAAAAAGCCGCCCCGCTTAGCGATCTTGCCAGTTCGGTGCGCGCTTATTAATAAACGCAGCAACAGCCTCATGAGCATCTTCTGTCATGGCGACCAATGATTGCTGCCGATCCTCCAATGCCATCGCTGCGTCGAGAGATCCCGCGTCGATACTCATATTGAGACCGTCCTTTGTCAGTCGAAGCCCCATGGGGGAGGTAGCTAGCATGTCATCAATAAAGCTTTGGGCTGCTGCATCGAGCTCGCCCTCCGGAACTACCTGCGAGACCAGGTTCACGGCGAGCGCTCTCTCGGCGCCGATGAAGCGGCCAGTCATCATGAGTTCACTTGCAACAGAGAGCCCTATGAGGCGGGGCAACAAATAGCTGCAAGCCATATCACAGGCAGTTAGCCCAGCCTTTATGTAGGCAGCATTCATTTTGGCGGTGTCCGCGGCAATACGGATGTCCGAGGCCAGTGCCAGACTAAACCCACCGCCGCAGGCAGCTCCTTGCACACAGCTTATGATGGGTTGGGGACAGCGCCGCATTGCGCGGAAGATATCGGAAATACTTTGTTGTAAGCCCAGCAGCGAATTGGGCGTTGATTCGGTAGACCATTCCCCGCCCGACAGGTCTAATCCTGCGCAAAATGCCCGGCCATTTGCCTTCAGGACGACAATCCTGATCTCTGGCTGATGTCGAAGATTCTCGAAGGTTGTCCTTAACGCGGCCGTGAGGCTTGGATTTAGGAAGAGGGAGAGTTTTCTGAAGACCTGCTATTGCAGCTCAATCAGGCGGTTGCCGATACCTTCCCCGTTTTTGAGACTCGTTCACTCGCGGAGGAAGAGCTCGCCCTAGCTAACCGGCAGATGGATTTTCTCACCGATTTTTTTGATGAGCTATTTGATCGTCGTCGAAAATCACCGAAAGACGATCTTACGACAGCCATGGTACAGGCAGGTGAGGGCACAGACGCCCTTACTCAAGAAGAATTGACCACCTCGGTGATAGGGCTGTTCGGTGCTGGCTTCGAGACCACCGCACACATGATTGGTAATGGCATGTATTTGCTGGGTACTCATGAAGGTCAGAGACAGAGGCTGGCGGCAGATCTCTCGCTAGCAGAAGCCGCCACTGAAGAAATTCTTCGATACGATTCGTCGCTTCAGGCGACTTACCGTACCGCCTTGAGCCCACAGGTTATTGCCGGTGTTGAGATCCCTGAAGGGGATCGGGTGCTGACTATTGTTGCGGCTGCGAATCGGGATGCGTTGGTTTTCAGTCAGCCCGAAGTATTCGATATTTCACCGCGAGAGCAAAAGCCACTTACTTTTGGGGGTGGCATTCATTACTGCGTCGGTGCAGCCCTTGCCCGCCTTGAAGGTAAGGTTTTTTTGGAGGCGCTTTTTACCCACTTTCCCGACTTTGTGGTGGACATCAACGGGGCGGAGCAGCGAAAAGCCTTCTTATTTCGTGGATTTTCTTCACTTCCAGTGTCATTACATTCTGGTTAGTTAGGGGTACTTTTAAATGGCTCAGCGGCGGCTGTCCCTTGGCTTGTTTATGCCCAATTGCTCAAACATGCCTTCGATCTCGACCCACGACGTCGCGCAGGACCAGTGGACCTATGCTTCTAACGAGGCCATTGCGCTAGCTGCAGAGCAATACGATTTTGAATACCTTTTTCCGGTATCCCGCTGGCGCGGATTTGGTGGTGAGACCAATTTTCTGGGTACGTCTCTAGAGACAACGACCTGGGCGTCGGCCTTACTCCGCGCAACAAGTCGCATCAATATTTTTTCAACAGTGCACGTCCCCTTATTCCATCCCTTTGTGATTGCCAAGATGGGCGCGACGCTGGCGCATATTAGCGGCAACCGATGGGGCTTGAATGTGGTTTCGGGGTGGAGTGAGCGCGAGTTCGGCATGATGGGAATCGAGCTGGAGGATCATGCCCGGCGGTATGACAGGACAGCCGCTTTTATTGAGATCCTTCGGGGACTTTGGTCAGAGGCAGGCCAACCCTTTGACTACACCAGTGACTGGTATCACGTGAAGGGTGGGCAGGCCTCGCCAATTCCCGATGTGCCCCCACAAATCGCTAACGCCGGTGCGTCCGAAGATGCCAAGGCAATGACCGCGAGATTGTGTGATTGGGCATTTATCTCTACTCCGTCGATACCGGATGTCGCCCCTATCATTGGCGATATCAATACACGGGCCGAAGCGCATCATCGCGAGGTCCGTACCGCCATCTTTCCTTTTGTACTCTGGGGAAATTCAAGGGATCAGGCCGAGGACCAGTTGCACGCCATCATCGAAAAGAAAGATGAGGTTGCCACAGCAAATTGGCTACACGACTTAACAGCGGGGAGTGGTTCTTTCGATGCCTTTACCTCAGATATGCTGGCCGCCTCGGGCGGTGGCGTGCATGTAAACGGAACGGCTGAAGATGTGGCAGAACAGCTGAGGGAGGCCAATCGGCTGGGTGTCGATCTCGCGATGCTGACGTTTCCTCATTATCTTGAGGATTTGCACCGGTTTGCCCGTGAGGTTCAGCCCTTGCTACATTTATGATGTGCGTGTTGGGGGTAATGACACTAAATGAAATGGCCGCAAAATCTCTGCTTGTGCTTATTTGTCTTCCTGCCAACTCAGGTGAATGCCGGTGAGCAATTAACTCTGGAAGCACTCTTTCAGTCTGCTGATGCGGTAGTGCTTGTTGACAACCCATTAGTGGGTTCGGCGACAGTTACTGATGTCTTGTTGGGTGACCAGACACTTCAGGATATGTCTATTCAACACTCGCTGTGCGTGCCCTCGGTAGAAATCATCGCTCGCTGGCTCGAGACACACCCGCAGCATCCCTCGCGACAGCTTTGGGGCGAGGTTATCGATGGCGGGAAAATGGAGCAGGTGGTATTTCTACGCTCCACTGGAGATCGCATCGAGCCCTTTTGTGAGACCGAGGTTATGCTTGGCTTGGGTTTTTCGAAGCATAAAGCGTATGCGGCGTATCGGGAGGAGGTGGATAAAATTCTTGCCCAACAGCATGTGCCGCAGGAAACTTAGGGTACAACAGACAGCCAGCAGTCCTGGCTGTAAAGATGATGGTATTTTGGCCAGAGCGTCTATTTGGAGCGTGTAAAAATGATTTTACTGAAGCAAATAAGCGTTATTTTTGTGCAAATTTTATTGGTTGCATCTGGGGTGTTGGCACAAGATCAGCAACAGCAATCTCCGCCGCAAATGGCGCCGGGTTTTACATCGGATCACCCCGGGTTAGCACAGTGGTACCAGCACCTGGCGGGAAAGCGTCTCACGCAAATGGAAAGTTATTACTCGTCGGGAGGGAGCGTTGACGGTTACAGCACCGGCGGCGGTTACAGCTCGCAAAGCATTATTCACCTCTGCCGAGATAAAACTTTCGCGGCGATACAACAGGGCGGCGTCAGCGTTGATGCAGGCGGGGGTTTTGGCTCGGGCGGAAGCAACAGCCAGTACGAGGGCACGTGGACGCTCATTACTAACGGCCAGGTCGTTGGGCTTATTTTGATGAGCTCTGTTGGCGGTCGGGCAGAATTTGCTATGGAGTTTAATCAAGGGCAGACCTTTGCCAACGGCGTGAGAACCTTTGTAACGGATGACTCGGTTTGTACTGATTGATCTTTTACCGTGAGTGAGGGCGGGCCCTTCTTTTAGCTGCCTAAGCATGAATGGTCTAATGTAAGAAGTGAAAAACGATAAGAGAGAACGTTGTGAAAACGCTATCAAAAAGCTACTACTGTGGTGCTTCTACTACACAAATAATTTACGAGACGATCGGGGTTTATTTTGATCGTATTTGCGAGCAGCACCCCGATCAGGATGCATTGATCGTTCGTCATCAGGACGTGCGTTGGACATACCGCGAACTTCAGAAAAAAGTCAACGAACTCGCAACAGGGTTACTCGCACTTGGGATAGCCCCGGGTGATCGCGTCGGCATCTGGGGCCCTAATAGCCACGAGTGGGTCATGGTGCAGCTGGCGACAGCGAAGATCGGCGCGATCATGGTCTGCATAAATCCAGCGTATCGGCTCTACGAGCTTGAATTTGCCCTCAACAAAGTGGAGTGCAAGGTGGTGATCGCCGCGGAGTCGTTCAAGACCAGTGACTACCTAGGCATGTTGAATACCTTGGCGCCCGAGCTTGCGGCCTCAGAGCCGGGTAAGCTGCAGGCCGAGAAGCTACCGCACCTCAGAACGGTCATTCGCATGGGCACCGTGAAGACCGAAGGCATGCTCAATTTCGAAGATGTGTGCCTGCTTGGTGGCGAGGTTGAAGCCGACCGACTTGAAGAGCTACAGGAACTTTTAAAGCCGGATGACGCGATCAACATCCAGTTTACGAGTGGTACCACGGGCAATCCGAAGGGCGCCACCCTCACTCACTGCAACATCTTGAATAATGGATACTTAACGGGCGAGGCCATGAAGCTCACCGCAACCGATAGGCTGTGCATCCCGGTGCCGCTTTATCATTGTTTCGGCATGGTGCTCTCGGTGTTGGCGTGCGTATCCCATGGCTCCGCGATGGTCTTTCCCGGGGAGGCCTTTGACCCCCTTGAAACACTGCGGGCCGTTGAGGCTGAAAAATGCACGGCGTTGCACGGTGTGCCTACCATGTTTATTACCGAGCTCGATCACCCGCAGTTTGCTGAGTTTGATCTATCGTCTCTTCGCACTGGCATCATGGCGGGCGCGCCGTGCCCGGTCGAGATCATGAAGCGCGTAATCTCTCAGATGCATATGGAAGACATCTTGATTGGTTATGGCCAGACGGAACTCAGTCCCATTAACAACATGACGCTTCCTGATGATTCGCTTGAACGCAGGACCGAGACCGTTGGGCGAGCCATGCCTTGGGTTGAAATAAAGATCGTTGATGAATCGAATCGAGTAGTCGCGATTGGTGAAAAAGGAGAGATTTGCACGCGCGGGTATTCAGTGATGCGTGAATATTGGAACGACCCTGAGCGCACCGCCGAAACCATCGATGAAGCGGGCTGGCTGCATTCGGGGGATCTCGCCACCATGGATGGCGAGGGCTACGTTCGCATTGTTGGTCGCATCAAAGACATGATTATCCGCGGCGGCGAGAATATTTATCCGCGCGAGATTGAAGAATTTCTGTATCAGCATCCCGCTATCTCAGAGGTGCAAGTCTTCGGCATCCCCGATGAAAAGATGGGCGAGGAGGTTTGTGCCTGGGTTCAGCTTAACGACGGACAAACGATGACGGAGGAGGATCTAAAAGCCTTTTGTAAAGATCAGATCACGCACTTCAAGATTCCTCGATACGTGCGCTTTGTGACTGAGTACCCCATGACCGTTACGGGTAAAATTCAGAAATTTGTGATGCGCGACGAGATGGTGAAGGAGTTAAATCCCTAACAGGATCTTGTTTTCCTTGCTCGCTAGGAGTCGTTTACTCCAATTCATCATCAGTAGGAAGAGTTTGTTAGCGTTCAGACGCTGGTTAACTGACGAGGTCGAAGTCAGATAAGTCGGGCGATTCCATCGCACTCACAAAATCACCGTAGGTCCAGGGCCAGCTTGCGGGCACGCCTCGGCTATCCAAATACCAACTTTGGCATCCGCCTCTGAACCACACGGTCTGTTTTGCGGCATCGCTTCGGGTTTCCTCGTAGGCCGCCAGGGCGTCATAGGAGCAGCTCACTTCTTTTGCCTGACCCGTTAATACCGGTTCCACTAGCTGCCAAATGTAGTCCCATTGGTGCTCGGCGATATCGATCAAGGAAAAATTTCCGACCGGGCCGTTGGGGCCGTTCAGCATAAACAGGTTGGGCATGTCGGGCATTGAAATGGCCAGGTAGGCCTTGGGGTAGTCGCTCCAAAGATCCTCAAGGCTAACGCCGTTGCGCCCACAGATTCGCATGGGACGCATGAAGGCCCTGGTATCAAACCCTGTCGCGAGCGCAATGACGTCCAGCTCATGAAGGTGGCCATCTGCTGTGCGGATGCCTTCCGGTTCTATCGCCTCGATGGGCGCAGTGACCAGTGAAGCGTCGGGGTCTTGAATTGCGCGATAGTAGTCTGGCGAAAAGATAAGTCGCTTGCACAGGGGCTGATGATCGGGCGTTAATTGCTCCCTGAGCGCAGGGTTCACAATGCTTTGCTCTAAGTTGAGCCGACAGGCGTCCCCCAGCGCCTTGGCGCCCTCGGAGTTCTCATCAGTGAGTGCCTGGGTGTAGGCTTCTACGGAGGCAAGATACTCGGGCATATTCATGGCTTCCCGAAGTACTTCAGGGTCTTCAAATGCACGTTGCTCCTCTTCGGAAAAATAGCCGTTCTCCACCGGCATTATCCATTGCGCCGTCCGCTGAAAGTGGCACAGCTTGCTCGCAATTCCGGCCAGGGCCGAGACAATCTGCACGCCGGTAGATCCGTTGCCAACGACACCAACGCGACGCCCCTCGAGTTGCACCGAATGATCCCATCGAGCCGTATGAAAAATATCGCCATCAAACCGGTCGATGCCGGCGATCTCTGGCATCTTAGGGTGGTGCAATACCCCGGTTGCCATGATGACGATTGACGCAGTGTCGGTGTGGCCAGAGGCAAACTGTAGATTCCATTGGCCGCCCTCATAAGATGCTGCTATTAGCTCTTCCTCAAATTGAGTGTAAGCAGCAAGCCCATATTTTTCGAAAACTCTGACAAAGTAGGCTTGTACTTCGGGGCCCGGTGGCAGGTGACGGGTCCAGGTAGGGTTTCGTTCGAAAGTATAGGTGTAGTGGTGAGAGGGTACATCGCAGGTGAGACCTGGGTAGGTGTTTTCACGCCAAGTGCCGCCGATCTGACTCGCTTTTTCGTAGAGTGTAAAATCTTTAATACCCGCTGATTTCAGCTTTATGCCGGCGAGAATACCCGCCATGCCGGCGCCGATAATGATGATTCGTGGTGTTACTTCTGCCATGGTTACATTTTCTGTGATGCTGTTGATTTTATTTGCACCGAGACAAGGAGCCTTCTTATTATCACGGTGTGAGCCGTTTGTGACAGAGAGTCTTTAATGAATATCCAGCCGCTTCTTGCTGCTTCGCGCACACTGTTAATGGTAGTCATCGCCCTTTTGGCATTTCCTCTCAGCGCGCACGACTACGAATCCATCGCTAAAGACGCCGACTTTAGAAACAGCCTAAGGTTGGCAGAAGGGGCCGGCTTTGTCGAACTCTCCGCGGGGCACACCTACTACAGAACATCCAATATGTCGGACTGTAAAAACCCCGTCGTATTGGTCCATGGATTTTCTGTGCCTTCTTATATCTGGGATCCGACCTTTGATTTTTTGACGCGCAAGCAGCGCTGTGTTTTGACGCTGGACCTCTATGGGCGTGGATTCTCGGACAATCCTGATGTCGACTATACCGACACGCTGTTTGCTACTCAGGTGCTCGAGCTCATGGATTATTTTGCGCTAGAGCGAGGGACGTTCATCGGGCTGTCCAATGGTGGCCGGGTGATCAGTCAGCTTGCGGGCCTCGAACCCGATAGGGTTGAGGGTCTGATCTACGTCGCATCGTCCGGTTTTCGGGATGTCATGCGCTCACCCGATACGAGGGTCACCCAGGCGGAAATTGATGCGCTGATTGCAACCTACCCCCAGTTGCCGGAGGGCCAGCTCGCAGATTTTAAATACCCTGGTCGCTTTCCAGACTGGGCCGATAAATATGCAGATCTTCTGATTCACAAAGGGTTTGCGAGAGCGCTTATATCGACCCGTAAAAATCATGATTCCACCGAGCTTGATCGCATCCACGCGGACCTACAGGAATCGACCATTCCAGTGACAACGATCTGGGGTGACAGCGACACGGTCGTGGTCTACCAAGACTTTGCTGAAAAGCTGGATCGGCTCCTCCCGAGGCGTAGCGAGTACACGGTGCCCGAGTCAGGTCACCTGCCTCACATGGAGAATCCGGAATATTTCCACCGGCTTCTGGAGGGTACGTTGTTCGAGGGCGCGCGCCCTTAGCATGGGATTATTGGCGCAGGGTTGTTGAGCTATCCCTGATTGCTTTGAACTCTGAGCCCGGTTTCCATTGGGGCCAGCGAGGTGAATTTCCAAGCTCGGTAATCATGGTTCGAAACAATTCGATATCTTGTATCGCGCCAGTTAGATCCCAATCGGGCGACCAGGCATCACAAGGTTTGTGGTAACAGTTGCCGACATAATCAGCGATCCACTGATCGCCTGCTTCGCGCCCGCCTTCAACAAGGTCGGCGCCACCGGCAATTCCCATGATCAGGAGCACGGGCACACCGGCGCGCGCCATCGAAAAATGATCAGCCCGATAAAACAAGCCATTCTCCGGAAGATTTTCTTCAGTTACATATCGCCCTTGGGTGCTGGCAAGTCGAGCGAGGTCGTCCTCTAGTTCGCTTTGGCCTTTGCCTACTAGGATGACATCGTTGGCGGCCCCCGCAGTCTGTAAAATGTCTAGGGTAAAATTAGCGACGGTCGTTTCCAGCGGAAATACCGGATCGGCTGCGTAGGCCATTGAGCCCACCAGACCGGCTTCTTCAGCCGTCCAAAAAGCAAAGACAACGGTTCGCTCAAGGCCTCCGGCGGCTTTCAGCACTCGAGCAATTTCAAGTACGCCGGCGCTACCCAGGGCATCGTCATTGGCCCCAGCGCGCACCGTTCGTCCGTCTTGGTCGGGAGCGCCAACACCATAGGCATCCCAGTGCGCCGACACCATGATGGTTTCGTCGGGTCTGACCTTCCCGGGGAGCCGCCCGAGCACGTTGCGGCTGTTAAACCGGGAAACGTCGACAGAAAGGTCGGTGGACAGCGTGATTCCCTCAAGCTCGAAGGCTGAAAAGTTGTCGCTTCTTGCGGCAATTCGCAGGTCATCAAGGTTGCGGCCTGCCTGGGCGAGCAAGGTCGTTGCCGCATCGTTATGGAGCCAGCCTTGAAAGGAGACGGGGGGAAGTGCAGGATTTTTGTTGGCGAGGGACACATTCTCGCCGGCGCCGGCAGCTGCGACGCTCCAGCCATAGCCCGCCGCTTGGGTTTCGTGAATCACTAGTGCGCCAACGGCGCCGCGTCGGGCGGCTTCTTCGTATTTGTAGGCCCAGCGGCCGTAATAGGTCATGCGCCGATTGCCGAATCTTCCCGCCACGGGTTCGTCAGGAGCTGCCGCAAAATCCGGATCATTCACCAAGAACAGCGCGACTTTCCCAGTAAGATCGATATCACCGTAGTCGTCCCAGTCCTGCTCTGGCGCATGCGCACCGAAGCCCACAAACACGACGGGAGCCTTTTTCACGAGCACCTGATCTAAACCTGTCGCGGTATCGATCGATGCCGTGACTCCCTGCTCGAGGGACAAGGAGCCCTCGGGTCCTGAAAAGGACATGGTCATCGGCGATTGCACAACAGTTCGCATCATGGGGACCGCTTGTGTCCAGAGACCAGCCCCCCCACCGGGTTCCAAGCCAATGGCTTTCATCTGCTCAATGAGAAAAGCCACGGTTTTGTCTTCGCCAGCGGTGCCCGGTGCCCTGCCTTCAAAGGCATCAGAAGCGAGAGTTCGAACAATGTGCTCCAGCCTATCTGCGCTAATAGCGCTGTCTACTTCAAGAGCATCATCACTTGGTGTGCTGGCTTTGGCGAGGCTTGCTGTGGCGATTCCAGCGAGAAAAACAAGGACAATGGGGGCGATCACTCGGCGCATGACGTGTATCCTGGTGGTGGGTTTGCCCAGCTTAACCAAAAACTGTCAGTAGGTCGCGAGCTCCCGACGTGAGATTATTCCGCTCTCGCGAAGAATGTCACCACCTCTTCTGTTGTCGATAAACGATGAATTGCTATGGTTTCTGTACTGTTTGTTTGCCTCGGGAATATCTGTCGCTCACCCACGGCGGAGGGCGTTTTTCGAAGGCTTTGTCAGGAGCAAGGTGTTGCTGATCAAATCCGCATCGACTCGGCTGGCACCGCTAATTGGCATGCCGGAAAGCCGCCTGATGCCCGGGCAGTAATGGCGGCAAAAGGTCGCGGCGTTGACATTTCGGGCTTGCGGGCACGTCAGGCCACCGCGGCAGATTTTTACGAATTTGATTTTGTCATAGCCATGGATGACAGCAATGTTGAGGACCTCGAAATACTCAGGCCAGTGGACGCTTCGGCCGAGCTGCACCGCTTTTTGGCATTCGCAGGTTCGGATGCACCGCGGGATGTGCCGGATCCCTATTACGGGGGAGATGAGGGTTTTGAGCAGGTGCTCGATTTAATCACCGAGGCGGCCAAAGGCTTGCTGGCGCACTTAAGAGCGGCTGGTCGTTTGGTGTAAATCATCTGTTAATGCAGGGACCTAACCTGTTTGGGGAGGATTGTCTTTGCTTGCGGGAAATTGCTACTCTGCCGGCCCTTTCAACCCCTAAGCCCCCTCATTTGCGGGCGACCTTGGTGAGTGGGTTTGGGCAGGTGCCGGAGTGGTTGCGGCAATGGCGTTGCGGCAATAGCGAGGCTACTTGAAATGGCCAAAACACTTTGGCCCCGCCTTTGGGCTGTCGGTGTGTGAACACCTAATGGATGGAGATCGTAAAGACGGTGAGTGGCATAAAAAACGGATTACTGGGTGTTCTAGCAGTAGCCATAGCGGCTGTGATTGCGGCTTCTTTTTGGTTCTGGATCACCCCAGTAGGGGTGAACAACTATATCAATAAGGTGTCGATTCAGCTCGCCACTGATTCACCCGAATTGTTGACCCGGTTGGGACTGATCGATAACACCCTGCTCGATTTTCACAGTGGCAAGTTGGCGGACTACACCAAAGAGGGTGATGAGCGGTCGCTGGAAAAACTCAGACAGGCACGCGCCGGACTCGATCGTTACGGCCCCGAAGGTCTCGAGGGGCAGGAGCTTTTGAGTTGGAAAATTGCGGCTTGGTTATTTGACGATTGGCTAATTGATGCGGAAATGGAATACAACGGTTACCGGGTCAACCAAATTTCTGGCGTGACGGTAAACCTCCCGGAGTTTCTAACAGACGCTCATGCCATCGTTGATCGGCGCAGCGCGGATCGCTATTTGTCGCGCTTGACCGAATTCGGTCGGGTACTCCGGGAGGTTAAAGACCGGGTTGTCGACGATCAGAATCATGGCGTAATTCCCCCTGACTTTGTGATCGAGAAATCTCTGGCTGGTATGCGCCAGTTTATTGCCGAGGGAGCTGCGCAAAATGTTCTGGTCACCGATTTTGGCAGTCGTTTGTCAGAAGTAGCCGGGATAAACGCTGAGGACCAAGCTTTACTGGTGTCGGATGCCCAAGCCCGCGTGGCGTCCGAGGTAATACCTGGATACGAGGGTATGATCGCGTTGTTTGAGGAACTCGCTACCCAAACCAACCACGACGCCGGAATTTGGCGCATTCCCAATGGGGACGCGATCTACCGACACCGTCTTCGATCCAGCACGACGACTGATTACACCCCTGAGCAGGTGCATGAGATCGGTCTTTCCGAGGTAGTGCGAATCGAAGGAGAGATGCATGCCATTCTGGATGCGCAACAAATACCCGATGGAGATATCGCCACTCGCGTTCGCGTGGTGATGGAAGACCCTACCCAGCAGTTTGACAATACCGATGAGGGTCGTGAGGAGATGATTGCCTATCTCGAATCCTTCGACGAGAAAGTTATGGCGCGGGTCGCAGAATTCTTCATTACCATACCGCCGCAGCCACTCGAGATCGTGAGGGTGCCAGTGCACGCCCAGGATTCATCCGCAGGGGGATACTACAGCTCGCCAGCTCTGGATGGCTCTCGCCCGGGTCGGTTCTACATCAATCAGAAAAATACTGCCGATAATCCGCGCTGGACACTGCCCACGTTGATGATTCATGAAGGTTCGCCAGGGCACCACTTTCAATTGTCGGCGTCACAGCTGATCGAAGATGTTCCGTTGCTGCGCAAGCTGTCCCCGTTTAATGCCTTTACCGAAGGGTGGGCGCTCTACTCGGAGCGAATTGCCAAAACTGATATGGGTCTCTACGACGACGATCCCCTCGGTGATCTTGGCAGGTTACAAGCCGAGATGTTTCGCGCGGTTCGGCTTGTGGTGGACACGGGTATCCATGCCAAGCGCTGGAGTCGCGAAGAGGCCATCGAGTACATGCTCGCCAAGACGGGCATGACGGAAGAAGAGGTCACCCGAGAGATCGAGCGTTATTCAGTTTGGCCGGGACAGGCGACGGGCTATAAGACCGGCCAGCTAGCCATTCTTGAGCTGCGGGAGGCTGCTGAGGAAGCCCTTGGTGAAAGCTTTGATATTCGACAGTTCCACGAACTGTTGCTCATGAACGGGGCCATGCCATTGGCGTTGCTGAAAGATCAAGTCACCGCGTGGGTTGATCAGCAGCAATAGGATTCTGGGGGCAGGATCTCGGAAAAGCGTCTCGGGGCGAGAAGCCGAGCAACTCGCGCTTCCGGTTTCAGTTCTGTGTGCTTCCGTTATAGACGACGTCGCCGCCTACGATGGTCAGGAGTGTTTTGGCCTTCAGGATCGCCTGAGGGTCCGCGGTCATAAAATCTGTATCAAAGATACTAAGATCCGCGCGCTTACCTACCGTGATTGATCCCCGCTCCGCCTCTTGGAAAGCGCCGTAGGCAGGCCAGAGGGTAAACATCTTCAGCGCCTCCGCCCGAGACACGGCAAACTCCGGATGCCAGCCCTCGTCCTGGCTGCCATCGAGGCGTGATCGGGTAATGGCGGCGTAAAATTCGATCCTCGGATCCCCAATTTCGACGGGAGCGTCCGATCCCGCGAGAATGGGTAATCCTAGATTCACTAGAGATCTCCATGGATAGGCGTACTGCAGCCGCTCGGGTCCGAGTCGATCGGGTGCGAAATTAAGATCTCCAATGGCGTGGCTGGGCTGCATAGAGGGAATAACGCCCATTTCAGCCATACGCACTTGATCCTCGGGCTGAATGATCTGGGCGTGTTCCAAGCGCCATCGCAAGTCTTCCTTCGTCCAATTATTGGAGGAGCTGGCTTCGATAGCCGCGGCATACCAGTCCAGAATGCTTTTGACGGCGCGGTCTCCAATGACGTGGGTCATGATCTGAATGCGATCCTCTAATGCTTGCGCTAACACGGGCATCAACTCTTCCCGGGTCGTTCGGTCCATAAAGCCCCGGGTGTCGGCATCCGCATAGGGTTCGATAAGGGCAGCGCCGCGAGAGCCCAGCGTGCCATCGATAAAGACCTTTATCGCAGCCAAGTCAAGGAAACCATCTTCGGATTTATCCGGCCCGTGCTCGAAAAGCAGCGGGGCCTCCTCAACGGGTACCGCGATATATATCCGATGAAGCATTTTACGTTGTCGATGCAGATCTCTGAGAAGGGATACCTGTCGCCAGGACATCCCGGCGTCATGGGTTTGGGTCCAGCCGCGGGATACGTTGACTTGCATGCCCCGTAGTAGATTCTCTTTAAGATACTCATCGGTCTCTGAAGGCAGGATGGCGCGAACAGCATCCATTGCAGTGCCGAGGATATAGCCGGTGAGCTCTCCGCTTTCATCTCGCTGATATTGCCCCCCCTCTGGATCAGGAGTCCGTCGGTTTACGCCGGCCAGTGCCAGTGCCTTGCTGTTAACCAGCGCAGAGACGCCATCTGCCCGTGGCAGATACAGCGGTTTATTGAGCGTGAAAGCATCGACATCCTTACGGGTCAGAAATCGCTGCTCATCTTCCCATTCGCGCTCGATCCAGCCTCGGCCCAATACCCAGTCGCCCTCTGGAATACCGTCGGCCCAGGCTTTGATGTTGGACACTGTCTCCGCGAGGCTCTTGCTGTTAAAAAGACTCAGGGTACGTGTGCGCCGTCCTATACCCTCAAGATGCTGGTGACTGTCGGTAAAGCCCGGAAACACAAACCCACCGCTTACATCGAGAATTTTTTCTGCGCCACAGCGCCAGGGAGCGCCTTGCTCGGCAGTGCCGACAAAGACAAAATGGCCGTCTTGAATCGCTAACACCTCTGCGGTCCATAGTCCCTCGTCGGCAGTGTAAATGGTCGCGTTTTCTAAGAAGGTGTCCGCGGGCTGACAGCCGTTCACTTCCGAGTTCGGAGTTTTTGAGCAAGCAGTGGTAAGAATTGTTAGTGCGAACAAGCCAACGGGTAGTCTGTGACGGGCAGTCTTACCAAGTTGGTCTAAACACCTATTTGTAAATGTGCGCCACCGCTTGCTAAGGACAAAAAAGTCTAAGGTGTTCATTCCTGCTCGGCCAATTGATGGTGTAGCTGCTGGTGAAAGGCAACGATGGCTTTTTCGTAGTAACCAAAGGTCAGGTGTGAGTTGGCTCGCGTGGTGACCGTCTCCTGAATTGCCCGGGCGGCCTCTCGGTCTTCCGCTTGTCCCGATTGATTCACAAAGTCCAGGTCTCGCCTGGCGTCTTCCAGAGTAATGGTGGTGTCTTCCGTATCCCGGTGTTTCATGTGGTAGGACACCATGTGGGTTTCGGTTGGGCTGATCGGCTCGATGATTGTCACGCTGGTGTGCTTTGACAGCACGGCGATACTGACATTAGGAAACAGTAGGTACACCAGCGTGGCCATCCCGCTAATGTCCCGCTGTTCTCTTGCCACCGAACGCAGCTTTTCCATTCGTTTAAAGGGGTAGATAACCCGCGAGTTTTCACCAAAGTTTTCGACAATATTGGTGTTATCAAAGCCATAGGGAAAAAAGCTTTCCCGGTGCAGGGATTTAATGTGATAGCCCTCAAGAAGGGTTTCGGTGAGGAGTTTCCAGTTTGCAGAATCCTCGGTTTTGCTTTGATGGAAGAGAATCTGATTGGGGGTAAAGAAATCGTAGACGGTTATGGGCAGTGGGGACCCGGGTTGGCCGTCCTGCATCACATAAACCAATCCGCCACACTCCCAGGTAGCCACCTCGACCAAGCCGTTAGCCGTCAGATCCAAGTCCGGGAAGCCATCCGCGCCCGGCACGCCTTTCAGGCTTCCATCCAAATCATAGGTCCATGCGTGATAAGGGCAGGAGAAAGACCGGGCGCAACCTTCACCGTTCGCCACCTGCATGCCACGGTGTCGGCAGGCATTGATGAACGCACGCACTTTGTTGTCACGGCCGCGTGCCACTAAAAGCGGTGTCCCTGCGGCAGTACGAGTTATATAGCTACCGATATCAGGAAGTGCAGCTGACGGACAGAACACAATAGGTCGACGCCGGAGCAGGGCAATTTCCCGATCGAACCGTGCCTGGCTGGTGTAATTGGATACCGGCTCTTTCCATTGCTCGGTCCCGAGATCGGTAGTGCCCTCATCGATGTGTTGAAAGAGGCGATCTATGACGTCCTGATCCGATAGCAAGCCAGCGGTTGCGGGGTTGAGCATGCCTGTAGTTCCTGAGGGGTGATGGCACGTTTTCCGTGCTCATCCATGTAGACTCAAATAGTAAAGTGACGACCACCACCTTGCCAGCTGTAAACTAAGTTCTGGCAACAATGCCCAGCACTAACCATGACATTTCTAGTGTCGGGACTAGCCGCTGGACTTTTTAGAGGTGAATCGTCAGGCTGGCCTTATCCAAGCGTGAAGGAAAGAGAGAGGACAGGGAACATGAAAAAATCGACAAAAATTATTTTTCTGGGCGCGTTAAGTGTTTTTCTGAGCGCCTGCCAGAAGCCTGCTGATGATGCGGCGATCATCGAGGCTGCCAAGGCGGGTTACACGGCCTTTCAGCAGGGCGATATGGCAGCGTGGGCGGCAACTCAGGCAAGCGATGTTGAATGGATTGCCCCCAAAAGCCTTCCCTACGCGGGCACTTACTACGGCCCAGACGCGGTGATGGAAAACGTGTTTACCCCCATCCTTGAACTTTGGCCGGACTTCGAAGTTGAGGTGGTGGATTACAAGGCCAGCGGCAACACCGTGTTCGTTTCAACCAAGATTCACGCGGGCGGCAACGTCAGCGATTCGTTACATGTTGCGACCATTGAGAATGGCAAGTACGTCAAATTCCAGATTTATGATGATGGCGGCTATATGATGCAAACCGCGCTCACGTTGCCGAAGCGGGCATTGGCCAACACCGATCACGCCTCCGCTGAGTGGCAGATAGCAGCCTACAGTTCTGCCGCGCCCGCTTACATTGGCGACTTCGCCACCGTGATTGGCGGCAAGGGCGAGGTGCTGCGGGAGGGGACTAACGGTTGGACGTGTTTAGGCTTGAATCCCCGACCTTTTCCCGATGGCGGGTGGAAAGACGCACACGACGCCATGCCTGGTTGTGGTGATGCAGAAGGCATGAAATGGATGCAGGCCGCACTGGCGGGCACCAA
This sequence comes from Luminiphilus sp., assembly GCA_965658055.1. GTDB lineage: Bacteria > Pseudomonadota > Gammaproteobacteria > Pseudomonadales > Halieaceae > Luminiphilus. The sequence continues at coordinate 9,126 of CBFHQV010000015.1, read as the reverse complement.
GCCTATGTTGGAGCGGGATACCTTTATTTGGATGCTTCACGGTGATGTCGGTGAGGACAACACCAAAATGGGTGTCTTGCAGGAGGCGGATTCGACGCCGGGTCAGTGGATCGAGTCGGGTCCCCATCTGATGCTGATGCCCAAGGATCCTGCCACGATCGCCAAGTTTGGCGCTGATTTCACCACCGGCGAGCCCTATGTGATGATGCCGGGCTCTGACTACGCACACTTGATGATCCCGTTGGTTGGGTATTACGCCTGGCAGGAGGAATCTTCACCCTGAAAGCCAGTGTTTATCAGCCTATGGTGGCTACAGCGGAAGAATTTGATCGTGGACTGCCTGCAGGCATAACCTGCAGAGACGGGCTCGTTTAATTGAGTGGTTTGTCATGGTGGCGGTGCGCTGAGGATGCTCCCACCCAGGAAAAGGTGGGTATTTTTTGAGCAGGGAATTTGCGTTAAACAATGGCTTTTCATCGCCGACTGGGCGGTCTATACTGAAATTGATGGAGAGTCTTCTCAGTCCTTGGGGTAGCACCGCGTTGGGGAATGTGGTGCTGACAAAAGCCCGAAGGGCCGGTAGTAAAAGCAGCCGGACTGGGAGTCTCTAAAAGCGAAAGACCCACAGGGCGTCGCCGAGACCATCTAATAATAATGAATAACAAGGAGGGCCTATGAAGCGCTTCTACTACATGAGCGATAGCTTGGATGAGCTAGAGCAATTCGAGCACGACCTCGAGTCGCGCGGAATCCCTCGTACCCAAATCTACCTCTTAAGTAACGATGAAGTCGGCCTAGAGAGTCACGACGTCAATCGCGTGGCCAGTTTTTTAAGAACAGACGTCATTCATTCCGGCGAGATCGGCGCTGTATTCGGGTTGGTCCTGGCCTCTGCTATTTTGCTGACGGCCCATCTGTCGGGCATCACAGAGCAAACGACATGGGTGCCCTTCATTTTCTTGGCGATAGTAGGCTTCGGGTTTTCTACCTGGGAAGGTGGCTTTATTGGCATGCAAGGGCCGAATACCCACTTCACTAAATTCGAAAAAGCACTGGATAAAGGCCATCACGTGTTGTTCGTGGAGACCGACAAAGCAGATAAGAAGAAGCTAAAAAAAGTGGTGAAAAAATATCCCAAGTTAAGGCGCGCGGGCACGGAGGTCACCCACACTGGGCCGCTGATGTTTGTCCTGCGGATTTGGGAGAAATTTAGAAGTCGGGCCCTGGTATTCAAAGGCCGGCCCGAAGCACAAGAACAATAAATAATAAGTTGGCTGCAACGTACAGCCACTGATAAGGGAGTATCGATCAATCAGATAAATCTCAGGCAGTAGCGTTTTCTCTGATAGTCGATACTTGGGGGGGCCTTGGCGCCCATTGTTTTGCACTGGGTGCGAGAGAAAAGCTATGTTTGCTGCAATTGTTTTGCTCGTTTTGGTACTGGGAACTGTGGTGTTTCACCTGCTCAGTCCCTGGTACTTCACGCCGATAGCCTCTAACTGGTCTTCAATGGACAGCACCGTCACGCTGACCTTTATCGTGACGGGCCTGGCCTTTGTGCTGGTCAATATTTTTATCGCGTATTGTCTTATTAAATTCCGTAACAAGCCTGAGCGGCGAGCGGAATATGAGCCGGAGAGCATCAAGATGGAGAGCTGGCTCACCATTTTGACGACGGTCGGTATCGCGGCCATGTTGGCACCTGGCCTGCTGATCTGGAAAGACGTGGTCACGCCGCCCGACGACTCGATGAACCTGGAGGTGTTGGCCCGCCAATGGAACTGGTCTTACCGCTTGCCGGGAGAAGACGGCAAACTGGGGGCTGTCGCAGTTAGCCACACGACCGCGGATAACCCGCTTGGGATCGACCCCTCTGACCCCTTTGGTCAGGATGACATTATCGTTTACGACCCAGTGCTGCACTTGAAGGTCGATCAGCCGGTGACCTTTTTACTGCGATCTACCGACGTCTTACATAACTTTACCGTGCCACAGTTCCGCGTGAAGATGGACTTCGTGCCGGGGCAAGTTTCCTACATTTGGGCTGAGCCCCAGGAAGAGGGCAGTTACGATCTGCTCTGTGAGGAACTTTGTGGCGTTGGCCACTACGCCATGCGTGGGCGTGTCATCGTGGATAGCGAAGAGGCCTATGCCACCTGGCTAGCCGATCAACCCACCTTCGCTGAAACCCAAGCAGAGCTTAATACCAACCTTGCCGCGGGTGAGGCGACTTATGCGGTATGCAGTTCCTGTCACGGCCTTAACGCCGAGGGCAACAAGGCGCTGCATGCGCCGGGCCTCGCCAACATGGACAGCGAGTATATGAAGCGTCAGTTGAGGCACTTCAAGCGTGGTGTCCGAGGTGCTCATGAGGACGATACTTGGGGCAGGACAATGGCCCCCATGGCGATGATGCTGGCCGACGCTGCAGCCATCAACAACGTGGTCAGTTACATCGGAACACTATCGGGTCAGGTTGAATTTGATGTCGCAGCAGACTATGGCCTTAGTGCAGCTACCGAGCGATTTGAACTGAGCGCTTCCGGTGATCCCGAGAGAGCGGAAGTTCTCTATGCGTCCACCTGCGCACAATGCCACGGGGACGCAGGTGAAGGCGTCTGGACGGTAAACGCGCCAGCCATCGCCGGCCTTGAGGACTGGTATTTGGCCTCTCAAATCAAAAATTTCCGCAACGGCATTCGCGGCCGCCACGCCGATGACCTTTACGGTCTGCAGATGGGTTTGGTCTCAAACACCATGACGGATGATCAGGCCATCTATGACATGGCGGCTTACATCGCCACCCTTGGAAATCAACAGTCGCCGGTTGAGCTGGCGCAGCAGAAATAGGCGAGGGAGAATAATGGAATACGCAGCACACGACGAGACTAGTTTTGTTCGCCCCGCCGAAGTCGGCGAAATGGAGCTCTATCACGCCAAGACTTGGCTGGGGAAATATGTTTTTTCCCAGGACGCAAAGACTATCGCGATTCAGTATGCCGGTACGGCAATTGCGATCGGTATGGTGGCACTGGTGCTGTCATGGTTTATGCGACTGCAGCTAGCCTGGCCCAACACCTTCGCCTTTATTGATCCCGCCTATTACCTTCAGGCGGTCACCATGCACGGCATGATCATGGTGGTATATCTGCTCACGGCGCTCTTTCTCGGCGGGTTTGGTAATTATTTGATCCCGCTGATGGTCGGGGCACGGGACATGGTGTTCCCGTGGCTCAACATGATCAGCTTTTGGGTGTATTTCACAGCGGTCGTCTTGTTGGCGGCAAGTTTCTTTGTGGGGGGCGGTTCAACCGGGGCGGGGTGGACGCTGTACCCTCCCCAGGCAATTCTGCCGGGCACGCCGGGATCTGAAGCTGGCATTTTGTTGATGCTGGCGTCCTTGGCCGTGTTCATCATTGGTTTCACGATGGGCGGCTTGAATTATGTGGTGACTATTCTGCAGGCCAGGACGCGGGGTATGACGCTCATGCGTATGCCGCTAACCGTATGGGGAATCTTTGTGGCGACCATCCTCGCCTTGTTTGCTTTCCCGGCGCTGTTTGTCAGTGCCATCATGATGAGCCTAGATGTGCTTTTGGGCACCAGCTTCTTCATGCCGGCTATCATGACCATGGGTAATGAGGGCAGTCACGTTGGCGGCAATCCGCTACTGTTTCAGCACCTTTTTTGGTTCTTTGGTCATCCCGAGGTTTACATCGTCGCGCTTCCAGCGTTCGGCATTGTTTCTGATCTGATCAGTATTCATGCGCGAAAGAATATCTTCGGCTATCGAATGATGGTGTGGGCGATCGTCATTATCGGTGCGCTGAGCTTTGTTGTTTGGGCACACCACATGTACGTGAGTGGTATGAATCCCTACTTTGGCTTCTTCTTCGCGACGACGACCTTAATCATCGCGGTACCCACTGCGCTTAAAGTGTACAACTGGGTACTGACGCTCTGGCGCGGCAATATTCATTTGACGATCCCTATGCTGTTTTCGATCGCCTTTCTGCTGTTCTTTATTAACGGTGGAATGACCGGGCTGTTCCTTGGAAACGCTACGGTGAGTATGCCGCTTTCTGATACTCTGTTTGTGGTCGCACATTTTCATATGGTGATGGCGGTAGCGCCGGTCATGGTGGTGTGTGGTGCGATCTATCATTGGTATCCAAAGATCACTGGCCGCTGGTATCACGAGGGAATGGCCCGCTTCCACTTTTGGGTCACCTTCGTCGGCTCGTATCTGGTGTTCTTGCCGATGCATTACCTCGGCATCATGGGTGTACCTCGTCGATATTTCGAAATCACCGGTACTACCTTCCTGCCCGATTCTGCCCAGAGCGTTAATGCCAGTATTACGATCGCCGCGCTGGTTGTGGGCTTTGCACAAATCGTTTTTCTCTACAACTTAATTACCAGCGCGTTTAACGGCAAGAAAGCGCCGGGCAACCCCTGGAATGCGACGACGCTCGAGTGGCAAACCGAGACGACGCCTCCGGGTCACGGTAACTTCGGTAAAGAACTGCCTTGTGTTTATCGCTGGGCCTATGACTACAGCGTACCGGGGGTTGAGGACGACTTTATTCCCCAAAACGTACCGCCCCGAAATGCGCAAGCCTAGGGAGAGACGCGATGAGTACTATTTTTACGGAACACCCCTGGATTGCTCACACAGGTCCCGTTGCTCCCGCTCTGTCGGGAATGCAGATCTTGCAGAACTCACGCCGTTCGGCACTCAAGGTACTCTTGAGTGTGGTGAGCGTGTTCTTTCTGCTGATGATTGTGGCCTACGGTGGGCGCATGCTGTATCAGGACTGGCGACCTACCCCTCAGATTAATCTCTTGTGGGCTAACACGGGCCTGCTGTTGTTGAGCAGCTTGTGTCTGCAGGTCGCCCTAATGTGGGCCCGTGCTGGACAGGTCAAGCTAGTACGCGCCGCTTTGGTGGGCGCGGGGGTTTTGACCGTCGCATTCTTAGTGGGGCAACTGGCCGCATGGCAGCAGCTGACAGCCATGGTGCTGGGTGATTTCAGCAATCCATCCGTGGGCTTCTTTTTCATGATTACTGGCGTACATGGTTTGCATATGGCCGGGGGTATGGTGGCGCTTACGCGTGCTATTCGTCGTGCCTTTGGGCGGGTTGACGTGCGCGCGATGGAGCACAACGTTTCTAACTGCGCACTGTATTGGCACTATTTATTGGGGGTTTGGCTGCTGGTATTTGGCTTGCTGTTCAGCGGCGACAATTTCGAGGTTCTGCTCAGAATCTGCGGCTTTATCTAAAGGGAGAAAACCATGTCGACTGAGACAATGGCATCGGATTCACTGGAGTTGAAGCCAGGCTTGGCCGGTTTCTTTGACGACTGGAGTTCAGATCAACGCGCCTTTAAGGGCGTGCCTTGGGGCAAGGCAATGATGTGGATTTTCCTGGTCAGTGACACGTTTATATTTGGCTGCTTTCTTGCCTCTTATATGACCGTGCGCATGTCGACGCTGGATCCTTGGCCGAGCGCCAGTGAGGTCTTCGCGTTGAGCTTTGGCGGCGCGCCGATCCCGCTCATTCTGATTGCGATTATGACGTTTGTGCTAATCACTTCCAGCGGCACTATGGCGCTTGCGGTCAACTACGGCTATCGCAAAAACAAGTGGGTGACTTTCTGGCTACTCCTGGCCACGGCGCTTCTTGGTGCAACCTTCGTGGGTATGCAGGTATTTGAGTGGAGCAAGCTTATCTTTGAGGAAGGCGTTAGACCCTGGGGTAATCCGATGGGTGCAGCCCAGTTTGGCTCTGTGTTCTTTATGGTGACTGGCTTCCACGGCTTCCACGTTTCGATCGGCGTGATCTTCTTGTTCATTTTCAGCTACAAGGTGGCGCGAGGGCATCTGGATGATCATACAAAAGGGTGGTTCACCAGTCGGGGCGGCAACTACGAAGAGATAGAAATACTGGGTCTGTACTGGCACTTTGTTGACCTGGTTTGGGTTTTCATTTTTGCATTTTTCTACCTGTGGTAAGGGAGTAAGTGATGGAACATGCAGTAGAGGGCCATGGGTCCGTTGTGCGGCAGGAAGAGGCGATTCAGCATCCCTTAGGCGTTTATTTCAAGATCTGGATACTGCTATTCGTCTTGAGCGCGATGTCTTACGCCGTTGATTTCTACCAGGTCCAGGGCTATATGCGCTGGTTCCTGATTTTACTGTTCATGGTACTTAAGGCCGGGCTCATCATTGCCGTGTTCATGCATATGGTGTGGGAGCGCTTGGCGATGGTTTACTTCATCTTGTTACCCCCTGCCTTGTTGCTGACGCTAGTAGCAATCGGGTCATTGGAAGCGGATTGGACCTTTTTTCAGCGCGGGGTGCACTTTCTGAAGGAGTTGATCATCGTCGCTCCGGCGTCACCGCATCACTGAACCAAATAGTTAATTAAGAATATAGCGAGGAGAAAAATGGGCGGCCAGAAAACTGAAGGCAGCAACTACACGACACACATTATCGTGTTTTTATCGCTTACGGTGTTCATGTATGCATTCGCCTACCTGCTGGTCGACCATAGTAAGGACGTGCCGGCACGGGTAGACACTGTGCATGCAGAAAAGAAGGAGTAGCGATTAAGGGCTGCTCACCAAGTTTGCCGTCGGCGCGGCGTGGTAAAGGTCAGAAAATTGTCTCGCCACATCAGCCGGGACAAACGGAGGATTGATGATGCCTGTGTACTGACCCAACGGGTCAACCAGGTAGACGGCCCCAGAATGGGTCACGTCATATACATTTTCGGCGGTGGGAGCTTCGAGCCGGAAGGGCGCGCCAAGCTGCCGAGTAAGATTAGTAAGTTGACCGACGGAGCCGGTGGCTCCGAGAAAGGCAGGGTCAAAGTACTGAACATAACGTTGGATTTGAGCCGCTTTATCGCGGGCCGGGTCGACTGAAATAAAGACGAATTGGATTTGGGTGTCTTCGATACCTTGGGCAAGGATCTCGCGTTTAACATGAGAGAGATCGTAAAGGGTTGTCGGACAGACATCAGGGCAATACATGAAGCCGAAAAATATAAACGACCAGCGAGATTCCAGCGACTTCAGGTCAAAAACGCCTTTTTCATCATCCACTAAGATGAATTCGGCCAGTGGCCTTCTCTCTGGGAACGCTATCAAGGCGGGAGGAAGCGCTCCTTCATCGATGGCCTTTTGTGACTGCCAGAGCGTCCAGTACCCAGAGCCTGCGAGCGAAATACCTGTAATGGCTGCCGCGACCAAAATAACGGCCATTGCCCGTTCTCGAAAGACTGATATCACGCCTTTTATGCCCCCGTCCTTATTGAGATGTCAGTCTGACAACAGCACCTACAGTCCGTCAACATGGCCTGATCAGATCCCCCGTAATCGAGCCGACGTCGAGCCGTTGTTGGGCGCTTGCTCTCGACAACAATCCTGCACCCCACTTACAGGGAGCTTTACCCTCTGATGGAATCAAGTCTGACTACCGCGCGTGCCACCTGGCGAGACTATTACGAGCTGTGCAAACCCAATGTCGTCTGGCTGATGATTCTGACGGCTATCGTCGGCATGTGCATGGCAACTCCGGGTGCGGTACCTATCGATATCGTGATCTTTGCCAGTACCGGCATTGCCCTCTGCGCGGCATCGGCCGCGGCGGTCAACCACCTAGCGGACCAACATATCGATGCGATCATGGCGAGAACCTCTGGGCGACCTTTGGTGAAGGGAAAAATTGACTCACAGGGCGCCGCTATTTTTGCCTTCGTACTTGGTTCGCTCGGCATGTTTATCCTCCTGACCTGGGTCAATGCCTTGACCGCCTGGCTCACGCTTGCCTCCTTAGTGGGTTATGCCTTCGTCTATACCCTGTATTTAAAACGCGCGACTCCCCAAAACATTGTCATTGGTGGCTTAGCCGGTGCGATGCCGCCGTTGCTGGGCTGGACCGCTGTCACCAACCAGATAGACGGCCATGCCATTTTGCTGGTGCTTATTATTTTTTTCTGGACCCCACCTCATTTTTGGGCGCTGGCCATTGCCCGAAAAGAAGAATACGCCAAGGTTGACATTCCCATGTTGCCGGTGACCCATGGCCGTCGATATACCGCGGTGCAGAGCCTTATTTACGCAGTGGCCCTGTTGGTAACGACTATAGTGCCTGTGGCGCTAGGGCTTAGCAGCTGGCTTTATCTGGCAGGGGCACTGGTGCTGGGGGGGATGTTTATTTTGCATGCCGTGACGGTGTTGCGAACACTGGACAACCGCAGGGCGATGAAGATGTTTTGGTTTTCAATCGTCTACCTGATGGCCATTTTCCCGCTGATGTTGCTTGACCACTATGTGCTGCCCCAGCCGTTTTTGAGTTAGTTGGCAAGCCACTGCGTTAAATATCATGCCGAGCTACCATGGATAGCCCCTAATTTTGAGAGTATCCAAGGGCGATGAGTTGCCGTCGGGCGACTCGCCAAGCTAAATCCGCCTGATGCTGGGTGAGTTCATTTTTCCAGTCACCCACAATGCCCTTTCGTACAACTGAATCGGCTTCTTCTCCTTTCTTCCGGCCGCCCGATACCTTTTCGAAATCAGTAATGGCTTTCACTTCGGCGATAGCCTCGGCGCGGCTATCAACTTCGAGGTAGTCGTAGACTTTGCGGATAGTGGTTTCAAAATTGTGATGAAGATCCTCGTATCGAATCATCAGAAGCCGGCCATCGGTCTCGGCTTGTAAGATGGCAGATGCCCTAACACCCCAGGTGTACATAAATTCAATCAGGTTTTTTTGGGCCTTAAACTTCGCGCCCCATGGCGCTTCGGAGTGGTGCATCAGGGCCTCATATTTCCAGGCCGACACCATTGCGTCTCGGCCGTCTCGAACCACCGCAACAACCTTGGTTGATGGAAGATCTTCCCGGAGCAGTTTCAAGGACATAATTTGGTCCGCGGCTTTAAAGGCCACCAGGGTGTCAGGAGTTGAAAGGCTCGACACATAATCGTAAAACACAACAGGCATATCTCGCGGGTTGTCGCATTGATAAATGCATTGCATGAGTTCGATCATCTCAGACCGCTTGAAATTGACATTTCCCAGCGTGTAGTGAAATTTTGCGGGCTCATATTTCTGCAG